>NZ_JBQQBQ010000012.1:0-292162 GCF_052245915.1 Nonomuraea sp. 10N515B
GCACTACGGTAAGCGGCACGGGTGTGCCTTCCCGACCGACGTTGGCGCGTCGGCCTATCTCGAAACCATGATCAGATGATTCGGGAAGGTACACCCTTCCCGTCAGATCCACAGGTTTCGATCATTGCTCGGGTCTTGGACCTGAAGGTCCAACAGTGCCACCTGCCCATGGGCGGCGGCTGGGCAGCATCACCCTGGAAGGTGCCTCCCCCGATGTCGGCGAACTGTGGACCGACGACGGCGAACGACACGACACGCGCGGGCTCAAACACCGCAGTACCAAGACGGTCCGCCCCGTTCCCATCCCCACGGAACTGGTCGTGATCCTGCGCCTTCACCTGCTGACCTACCCCCCAGCTCCCGATGGACGGCTGTTCTACGACGGCCCCGACCAGGGCAAAGTGCCCGGTCAGGTGTATCAATCGGTCTGGCGACGTGCCCGCAAAGCCGCGCTGAGCCCCGCTGAGCACGCTTCCGCCGTCGCCAGACGGCCCTATGACCTGCGGCACGCGAACGCCAGCATGCTGATCGCGGCGGGCGTGGACCCTGCAGAGGTCGCACGGCGGCTGGGCCACTCCATCCGAACCTGCTGAGTACCTACGCCCATTGGATCAAGGGCGGCGAAGACGCCGCGAACGCGAAGATCGAGGCGGCCCTGTCCGGCGGAACGATCATCGATCGTGCCCTGACCTGCGAAAACGGAAACGACGGGCCACTCGCGGGCCAAGCGGGCGAACACGGGGCAGCCTAGCCCTAAAACCCCAGGTCAACCCCCTGATTGTGGAAAACCCAACGTCCTCCACAGAACCACGTTCTGCCCCTCGACACTCAGCCTCCCCGCACGATGCTGGCCTTCCTCATCCACCCACCACGGACGGACCCCGGAAGGCCTCCCATGACGCACCCCTTCGCCCTCCTCTCGCTCACGTTCACGAGCGGCTTCTTCGCCACGTTCACCCCCCTCCCCGGCACAGCGGTCCCCACCGCCGGCCCCGACACGGCAACCCAAATCTCGCTCCCGCAGGAGCAGGAACCGAAGCCGAAAAGACAGAAGAAACCGAAGAGGGAAAGGAAGGACAAGACCACCCTTGGCGCCATCGCGGCCTCCGCTGCGCTCGACCAACTAGGCGTCTCCTTCTCCTGGGGAGGAGGGTCAGCGAAAGGGCCCACCCTCGGCATAGGCCGAGGAGCGAACACCAGAGGCTTCGACTGCAGCGGCCTGACCCTCTACGCCTGGTCCAGAGCGGGGGTGACCCTGACCCACTACACGGGCGCCCAGTTCCGCCAGGGCCGCAGGATCGCACCCCACGCCCGCCGGGTTGGTGACCTGCTCTTCTTCGGCGGTGGCACAGGTGACCCCACCCATGTCGCCCTCTACTTGGGCGGAGGACGAATGATCCACGCCCCCAAGACCGGCGACGTGGTCAAGAAGACCGACTTTCTCAGATCGCCCTACTACCGCGCCGCCTACCGAGGCGCCGTACGCCCAGGCTGAGCCCGCCGACCGGCACAGGCATTCACCAACCCGGCCACGAGTCCGGACAGCAACTCCCGATCTTCATGCCGGGCGGGCTCATACTCCATGAGTCCAAGCCCAACCACCTCGAACCGCTCGGCAATGGCGGTCACCAAGGACAGGAGCCGCTCAGGATGCAGCCCTCCTGGCGCAGGACTCCCCACACTCCGGAAGACCTCCGGATCGAGCACGTCGAAGTCGACATGCACATAGACGACGGCGTCACCGGGACCGGCGGAAGCGGACGCGACAGCACCTTCTATCGCTTCCACGAGCGCGACGGCTGCAGCATCGCCTCCCGCCTCCGCATCCACCAGGGGAATGCCCATGGCAGCAATGAAGTCCGCCTCCGCAGGATCGAGATCCCGCACGCCCGCCAGCACGATCCGCCCCGGATCCAGGGGCGTGTCCGGCACCAGCCCCTCAGGCCCCTCCCCGGTCAACGCCCGCAGAACCATCCCGTGATAAGCGCCAGAAGGTGAGGAGTTCGGCGTGTTCAAATCCGCATGCGCATCAAACCAGACCACGACCAGCCGATCCCCATACCGCTTCCTGGCCGCCGCCACTGGCTCGAGCTCAACCCCACAGTCCCCACCGACAGCGACCACCAGCCCGCGCCCATCCGCAATCGCCGCTCGAACCCGGGAAGCCGTCACCACAAGGCTGTCATCGTCAACCTCGACCCGCACCCGCCGATCGGCCTCCACCATGTCGGCGACCAGCCGCGCCCCTTCCCGAAGTCGCTCCCTCGTCCGCGATCCGGACCCTGACGACTGAGCCACCTCGACAACCGTGACCTCCGACAATGCGCCCTCCAAGCACCAACCCATCCATGTCACGCTCAAGCTTGCCGTACCGCACCGAACGGAAGGAAAGAAGCCCGGACTCCACCAAAGGCGGTGAGGCTACTCTTCGTCACCAGTCAGTCATGGGGCAAACACCCATCTACTGACTCTGTGTGTTGGCGAATGGGCCGTTCCCTGGGGCATATTGCGAGAACCGCATGTCAGGGCGGCGTGCCCCGATAGCATCTAGTGTCCTTGACCCCGGCAAGTGATGAGAGTGGCGCAAGATCGATGAGTTCGGTGACCGTGCGTGTGCCAGCCAAGGTCAACGTGCAGCTTTCTGTCGGCCCGCTCCGGGACGACGGCTACCACGACCTGGTCAACGTCTTCCACGCAGTGTCGATCTTCGATGAGGTGGTGGCGAAGGAGTCCGAGTCCATCTCGGTGTCGGTTACCGGGAAATGGTCCGACCAGGTGCCGGTCGACGACAGCAACCTGGCGATCCGGGCCGCCCGCGCGCTCGCCAAGCACGCGGGACGCACCTACGGCGCCGACCTGATCATCCACAAGTCCATCCCGGTCGCGGGCGGGATGGCCGGCGGCAGCGCGGACGCCGCTGGAGCTCTCGTCGCCTGCAACGAGCTCTGGGGGCTGGGCCTGCCCTTCGACGACCTCATGGAGATCGCCGGAGATCTTGGCAGTGATGTGCCGTTCTCCCTGCTCGGCGGCACCGCGGTCGGCACCGGCCGGGGCGAGCAGCTGAGCGAGCTCCCCACCGGCGGCACGTTCCACTGGGTGTTCGCCCTGGCCGACGGAGGTCTGTCCACGCCCAGTGTTTACGCCGAATGTGACCGGCTCCGTGCCGCCGAGGCGGCCGAAGTGCCCTGGCCCCAACTGAACGACTCGCTCCTGGAGGCCTTGGGCACCGGCGACGCCTACGCTCTGGGCGCTCACCTGAGCAACGACCTCCAGCCCGCCGCACTCAACCTCCGCCCAGAGCTGGCGCCGACCTTGGACGCCGGCCGCCAGCACGGAGCCCTGGGTGCGATCGTCTCCGGCTCCGGCCCCACCTGCGCTTTCCTGGCCATCGACGCCCTCCACGCCCGGGATCTGGCCCTCAGCCTGACAACCACGGGCGCCACCCACACCGCCGTCTCCGCCCACGGCCCCGTCCGCGGCGCCACCCTCATCTGATCGGTGCTCCACCAACCGCCCGGAAGAACGCACGAGCCCCACCGCACCACATCAACGCAGGACTCGCCCCACCACCGCGATCCGGTGGCCTCCGGCCGGCTCCGCCATCCCAGGCGACGGATCAGCTCCTGAGGCGAGCAATCCGCCGTGGTTCGTGCGCACGTCGACCCTGTCTGCTTGTCGGGGTGCCTGTCGCGCCAGGCCTTGTCGGGGGTGTCTGCCGCGCCAGGCCCTTTTCGGGGGGTGCCTGCTGGGCCGGCCCAGCGACCCTTGCCTGCCATGCGGTGCCTCGGGGCTGTGTTGGGCCGCATCGAGGGCGGACGGGGTGTGGCCGGGGAGCCTATACCCTGGACAAGTCATGAATCTGGTCAATCTTGAGTCGGTTTCCCATGCCTACGGGCCTAAGCCGCTCCTCAGCGACGTGTCCCTCGGCGTTGAGGCCGGGGAGCGGATCGGCGTCGTCGGGCGCAACGGGGGCGGCAAGACGACCCTGATGTCCGTCATCGCGGGAGATGTGCGCCCCGACAGCGGTCGTGTCACGCACACCCGTGGACTGCGGGTCGGTTTCCTCTCCCAGCAGGACACCCTCGATCCGGCCGCCACCATACGAGAGACCGTCATGGGCGGGATGGCCGAGCACGAGTGGGCCGGGGATCAGCGGGTTCGGGAGATCCTGGCCAACCTCATCGGCGACCTCGACCTCGACGCCAAGACCGGCGACCTGTCGGGTGGCGAGCGCAGGCGTACGGCGCTGGCGAAGCTGCTCATCGACGAGCACGACCTGATCATGCTGGACGAGCCCACCAACCACCTCGACATCGAGGCCATCGCGTGGCTGGCCGGGCATGTGGCGGCCATGAAGAGCGCGCTGCTCGTGGTGACGCACGACCGATGGTTCCTCGACGCCGTCTCCACCCGCACGTGGGAGGTCGTGGACGGGCGCGTCGAGCGCTACGAAGGAGGCTACGCCGCCTACGTGCTCGCCAAGGCCGAGCGGGCGCGCATCGCCCAGGCCGCCGAGGACCGCCGCCAAAACCTCATGCGCAAGGAGATCGCCTGGCTGCGCCGCGGTCCGCCCGCCCGCACATCCAAGCCGAAGTTCCGCATCGAGGCCGCCCAGGCGCTGATCGCGAACGAGCCGCCGCCGCGAGAGGCCGTCGAGCTGATGCGGTTCGCCGCGGCACGGCTGGGCAAGACCGTGTACGACCTCGAGGACATCACCCTGCACGCGGGCGGGCCGGGCACCGGGCCGCTGGTGCTCGACCGCTGCACGTGGCAGTTCGGGCCGGGCGACCGCATCGGGCTGATCGGGGTCAACGGGTCAGGTAAGTCGTCGGTGTTGCGGCTGCTCGCCGACACGATCAAGCCCGACTCCGGCCGCGTGGTCAGGGGCAAGACCGTACGTCTCGCGCACCTGTCCCAGGAGCTGGCCGAGCTCGATCCGACGCGGCGGGTGCTGGAGTCGGTCGAGGAAGTGCGCAAATACCTCCAGCTCGGCAAGAGGGAATGGACCGCCTCCCAGCTCCTCGAACGCCTGGGCTTCCGCGGTGACGCGCAGTGGAAGGTCATCGGCGACCTGTCCGGTGGCGAACGCCGCCGGCTCCAGCTGCTCAGATTGCTCATGGACGACCCCAACGTCCTGCTGCTCGACGAGCCGACCAACGACCTCGACATCGAGACGCTCAACGAGCTGGAAGACCTGCTGGACGGCTGGCCCGGCACGCTGATCCTGGTGAGCCACGACCGCTACTTCCTGGAGCGGGTGACCGACCGCTCCGTCGCGCTGCTGGGCGATGGCAGGCTGTCGCTGCTGCCCGGCGGGGTGGACGAATACCTGGAACGACGCGCGGCGGGCACCGCCATGACCGCCCGCCTGGCCTCCGCGACCGCGACGGGCGGCGTGTCCGTTTCTGCCGATGTCAGTGGCGGGCCAAGGCCGAGTCCGACCGCAGGGCCGGCGTCCGGCCAGCTGCCGTCCGGGCTGTCGACCAAGGAGGAGCGGGAGCTCCGCAAGGAGCTCAACCGCCTGGAACGTCAGCTCGACAGGCTGACCGACCAGGAGGCCCGCCTCCACACCGCCATGGCCGAGGCGGCCAGCGACTACGCCAAGCTGGGCGCCCTGGACGCCGAACTACGCGAGATCACGGCCCAGAAGGACACTGTCGAATCGGAGTGGCTCGACCTGGCCGACCGCCTCGGCGACTGACCTCACCGGCGCCTTCTGGCGCGATCTCCCCCCAGGGTATGGACTGCTTGTCATATTCGCTATGAAAGCCTAAGCGTCTGCCGTGATCTCGTGGTGGCGCTCTTCGGTTTGGAGGCGACAGTCAGACCCCGTGCGTGATCATCTAGCCCGGCCGGTAGGCGTTGGTGAGGTGCCCGCCGATCTGGTCGTCTGGCGACGCCGCTGAGGTGAGCCCTTACGCCCGCGATGCGGCGGGCAGTGCCCGGTTCTGGCCAGGCAGGTGAGGGTGAGGTGGGCATGAAGTCGTTCACTTGTTCTACCCGCCAGGGCCAAATGTTGGTAGTCTTACGGTCACTGACGGTGAAGGCCGGAGCGGGCTGGGGGTGCCGGGTATGCGGGCGTGCCGGTCGTCGAGCATGGCCGAATGCCGGCCGATCCCGGTGCGACTGGTCAGACTCGGCCTGAGCGAGGCGGGGGCGGTGGTGGGTGCATGAGCAGGCTCACCGCGACGGCGACCTGTACCGCCCATCGGGCGATCGTGGAGCAGACCGGTCAGGTCGTCCCGCAGCCGCTGCTGGCCGAGCGGGTGGCCTGGTTGACCGGCCTGGCGGGGGAGCTGACCGCCGATATCGTGGCCGGCCGGTGGAGTGCGGCGGATCTGGATGCCCTGGCGTCTGGGGTGGGGTTGGACGGGCGGGTGTTGCCGGCCAAGGGCTGGATGGCTGTGCGTAGGCTGGGCTGGGGCGTGAGTCCGGCTGCGGGCGTGCATGTGTGTGATCGGGTGCTGCGGTGTGCGCAGGAGCAGGCGGCCCGTTTGTTGCGGCTGGCGTTGCACCGCCGCGAGCTGGTGGCGGCGATCGTGGCGACCTGGCCGCGCGAGCCGGGCAGGCGCACCGAGGCGGAATGGGCGGCGTTGCGGGCGGTGCTGCCGGATGGGGCAGGCGCGGCGGAGATCCGTAATCGCACGCGTCAGGTTCGCGCCTACCGTGACGCGCACGACGGTGTGCTGCCGGCTGATCTGACCGAGTTGGAGGGGCCTCCTGCGTGTGCGGCGCAGATCGTGCTGGCCGCGGCCGACCGGCAACTGGCCACCTTGGAGCGCACCGGTGAGCACGGCGCCCGGTTGCGGGTGAAGCTGCCCCTGACCGCGTCCCCGGCCTCGGCCAGGGATTGGGCTTGGCATGTGTTGCCGATCGCCCTGCCGCCGACGGTGCCTGCGGAGGCGAAGTTGTGCGCCCCTACCCTGCGGGTGGTCAAGGGGCGGGTGCGTGTGGATCTGCCGTTCCAGATCCCGATCGGCTTCGCGCCGGCCACCGGTCATGTGATCGGGTGCGGCTTCGACTGGGGCATCCATACGCTGCTGACCGGCGCGGTCGGGTATCTGACGGCCGAGGGCCGGGTGGTCACCGATGGGCGGCCGCTGGCCTACGACGCGAGCGGCGTGTCGGCCAAGCTGCACCGGCTGCGGGCCGAGCGCGAGCACCTGGCCGCCAAACGCAAACACCAGGAGCGGCTGCTGGCCGGTATCACTCCCGCCGATCCCCGCTTCCCCGCGCTGGCCGCAGCGTATGAGGTCATCAGCGTCGAGCATGAGCGGGTGTGCGCGCGCATCCGGCACCTGAACAAGGCGCTGGCCTGGTCGGCGGCCCGCTGGGCAGTCGACCAGGCCCTCGCCGCCGGGGCGACGGTCATCTATCTGGAGAACCTGGCCACCCTGGAAGCACGCGGGCGGCGGGGACGGGCGAACGCGCGGCTGTCGGGGCAGGTGCGCGGGCAGATCGTGGACGCGATCCAGCACCTGGCGGCCAAGCACAGCATCGCCGTGGTCACCGTCCCCGCGCGCGGCACCTCCAAATACTGCCCCCGCTGCGGCGACGGCACGTCGATGCTGCGGCATTGCCCGGCCCCGGACCGGCTCGCCGAGCGAGGCTGGGCGTGGGCCTGGTGCCCGGCCTGCGGGCTGTCGTGTGATCGGGACTGGGCGGCGGCCGAACGCATCCTCGCGCGCGGCCTGCTCGGCCAGGAGGCTACCCGCACCGACCGCACCACCGGGACCCGCAGTATCGCCGCGGTGGTGGAGGGGAACGTGGCCCGCGCCCGCCGCCCTCGTAAGGCGACCCGGGCCGCCCACCGAGCCCACCGTACCCGAACCGACCTGCACCCCCGACCAGCCGCCCGGGACAGAGCCAAGAACCGGCCCACCCCGAAACGCCCCACCCGCACCCCGAAGAACAGTTCGATGACCTCCAGCCGTGTGCCCGACCGGCGCACGGTGCCCGCCCCACCCCCCAACAGGGGTGGACAGCGTCCGGCGGGCCAAGCACCCCAGACGACCCGCCCACCCGCGGGACGTGCAGGGCTTGCACGCGATCCTCACCAGCGGACCGGCTTCCACCGCGTCGCGGCCACCCCCGTACTCCCCCTGGGACAGTACGCAGACGGCCCGCCACGGCCACGCCCGCCCGATTTGCCGGAAATGCTCAGGCAGATACAGGGAATCGCAGACGCTCGCCCATCTCTTCCTGTGACGGTCGCGTCCCCTGCGTCCGTGCGGTCGCGTCCCCTGTGTCCGTGCGCCCCTGGTTCCGTGCGCCCCTGCGCCCGTGAGCCGTGCGTCCTCGTGAGCCGTGAGCCGTGAGCCGTGAGCCCTGCGTCGTCCATGAGCTGTGAGCCGTGAGCCCTGCGTCCGTGCGTCGTCCGTGCGCCGTGCGTCGTGCTCCCCTACGGTCGCGCCAACGCTGGTTTCCGTATGGCGTGGCCAGCCGTGAAGGCTCACGGAGTCCTCGCCGTTACGAGCGCATCGTTGGCCGGGATAACGGCGCAGATCAGCGGGGAGAGTCGAAGGGGGCGAGGAGCGTGCGGAGGAGAGAGGCAAGGGCGCGCTGATCGCCCAGCTCCAGCCCGGACAACAGATCATGTTCCCGCCGCAGCAGGTCGGCGAAGGCGGCGTCGACGCGGGCCAGCCCCGTGTCCGTCAGGGACACCAGCACGCCGCGCCGATCCTCGGGATCGGGCCGCCGGCGGACGAGCCCCGCCTGGGCGAGGCGGTCGATACGGTTGGTCATGGTCCCCGAGGTGACCAATGTGGCACGGAGCAGCGCCCCGGGGCTGAGCTCGTACGGCTTTCCGGCGCGCCGCAGCGCCGTCAGCACGTCGAACTCCCAGGGCTCCAGATCGTGCTCGGCGAACGCGGCACGGCGGGCCCTGTCGAGATGCTTGGCGAGTCGTGACACTCTAGAGAGCACCTGGAGCGGCTCGACATCGAGGTCGGGGCGTTCCGCTCGCCAAGCCGCCACGAGGCGGTCGACCTCGTCTCTCGCATCCTCCGTCATGACACAGAAGTGTACTGTCTTGACATCGAGATATATCTCTCGATATCAATTATCTTCATGTCAAGAGATATCTGGGACCCGGTAACCTACGCGGTCTACGCTGACGAGCGGTCGCGGCCGTTCATCGAGCTGATCTCCAGAGTGGGGGCGGTCGAGCCCGACTATGTCGTGGACGCCGGCTGCGGCAGCGGGGAGCTCACCGTCGAGCTGGGCAATCGCTGGCCCAACGCGACGATCGAGGGCTTCGACTCCTCGCCCGCGATGATCACCAAGGCGCGTCAGCTCGAGACCTCCGCCAGGTTCGCCGTCGCCGACGTGGCCACCTGGCGGCCGGACCGGCCGATGGACGTGATCGTCTCCAACGCCGTCCTCCAGTGGGTGCCCGCCCATCGCGACGTGCTGGAGCACTGGATGGAGGAGCTGGCTCCGGGCGGCTGGCTGGCTTTTCAGGTGCCGGGCAACTTCGACGCGCCGAGCCACGTCGCCATCCGCGAGCTGTGTGCCTCGCCGACCTGGTCCGACAAGCTCAGCGACGTCATCAGAGGCAACCCGGTCGACGACCCCGCCGAATACCTCGACCTGCTCAACCAGGGCGGCACTCAGGTGGACGCCTGGGAGACGACGTACGTGCACGTGCTCCAGGGTGAGAACCCGGTGCTGGACTGGGTCTCCGGCACCGCCCTGCGCCCGCTGCTCGATCGGCTGGACCCGGACGAGCAGCGGCGGTTCAAGGCCGATCTGGCGGGGCCACTCGCGCAGGCGTATCCGGCCAGGCGCTACGGCACGCCCTTCCCCTTCAGGAGGATCTTCGTAGTGGCCCAGAAATGATCAAAGCGCTGCATCACGTCCAGCTCGCCGCGCCCAAAGGCAGCGAGCCACTCCTCAGAGATTTCTACGCGGGGGTGCTCGGTCTGCGTGAGGTGTCAAAGCCGCCGAAACTCGCCGAACGTGGCGGCGCCTGGTTCAGGGGCGACGGCGTGGAGATCCACCTCGGCATCGAGGACGACTTCAGGCCCGCACGCAAGGCCCATCCGGCCTTCCTGGTGGACGACCTCGACGCGTACGTCGCCAAGCTTCCTGACGCGGTCCCTGATGACCGTTTCCCAGGTCATCGGCGGATCTATGTCTCCGATCCGGTCGGGAACAGAATCGAGCTCCTGCAATTAGTGTGATGTTTACCTAACGGTGGCATCATTGTCCGAAATCGGACACTTGTGAGGCGTAGTGGGCATCGAGATCGAGGACAAGTTCGACGTTCCGCAGGATTATGTGATTCCGGACCTGAGCCGCCTGGCCGATGTCGCAGGCCCGAAGAGCTACCAGCTCGTGGCCCTTTACTATGACACGCCCGACCTGCGGCTGGCCGCCCGAGGCGTCACGCTCAGGCGGCGACGAGGTGGCAACGACGCCGGCTGGCACCTGAAGCTGCCCAAGGCGAAGGGCGTGCGGCAGGAGATCACTCATCCGCTCACCCGCAGCACCAAGATCGTGCCTCCTGAACTCGCCGAACTCGTCCGCGCCTACACCCGGGGCGCCGATCTCCAGGTGGTCGCCGAGCTGGACACCCGCAGAAGCGTCACGGTCCTGCATGACGGTGGGACCATGTTGGTCGAGATCGCGGACGACCGCGTCAAGGGCACCATCTACGCGCGCGATTCGGCCGAAGACAAAACCGCCGAACCAGCCGAGGATGGAGCCGCGGGAGACGGTGACGCCGGTGTCAAGGTCGTGCGGTGGCGCGAGGTCGAGGCGGAGCTGCTCGACGACACCAGGCAGGCGCTGCTGGCCAAGGTCGGCAAACGGCTCAGGAAGGCCGGCGCCACTCCCTCTGATGCCACCAGCAAACTCGCCAAGCTGCTCGAACCCGCCCCACCCGCCCGAGCCCGCACCGTACCCGGGTCGGCCGGCGAGACCGTCGTCGACTACCTGGCGAGCCAGGTGTCCGCCCTGCTCTCGCAGGATCCCCGGGTACGCCGGGCCGAGGACGACGCCGTGCACCAGATGCGCGTGGCGTGCCGCCGGCTGCGGAGCGCGCTGAAGGCGTTCAAGTCCGTGGTCGTCGACACCGGGCAGCTCCAGGAGGAGCTGCAGTGGCTCGGCAACGTGCTCGGCGAGGCTCGCGACCTGGAGGTGACCAGGGCCAGGTTCGCCAAGCTGCTCGCCCGCGTGGCCCCCGAGCTGATCATCGGCCCCATCCACACCAGGCTCGGCTCGGACCTCCTCAAACGCGAGGAGGAGTCGTACCTGCGGATCAAGGACGCGCTCAGCGGCGAGCGCTACTACGCGCTCCTCAACGCGCTCGACGAGCTCATCGCCGAGCCGAACCTGGGCAAGGCGGCGGCCAAGCCGGCACAGGAGCGGCTCAGCGCCATCGCCGCGGACGGCTGGAACAGGGTGACCAGAGCGTACGACTTCGCCCAGGCCATCGAGGACCCCGAACGCCGCGAGATCGCCATGCACGACGTGCGCAAAGCGGCCAAACGCGCCCGTTACACCGCCGAAGCGCTGCAACCCACTCTCGGCAGGAACATGGCCAAGCTGGCTAAGCTGTCCGAGGACATCCAGGAAGTACTGGGGACGCACCAGGACGGCGTGGTCGCACAGGAAACGTTGGCGAAGGAGGCGGAAAGCGCCCGTCAGGCAGGTGAGGACACCTTCACATACGGGCTGCTGGTCGGGATAGAACGCAACATCGCAGACCGGGCACACGCCGACTTCCCCAGGGTATGGGCGGAAACTGTCAAAGCAGTCGGGATGCTTCTATGAGCGATCTTCCGGTCATTCCCTTCGAACGCAGCAACCTCCTCGAGGTGCCCCCGGCCTACCGGGAGCTTCGGGTCAAGGAGGGCATCGCCAAAGTACGCACCCGCATGGGGGACGAGGTCTGGCTCGTCAGCGGCTACGAGGACGCCCGCAAGCTGTTCAACGACAGCAGGCTGGGACGCTCGCATCCGGAGCCGGACAAGGCCGCGCGGTTGTCGGCCTCGGCCCTGCTGGGCGGGCCGCAGGGCGACATCACCACGGAGAAGGCCGAGCACGACCGCATGCGCAAGCTCTTCATGCCGTCGTTCTCGGCCCGCCGCATGAAGGCGCTCACCGAGCACGTGGGCGCACTGGTCGACGAGCGGCTCGACCACATCGCCAAGCTGACGCCGCCGGTGGACCTGCACGCCGAGCTGTCCTTCCCGCTGCCGGTGCTGGTGATCTGCCAGCTGCTCGGCGTGCCGTACGAGGACAGGGACTACTTCGGCGGCGTGTCGAGCCGCATGGGCGACATGCTGGACCCCGAGAAGAGCCAGGCCGCCCGCGAGGAGCTGGGCGCGTACATGGCGGGCCTGATCGAGCGCAAGCGGCATGCGCCGGGCGAGGACGTGCTGTCCGACCTGGCGGGCGAGCTGGACGACGACGGCAAGATCGCTGAGCTGGCCGGCGGGCTGCTGTTCGCCGGGCACGAGACGACGGTCAACCGCATCGACTTCGGCGTGCTGCTCCTGCTGTCCAACCCTGATCAGCTCGAGCTCCTCAAGGCCGATCCCGGGCTGGCGCCGGGGGCGGTCGAGGAGATCCTGCGCATGGTCGTGACGAGTTTGCACGGCCTGCCCAGGTACGCCCACGAGGAGGTCGAGGTCGACGGCCGGACCATCCGCAGGGGCGAGGCGGTGGTGATCCTTCCAGGCGTGGCCAACCGGGACGAGCGGGTCTATCCGGATCCTGACGTGTTCGACATCAGTCGTCCGCAAACGGACCCGCATCTGAGCTTCGGCTACGGGCCGCGCTTCTGCATCGGCGCCAGCCTGGCCAGAGTCGAGCTGATCGCCGTGTTCAGCAGGCTGTTCGAGCGCTTCCCAGAGCTGCGGCTGACCGTCCCCGCCGCGGAGTTGCCGCGCACGGTGGGCAGGATCGCCGACGGGTTCGCGAAACTGCCCGTCACCTGGTGACTACTTGCCCCAGAGCTTCCGGTACGCCTCACGGTAGCCCTTCGGATCCCAGGAGGAGCCGGCGTCGCTGTTGGCGGCCGTGGTGATGTGGACAGGTGCGACGATGCCGCTGGCGGGCTCGCCGGAGAAGGCCCGGTTGAACTCGTCGATGATCTGCCAGCCCTGCGCGGCCAGCGGTTCCGGCACCGTGGCGGCCTGGAACGCCTTGCTGTTGATGCGCTGGAAGGCGGACGGGTCGCCGTCGCCCGCGCCGATGTTGAACGGAGCGTCCACGCCCTGCTTGCCCGCAGCACGCAGGGCGGGGGCGGCGTCGGCGAAATAGAGGTCGTTGATGGCCACGGAGTGCGTCCACTTGTCGCCGAAGCGGGACAGCAGGGAGGAGACCTCCTGCGGGGTGCGGGTGCTGGCGTCGGGGATGGGAATGTTCGACTCCGAGAGGAGCTCGACGCCGGAGCAGGTCGCGAGCTCTTTCTTGATCAGGTCCGACTTTCCCTTGGCGAAGGGGATGGAGGCGTCGGTGAAGACGACCACGCCTGCCCGGCCGTTCGATTGACTGATGATCCAGTCCGCGCTGATCTTCGCGACGTCCTCGACCTTCGTGGTGATGTTGGTGAAGAGCTTGGGGTCCTTACTCGGGCCGGGCATGGCGACGGCGTGCCAGCCGATGAGGGGGATGCCCGCGGCTTCGGCCTGCGCCACCTGCTGGGCGGTCGACTTGGGGTCGAAGCCGGACAGGACGATGCCGGCCGGTTTGACGGCGACGGCCTGGCTGAGCGCCGCCTGGATACCCGCAGGGGTGCCCTGTCCGTCGATGATCCGCACCTGCCAGCCGATGGCCTGCGCGGCTTCCTTGACGCCTTCGGCCGTGCCGGCGACGCCAGGGTTGGTCATGCTTTGGGCGACATAGACGATGTTCTTGCCCGCAACCGCTTTCGGGCCGCCGTCCGGGCCAACCCAGGGGGCGTTCACGTCTTCGGCCTGCTCGACCGCCGTCTTCGCGGCCGCGAGGACGGTGGGGCAGCCGGCTTGCGAGGACGTGGTGGCGGCGGTGGCGGCGGCGGTCTCCGACCCGCGGGTGCAGCCGGTGACCGACGTGGTGACCACGGCCAGGGCGGCCAGGGCTCGCAGGGTTTCCTTACGAGTGAGGTGCGGCATGGGGAACTCCTTGACGGCATGCGGAACAGGGGGCCTGGGGTGAGGGCGCGGGCTACGTGAGGCTCTGCGTCGATCCAGCGGCCGATGACGGCGCACCCGCGGTGTCGTCCGCCCTGTCGGGCGCCGGCCGGCGGGTGGCGGTGGCGCCTGCGCGGAGCCTGCGGCGGGCGGAGAGGCCGGCCAGGCCGACCGCCAGCAGCAGGGTGCTGCCGTTGAACAGTGGTGTCGCCCAGAAAGCGGCGCCGAACTGTCCGATGCCGGCCAGACCGATGGCCAGGATGGCGACGGCGACCACGGTGCCGGCGGCGTTGGCACGGCCCGGCTTGATCGCGGTGGAGCCCAGCAGGGCGCCCACGAACGCGGGCAGCAGGTAGTCCATGCCGACACTCGGGTTGCCGATCTGCTGCTGCGAGGCCAGCAGGACACCGGCGAAGCCGACCACCAACCCTGAGCCGGTGAAGGCGAGGATGCCGTAGCGGCGGGTGGGGATGCCGACGAGTTCGGCGGCGCGGGCATTGGAGCCGATGACGTACAGGTAGCGGCCGAGCGGCAGCCGCTCGAGCAGCAGCCAGAGCGCGGCGGCGAGGGCCAGCACGTAGAAGGCGGGCACGGGGAGGCCGAGAAGCTTGGAGTCGTACAGGTCCGTGAAGGCCGGAGGCAGGCCCTGCGGGCCCGGGACGATCCTGGCGCCGTCGGTGCTCCAGAGGGTGAGGGCGTACAGGACGCTGCCGGTGCCCAGGGTGGCGATGAAGGAGTCGATCTGGGCGAACTCCACGAGCAGGCCGTTGAGCACGCCGACGATCCCCCCGCCGAGGATGACGGCGGCGCAGGCCAGCGGCCAGGACCACCCGT
This sequence comes from Nonomuraea sp. 10N515B, assembly GCF_052245915.1. Taxonomy (NCBI): domain Bacteria; kingdom Bacillati; phylum Actinomycetota; class Actinomycetes; order Streptosporangiales; family Streptosporangiaceae; genus Nonomuraea; species Nonomuraea sp. 10N515B. The sequence goes on from NZ_JBQQBQ010000012.1 coordinate 14,958, forward strand.
TGCCCACGATGAGCTGCATCGTCATGACATGGGCGAGCCCCAGGCCGTAGCCGATCGACAGGTCGAACTTGCCGATGACGATGGGGATCATCGCGCCTAGCGCGAGGATGGCCGGGATCGACTGGTTGGACAGGATCGACGAGGCGTTGGCCAGGGTCGGGAAGGTGCCCGGCAGTGCCAGGGAGAACCCGATGAACAGCAGCACGGCCAGGACCAGCAGGCCGTACGTGCCGATCAGGTGACCACGCAGGCGGCCGGCCGCGGACCGTGCGGTGCCGGTCGCCATCACTCGCCCACCGTTTCGGTCAAAGCGGGCCCAGTCAAAGCGGGCATGGCCGAGGCGGCGTGGGTGAGCTTGGTGACGGTGAGGTCGTCGCCGCTCAGCTCGGCGGTCACGGTGCCGCGTACGAACACCAGGGCGCGGTGGCACACGTTGGCTATCTCCTCGAAGTCGGTGGAAATGAGCAGGACGGCGAGTCCTTCTGCGAGTGCGCCGTCGAGCAGGCGATAGATCTCGGCCTTGGCGCCCACGTCCACACCGGCGGTCGGCTCTTCGAGGATCACCACGCGCCTGCTGATGCGCAGCCAGCGTCCGATCATGATCTTCTGTTGGTTCCCGCCCGACAGGGTGGCGATCGGCGCCTCGGAATCGGCGGGCCGCACGCCGAACCGCTCGACCAGGGACGTCGCGTCTGCGCGCTCGCGCCGCGGGCTGATCCAGCGCAGTGCGGACAGGCCGCCGGCGCGGGGGTTGGCCAGGAAGTTCTCCCGCACGGTGAGTTCGAGCGCGCAACCCTCCTCATGGCGGTCGCTGGTGACGAATCCGATGCCCGCGTCGACGGCGGAGGCTACCGACCCGGGCCGGTACGGCCTGCCGTCGAGCAGCGCCTCACCGCCCAGGAGCGGCCGCGCTCCGGCGAGGGCCCGGCCGAGCTCCATGTGGCCAGCGCCGGTGAGGCCCACCATGCCGAGGACCTCCCCGGCACGCAGATCCAGATCGACCGGCCCGGCGCCGCGCGTGGTGACGCCGGTGAGCCGGAGCACGGTGTCGCCGGGGGTCCGGGAGGCTTGGGGCCGGTGGCTCTCCGGCTCATGTCCCACGATGTCGCGCACGAGCCGGTCGGGACCGTGGTCGGCGAGGTGGCCCTGGCTGATGAGGCGGCCGTCGCGCAGGACCGCGAAGCGGTCGGCCACCTGATAGACCTCGTCGAGCCGGTGGCTGACGTAGACGATGCCGTGCCCGCGGTCGCGCAGCGTGTGCAGGACGTCGAACAGCCGCGCGCAGTCCGTGGCGGGCAGGCTGGCCGTGGGCTCGTCGAGGACGATGAGCCCGGCCCGGGTGGACAGCGCGCGGGCGATGGCGACGAGGGAGCGTTCGGCGCGGGTGAGGTCGGCCACCGGCGTGTCCGGATGCAGGTGACCGGCGACGATCCCGAGGGCCTCGGCGCAGCGTTCGCGGACCCTCCGCCAGGAGACGAGCCCGGCGCTGCGCGGGTAGCCGGTGCCGAGGGCGATGTTCTCGGCCACCGTCATCCATTCCACCAGGCCGAGGTCCTGATGGATGAACGACATCTCGGCGGAGGCGGCGCCCGTGCCGAGGGAGTGTCCCGCCACGGTGACCCGGCCCTCGTCGGCGCGGTAGACGCCGGCGAGGATCTTGATGAGCGTCGACTTCCCCGCGCCGTTGTGACCCAGGAGCGCCAGCACGCTGCCCTTGTGGATGTCGAGGTCGAGATCGGCCAGTGCCAGGGTGCCGCCGAACCGCTTGCGCAGGCCCCGGATGGTCACCAGCGGACTGGATGCCGCGTCGTCGGTAGCGTCATGCACGGATTGCTCCGAAGGGATCTTCCGGCCGATGACCATTCACCGGCACGAACAGAATCCTGTACATCGACCAGTATGCTGGTCAATAGTTGAGGCGGTATTTGTTGCCGCAAAGTTAAGGCGGCCGCACGGAGCGATGTCCGTACGGCCGCCGTAAGGGTCGGTGGCCCGCTCAGCCGCCGTCAGCGCTTCCCTTGGGCAGCAGTGGGTTCTCCATGCCCGCCGCGATCGCGCGCAGGTCGCCGAGCAGCGCCTCGCGGAACTCCTCGTCGAGACGGGCCTTGAGCACGGTGACGCTGATCGCGAACGGTGCCGAGTCCGTGCGGAACCCGTTGACCGGCACCGCGAGGCAGACAATGCCCGCGGTGGTCTCCTCGTCGTCGATCGCGTAGCCGCGCCGGCGGGTCGCCTCCAGGTCCGCCAGCAGCGCGGGCACGGAGGTGATCGACCGCTCGCTCAGCGCGACCAGGGGACGAGTGCGAAGCCGGTCCTCGGCCACCGCCCGGTCCAGGGTCGACAGGATGGCCTTCCCTGTCGCCGTGCAGTTGGCGGGGAAGCGGTCGCCGATGTTGGCCGTCAGTCGCAGTGGCTGCGTGCCGTCATATCGGCCCAGGTAGAGCACGTCCATGCCGTCCAGCACGGCGACCCGCGCGGTCTCCCTGGAGATGTGCCCGCTGCGCCGGCACAGCTCGTAGAAGTCGCGCAACTGGTCGACGGTGGCGAGGTAGCGGCCGCCGAGCTCGACGAGTTTGCGCCCGAGGCCGAAGCCTTGGCCGATGCGGGCGACCATGCCCGCCGCCTCCAGTGAGGCGCACAGGTTCGCCGTCGAGGATTTCGGCAGACCGAGAGCGCGGGCTATCTCGCTGACCGACAGCGGGCGCCCCTCCGCTTCGCCGAGCGTGTCGAGGATGGCCACGGCCCGCGTGATCGCGGGGACGAGGCTTCCCGGATCGCTTGCGCTCACCAGCAACTCCACCCATCATTCTGTTCATCGTTCAGCATACTGTTATTGTCCGTCTTGCGTCCCTGAACGACAACGTCGTTGCACTCGCTTCGTCCGCCGGGACCCTCCGACCGTAGCGCCGATGCGGGCGTGCCGATCCCCACCCCCTCCGAGCCTTGGAGCGCTGAGCAACAGATGACCAGCCCGGAAGAATCCCCGCCGCCGACCCCCGGCAACGGGCCTACGGTCTCCCGCCAGGAGTTCGACGAGCTGTTCGCGGCCGTACGCACCTGGGGCCGATGGACCTGCGCCGACCGCGGCGCCTGGAACCGCGTCACCCCGGAGCACGTCCAGCGCGCCGCCGCACTCGTCCGCATCGGCGTCACCGTCCCGATGGCATTGCCGTGGAACACCGTGCCCGGCCCGGACAATGGCAAGCCCGCTCTGCACTACATGTCCGACCTCGGCGACGTGGAGGCCCCCGAGCCGGCCACGCACAAGGACTTCATCGCCGTCGACTACCACGGCAAGGGCGTCAGTCACCTCGACGCCCTCTCCCACATTGCCTACCGGGGGCAGCTCTACGACGGCCGTACCGCCCGCGAGGTGGTCGACGCCGGGGGAGCCCGGTTCGGAGCGGTCGCCCAGCTCGGGCCGCTCGTCACCAAGGGCGTACTCCTCGACCTGCCCGCCGTGCTCGGCATCAGCTGGCTGGAGCCCGGCCGGGCCGTGCACGCGGAAGACGTCCTCGCCGCCGAGAAGGCGCTCGGCGTGACCATCGGCGAAGGCGACGCGGTGCTGTTGCGCTCCGGACACGTCCGCCGCCGCGCCGAGCTCGGCGCCTGGGACCCGGACAACGCCAGCGCCGGTTTCCACGTCGACGCGATACCGCTGCTGGCCGAACGCGGGATCGCCCTGCTCGGCGCCGACGGCGACAGCGACGTTCGCCCGTCCCCGGTCGAAGGGTTGCATTCCCCGGTGCACGCACTGGCCATCACCGCCATGGGCGTGCCGCTGCTCGACAACCTGGACCTGGAGCCGCTCTCCGCCGCCTGCGCCGACGCGGACCGCTACGAGTTCCTGCTCGCCGTGGCACCGCTGAACATCCCCGGCGGGACGGGGTCGCCCGTGAACCCGGTAGCGGTCCTATGACGGCCGGTCCGCGGATCACGGTAGGCGTCAGCCGGGACTTCCTGGACGACCACGGCCGCAACGTGTGGGGCGACATCCGGCTCGGAGAGCTGGACGTCGCCGGGATCGCCTGGCATTACCTGCCGCGCGACACCGGCGAACTGCTCGCGGCGGACGTGGCCGGCCTGGATGCCGTCCTGTTCGCCGCGCCCGCCGTCACCGAGCGCACCTTCGCGGGCCTCGACCGCCCCCCGCTGCTGTTCGCCCGCTTCGGTGTCGGCTACGACGCGGTGGACCTCGACGCCTGCACCCGGCACGACGCCCTGGTGACGATCACCCCGGACGGCGCGCGCCGGCCGGTGGCGACGGCCGCCCTCACTCTGCTGCTGGCCACTTTGCACAACCTCACCGCCAAGGACCGGCTGGTACGGGAGGGACGCTGGGCCGAGAAGGACCGGTGGATGGGCCGCGGGCTCACCGGCCGCCGCATCGGCCTGATCGGCCTCGGCAACACCGCCGGTGACCTGGTGGGGCTGCTGAGGCCGTTCGACGTCGAGGTCATCGCGTCCGATCCGTACTGCACGCAGGAGACCGCCCGCAGGCTCGGCGTACGCCTCGCGGACGTCGACACGGTGATGGCGGAGGCCGACGCGGTGATCGTCATGTGCGTGCTGACCGAGGAGACCCGCCACCTCATCGACGCGCGTCGACTGGCCCTGATGCGGCCCACGGCCGTGCTGCTCAACGTGGCCCGCGGCCCCATCGTCGATGAGGCTGCGCTCATCGAGGCGCTGCGGTCGGGTCGCATCCGTGCTGCAGGGCTGGACGTGTTCGAGACCGAGCCGCCCGAACCCGGCAATCCCCTCCTGCACCTGGACAACGTCGTGCTCAGCCCGCACGCGCTGGCCTGGACCGACGAGATGTCGGCGGGCAACGGCGGCAGCGCGGTCCAGGCCGTGCTCGACGTGGCGGCCGGCCGGGTTCCGCGTTTCGTGGTCAATCGCGACGTCGTCGGCAGGCCGGCCCTCGCGGACCGGCTCGGCGCGCTGGCGGCTCGCGCGGAGGTCCGTACCGTTCTCGACACCGGGGCAGGCGCGCCGGCGGCTCTGGGGGAGGAAGGCTCATGACGCCCGTGCAGGAGACCGTCGGTTTCGTCGGGCTCGGCGCCATGGGCTTGCCGATGGCGGCGAACCTCGCCAAGAGCGGATACGACGTCCTGGCCTGGAACCGCGCGCGCCCGCCGCTGGAGGCCGCCGGATCGTCCGGCTGCCGCACCGCGGGACGCCCGGCGCAAGTGAGCGCCGCCGCACCCGTCGTCATGACGATGCTGCCCGACCTGCCCCAGGTCGCCGAGGTGCTGGACGGCCCGGACGGGCTGCTCTCCGGGGACCCGGCCATGAACATCCTGCTCGTGATGGGCACCGTCTCCCCGACCGGCGTGCGTGCGCTGGCCGAGCGGCTACGCCCGTACGGCATCACGGTCATCGATGCCCCTGTGAGCGGCGGAGTGACCGGCGCCCGCGCGGCCACGTTATCGATCATGGCGGGTGGGCCGGTGGACGCCGTCGAGCGCGTCCGCCCGTACCTGGAGTCCATGGGTTCGACCGTCCGCCGCATGGGGGACACCGGCGCCGGATCACTCGCGAAGGCCTGCAACCAGCTCGTCGTCGCAGGCACCCTGGTCGCCCTGGCCGAAGCCGTGCTCCTCGCCGAACGCGGCGGACTCGAACCGGCAGAGCTGCTCGACGTGCTGGCCGGTGGGCTGGCCGCCTCGGAAGTGCTCGCGCAGAAGCGTCACCACCTGGCCACCGGGGACTTCACACCCTCTGGTCCGGCCCGCTACCTCCGCAAGGACCTGGGGTTCGTCCTGGAGAGCGCCGCCGGCGCGCGGACCGCGCTACCGCTCTCCACGGCCGTCGCCCGGCTGTACGAGGCGGTCGACGCCGAAGGGCTCGGCCACCTCGACAACAGCGTCGTCCTGGACATTCTCCGCAACACTCCCGGTACGGACTGAGATCAATGCAGGCAGGAATGCGCCAGCAGTTCGGCGGCCACGCCGTGCCCGCGGCAGCCGGCGCTACCAGGGCATCTCGCGCAACACCCGGTACAACTGCTCGGTGAGGTGCCGCGTGGCGGCCATCCGCCGCGCGGCCACGGGGTCGGGCATGACGGTGCGATGGGCACGGAAGCCGGCTTCGGATGTCGCGGAGGGCAGCGAGGGGAGGGCGCCGAGAGCACGCCAGCCCAGCAACGCGGCGCCGAAGCCGGAGCCGGCGGCGTCGTCCGTGATCTCCAGCGGCATGTCGAGCGCGGCGGCGAGCACCTCGGCCCACAGCGGTGAGCGCAGTGCGCCGCCGGTGGCCCGCACCGCGGTGATCGCCGACCCGGCCGCGAGCACTGAGTCGCGTACCAGTGCGAGCTGCTGCCCAACCCCCTCGATCATGGCCCTCGTCAGATGCGCCCTGCCGTGTCCGCGCCGTAGCCCGACCAGGGCGCCCCGAGCGTCCGGATCCCACCATGGGGCGCGTTCGCCGAGCAGGTGCGGCAGCCCGATCAGACCTTCAGCGCCGGGTTCCACCTGTGCCGCCTCTTTGAGGAGGTCGGCGAGGTCGGCGCCGCCGAACGACTCGGCCGCCCATTGGGCGACCACCCCCGCGTTGCTGACCGCGCCACCGAGCACCCACAGTCCGTCGGCGAGGTAATAGCAGAACACCCGGCCCTGCTCGTCCACACCCGGGCGGTCGCGTACGACCCGGAGGGCCCCGCTGGTGCCGAGGGACAGAGCCGCCATTCCCGGGACGGTGGCGCCCACGGCGAGGTTGGCCAGCGGGCCGTCCCCCGCGCCGGCGACCACGGGCAGTCCGGCGGGTAACCCCAATGCGCGGGCCGGCTCAGGAAGCAGTGTCAACACCTCGGTGGGCGGTACGAGCTCGGGCAGCCGATCGCCGGACACTCCGGCGACGTCCAGCGCGGGTCCGTGCCATCGGGAGTTCCGCAGGTCCATGAGCCCCATGCCCGACGCACAGGAGAGGTCGGTCACCAGCCGGCCGGTGAACCGGAGCAGGACGAGATCTTTCAGACCACACCAGCGGGTCGTACGCCGGACGAGCTCGGGCTCGTGAACGGAGAACCAGGCGAGCTTGGCCATCGGCGACATGGGATGCACAGGAGTGCCGGTCGCCCGATGCAGCTCGGTGCCGCCGCCGTTGGCGCGCAACCGCCGGGCGACATCGGCCGAACGGGTGTCCGCCCAGCTCAGTGCGGGGGTAAGCGGGTCGTCAGAAGGGCCGAGTGCGAGGAGCGTGTGCATGGCGGCGCTGAAGGACAGCCCACGCACCGCCAGGCCGCGCCGCACGCAGACTTCGGCGCTCTCGCGCACCGCGTCGTACACTCCGGCGAGCACCTCTCCGGGGTCGTGCACGGCTTCGCCGTCGCGCCCGGTGCGCATCGGAGCCGGGCGCTCGACCGCCGAGATCAGCCGATGGGCTCGGTCCACCGCGACGACCTTGGTCATGGTGGAGCCCAGGTCGATGCCGAGCACGATCTCGCCCGCGACCTTCATCATCGTCTCCGTTCGGCTCAGAATTCGGGGCGGGCGTTCGCTGGCTAGCGGGCGTCGGCGAGGTCGGCGAGATCCCGGCCCCGGGTCTCCGGCGTGAAGAAGGTGGTCCCGAAGGTGATCAGCGAGAGGACCACGACGTACGCGGCCAGCGGCCACCACGAGTTGCTGAACGCCAGCAGCAGCGCCGCGCCGACCATGGGCGCCACTCCGCCGGCGATGATCGCGCTGAACTCCCGGCCGATCGCCACACCGGTGTAGCGGTGCCGGGCGCCGAACAACTCCGACAGCAGCGCGCACTGCGCGCCCAGCATGCCGTTGACCCCGACGCCGATGCCAAGGGTGATGACCACGCAGATCAGAACCGTGTTTCCGGTGCTCAGCAGCGCGAACGCGGGAACGGCGAACAGCGCCTGGAAGAGTGCCGCCATGCGGTACAGCGGCACCCGGCCGATCCGGTCGGACAGCATGCCGAACAGGGGAATGGAGACCACGCCGGCGAGCGAGGCGCAGGCCACCGCCAGCGGGCCGACCGAGGCGGACACTCCGACGACGGCGGTCACGTAGCTGATGCTGAACGTGGAATACAGATAAGACGTGCCGTTCTCGGCCATCCGCAGCCCGAAGGTGATGAACAGGTTGCGGCGACTGTGCGCGAACAGGTCCCGCAGCGGACGCTTGCTCACGTCCCCGGACTCCGACAGCTGTTCGAAGGTGGGGCTCTCGTCCATCTGCCGCCGGATGTAGACCGCGAGCACGATGAGCACCGCGCTCAGCAGGAACGGCACCCGCCATACCCATCCGAACAGCAGGTCCTGGTCCAGCGTGGCGAGCGGGATGAACAGGACGGTCGCGGCCAGCATGCCGACCTGGATGCCGACGAAGGGCAGTGCGGCGTAGTAGCCGCGCCGGGCCCGGGGGGCGTACTCGGCCATCAGCGTCGACGCGCCGGCCTGCTCGGCCCCGGCGCCGAAGCCCTGGAGCACCCGCAGGATCATCAGCAGGATCGGACTCCACACGCCCGCGGTCTCATAGGTGGGCAGCAGCCCGATGGCGAACGACGAGCCGCCCATCAGCGCGACCGTCACGACCAGCACCGTTTTCCGGCCATGCCGGTCGCCCAGTGACCCGAAGAACAGCCCACCGAGCGGACGGGCGACGAAGCCGACCGCGTAGGTAGCGAAGATCGCCACGAGCCCGACCGCCGAGCCGAGCCCGGGGAAGAACAAGTGCTGGAACACCAGGGCCGAGGCGAGGCCGTAGATGGCGAAGTCGTAGTACTCGAGGGCGCTGCCCACCGAGCTGGTCAAGAGTGCGCGACGCAGTCCGGGGGTCGTGGGGGTGCTGTCGCCGCCGGTGGTCTGGGTTGTCGAGGTTGGCACCTGCATGGGGGGATGCCGCCTTCCGTCTCGCGGAGGTAACACGCAGTTCATCTGCGGACGACTGAGACCGTAACAGGAAGCAGCACACAAGCCAATATTCTGAACACATCTTGTTGCGCGCTACGAGTCCGGGAAGCGCCGTGCGTTTCTGGCTCTCACCTGGTCGATCGGGTCATCCGGGAGGTCCTGGGCCGCGATCGGAGCTTGCCAGGCGTGGGGGAGGAGAGTTCAATATGCTGACACGAGGACAGAATATGGGCCAGGAGGGCGCATGGAGGAGCAGATAGAGGTGGGGATCGCCGGGCTGGGCGTCATGGGCGCGGCCATCGCCCGCCGGCTGGTGAAGCAGGGGCGGCCGGTGCGGGTCTACGACATCCGGCCCGACACCGTCGCCGAGCTCTCCTCAGAAGGGGCGCTCGCGGCGCGGTCGCCAGGGCATCTCGCCGGGTCGTCCGTGGTGCTCCTCTCCCTCAACACCGCCGACATCGTCGAGGACGTGGCCTTCGGGCCGGAGGGCGTGCTCGCCGGCGCGCCGGACGGCGTACTGGTGATCGACATGTCCAGCATCGACCCCGAGCGCACGCGCGAGTTCGCCCGGCGCGCCGCGAAGCTCGGCGCTGGCTGGGTGGACGCGCCGCTGTCCGGCGGGGCACCGGGAGCCGCGCGTGGTGAGCTGACCCTGATGCTCGGCGGTGATGACGAGCACGTGGAGCGGGCCCTGCCCGTGCTGGAAGACCTGGCCTCCCGGCTGACTCACCTCGGCCCGGCGGGCTCCGGGCAACTGGCGAAGTCCATCAACCAGGTGCTGGTCGGTTGCGGGTTCGCCGCCCTCGCCGAGGCCGCCGCGCTGGTGCGGGCGGCCGGGCTGCCGGCGCGGCAGGTGCTCGCGGCGCTCTCCGGGGGTAGGGGGGACTCCGCGCTGTTGCAGGAGTTCTTCGTGAAGTTCGCCGAGTTCGATCTCTCGCCGACCGGGAGAGTCAGCAATATGGTCAAAGATCTGGAAGCCGCCCGCGACTACGCGCGCTCGGCCGGCGTGCCGCTGCCGGTCACCTCCGCCGTGGCCGAGCTGCACCGCTGGCTGGCCGCCGCAGGTCACGGCGAGGCCGACAACGCCGCACTGATGCACTACTACGGTCCGACGGAGGCCGGCTCATGAAGGGTTCCGCGTTGTTCGACCTGTCGGGGCGCCGCGCTCTGGTGACGGGGTCCAGCAAGGGCATCGGGGAGGCCCTGGCCACCGGACTGGCCGAGGCGGGCGCCGAGATCGTGCTCAACGGCCGCGACCCCGAGGCGCTGGAGCGCGCACGGGACAGGCTGGTGGAACGCACCGGGGCGAAGGCGCACGCGATGCCCTTCGACGTCACCGACCCGGCGGCCGTGCAGCGGGCGGTCCAGGAGATCGAGCACCGGGTCGGCGCGGTGGACATCCTGGTGAACAACACCGGGATCCAGCACCGTGAGCCGCTGCTCCAGGTGCCGGCGGAGACCTTCGACAGGGTCGTCCACACCAATCTGACCAGTGCCTTCCTCGTCGGACGCGCGGTCGCCGCAGGCATGATCGAGCGAGGTTACGGAAAGATCGTCAATATCTGCTCCGTGCAGAGCTGGCTCGCCCGGCCCGGCATCGCGGCCTACTCCGCGTCCAAGGGCGGCCTGGCGATGCTGACCAAGGGTATGTGCGCGGAATGGGCGGGCTCCGGGGTGACGGTCAATGGGCTCGCCCCCGGATACGTGATCACCGAGCTGACCCGCCCGCTCGTCGACGATCCCCCCTTCGACGCCTGGATCCGGGGCCGCACTCCGGCCGGGCGCTGGGCGTCCGTCGAGGATCTCGTCGGAACGCTGGTGTGGCTCGCGGCACCGGCGTCGGATTTCGTCAACGGCCAGGTCATCGCCGTCGACGGCGGACTGACCGCGGTCATCTGAGGAAGGGTGGGTCAAGACATGACGTCGACGACGACGCGGTCGGCCATGCGCGCGGTGGTGGCGCACGGCGCGGGAGACCTGCGCCTGGAAGAACGCCCCATCCCGGTGCCCGGACCGGGCGAGGTGGCGGTGGACATCAGGTACGGCGGCATCTGCGGCTCCGACCTGCATTACTGGCGGCACGGCGCGGTCGGCGAGTTCCGCTTGCGCGAGCCGCTGATCCTCGGCCACGAGATCGTGGGCCGGGTGCGTGCGGCCGGCCCCGGCGCGCGGCTGTCCCCAGGAACCCCGGTGGCCGTGCACCCGCTGGTGTCGTGCGGGAAATGCCGGCAGTGCCGCGCCGGGCGGCGCAACACGTGCCTGGACACCGGCTACCTCGGGAGCGCCGCCCGCTCCCCCCACGTGCAGGGCGGCTTCGCCGACGTCCTGGTGGCGCCCGCCGAGCGGGTGCTGCCGCTCCCCGAGGGCCTGGATCTGAGGACGGCCGCCGTGGCCGAGCCGGCGGCGGTGGCCTGGCACGCCGTGCGGCAGGCGGGCGATGTGCGCGGCAAACGGGTGCTCGTGACCGGTGCGGGTCCCATCGGCTGCCTGGTGGTCGCGGCGCTGCGGGCGTCCGGCGCCGGCGAGATCGTCGTGACCGACGTGTTCGAGGAGCCGCTGACGGTCGCGAAGGCAGTGGGCGCCACCTCGGTGATCCGCGTCGGTGGGACCCTGGACACCGGCGTGATCGAGGACCTGGCGGCGGACCTCGCCATCGAGTCCTCCGGCACCTCCGCGGGCCTGCGCAGCTGCGTGTACGGGGTGGACCGGGGCGCCACCGTGGTGGGCCTCGGCCTGCTTCCGCCAGGAGACACGCCGGTTCCCGCCAACACGATGATCACTCGGGAGCTTCGGTTCGTCGGCTCTTTTCGCTTCGACACCGAGCTCGGGGAGGTCCTCCAGGCACTGGCCGACGGCCGCCTCGCCGTCGATCCGGTGATCACCTCCGTGCTTCCGGCGGAACGCGCGAACGACGCGTTCGAGCTGGCCGCCGACCCGGCGCGCTCCTGCAAGGTCCTGCTCGGCTTCGCCGATCCCGGCGCGGCGTGACCATGCTGCCCGCCGGTCCGGGTACGCCTGGTGTAAGTCTGAAGATTTCCCTGAAACGGAGCACAACATGACTGGCACGCCCGCATCTCGCCCGCGCGTCGCGGTCTCCCGCGCCGACCTCCCGGGAGACGCCGTCGCCCGCCTGGCCGAGCGCTACGACGTCACCGTGTGGGCGGGGATGGCGCCACCCGTCCCCGCCGAGCTCGCCGACCTGGCCCACGGGTGCGACGCCCTGCTCGCCGTTGGCAACGACCGCATCGGAGGCGAGTTCCTGGACGCGGCCGGGCCGCGGTTGCGCGTCGTGGCGCTGGCGTCGATGGGGTACGACAGCGTCGACGTGGCGGCGGCCGGCGAGCGCGGTGTCGTCGTCACACACACGCCGGACGTGCTGGCCGACACCACCGCCGATGTGGCGATGGCACTGATCCTGATGGCGCGGCGCCGCCTGGTCGCCGGCATGGACGCCATGCGGCGCGGCGAGTGGGGCTCGGCCGCCGTGAACGAGTTCTTCGGCCTGGACGTCCACGGCGCGACCCTCGGGCTGATCGGCTACGGCCAGATCGCCCGCGCCCTGGCTCGCCGGGCGGCCGGGTTCGGCATGCGGGTGCAGCACCATCACCCGAGACGAAAGGAGGACGACGCGCTGTCTCGCTGGGTCCCCTTCGACGAGCTGCTGTCGACCAGCGACGTGGTCTCCATCCACACGCCTCTGACACCTGAGACCTCGGGCATGATCGGCCGCGAGGAGCTGGCCAGGATGAAGCCGACGGCGACTCTGGTCAACACCGCCCGGGGCGGGATCGTCGACGAGGATGCCCTGCTGGCGGCCCTGCGCCGAGGCGAGCTGCACTCGGCGGGACTCGATGTGATGACCGATGAGCCCCGTACGGATCCGGCCGACCCGCTGTTCGCCGAGCCGCGCCTGGTGGTGCTGCCGCACGTGGGCTCGGCGACCGGGGCGACGCGCGCGGCGATGACCGACCTCGCGGCCCGCAACATCGAGGCCGTCCTCGGTGGCGAGGCCGCGCCGACCCCGCTGCCCGGAACCCAGGACCGGCCGGGTCGCTGACCTCGTCTGTCGCGCTGGCGGAACGTCGTTCCAAAAACTGTACAGAGGTACCGCGGCCTGGCTCATCGTTCGTAGTATGGGAGCACAGCGTAATGACAAGAGGAGCCCTCATGATCCAGGCCGTCGGCGCCTCTCTGGCGGAGCAGCCCGAGGAGCGTTCGCTGCGCTCGGTCGAAAGCCGCTCCCCTGCAGTGACCAGGGCGGTCGCGGTGCTGGAGATCCTCTCCAAGAGCAGGCGGCCGCTGTCCGTGACCGAGCTGGCGAGGGCGCTCGACCTGGCGAAGTCCACCGTCGCGAATCTCTGCGCGGCGCTGGAGGACAGCCACATGATCCGCCGCATCGACGGCCGCTGGGCGCTGGATTACAAGGTGCTCGAGCTCGGCCAAGGCTTCCTCGCCGGCACCGACATACTGGGCGAGTTCCGCACGGGCGCCGCCGCGCTTCCCGCGGCCTCGCAGGAGACGCTGCTGCTGGCCACGCTGGACGACCTCGAGGTCGTCTACCTCGCCCGGCACGACGGCAGCCAGCCCGTCCGGCTGGCGAGCGACATCGGGCGGCGCATGCCGGCCGTGGTGACCGCGCTCGGCAAGGCCATGCTCGCCTCTCTTCCCGCGGACGAGCTGGAGCGGCGCCTGGCCCGAGTGCACGAGCTGCCGGCGTTCACGCCCCGTTCCCACCGGAGCATGGACGCTCTGCGCCGTGATCTGGACAGCACTCGCGAGCGCGGCTATTCCGTCGACGACGAGGAAAACACCGAAGGCATCACCTGCGTGGGCGTCGCCGTGCCCGGCGACCGCCCCACTCCCGTGGCGGTCAGCGCGACCCTGCTCACCGTGCGGTTCACCACCCGGCTCCGCGAATCCCTCGTCGAGGACCTCGGCTCGCTCGCGCAGCGCCTGGCCAGGGTCGCCCCCATCTCGTGAGGCCGGTCAGGCGGCGTAGCGCTCGACGCTGACGACCTGCCCGCCCGTCTTGTGCAGCACCGCGAACGCGCCCTTGCGCAGGTGCACGTTCTTGCCGCTCAGCGTCTGGATCAGCTCGGGCAGCACCTTGCCGTGACTGCACACGGCGGCGGGCACCGTGATGTCCCTGACCAGGGCCGGCGTCTTGTGCGGGTCCTGGCTCTCCTCGCTGAGCAGCGGCTCGACCTTGATCTCGCCGTCATAGGCGTCATCGTAGGGTTCTAAGGTCTGCACGCAGCGGGCGCTGGGCGAGCTCATCAGGACCTCGGGCCGGTAGGCGGGCAGCGCGGTGGCCAGGGTGGCTGCCTGGGAGCGGCCGACGGTGTCCAGCGGCCGCAGCGCGTCGTCGCCGGTCCACTCGCTCCTGGAGCCGGCCGAGCCGTGCCGGATGAGGACGAGGGGTACGGTCTCGAGCGGCGCGACCGACAGAGCCCGCAACAGCCCGGCGTCCCATTCGTACGTCAGCAGCGCCTTGGCCTCCTCAAGCGGAAGCCAGCGCAGCTCGTCCACTTCTTCGCCGGGCACGAACCCGTCGTCGGCGACCGCGTGGGCCGTCCAGTAGTCGACCCGCTTGAGCCGGCCCCTGCTGATGTAGTGCACGGGCGGCAGGGCGCGGCCGAGCGCGACGGTCATGCCAGTCTCCTCGCGTACTTCGCGGAGGGAGGCGGCGATCACATGTTCCCCGGTCTTCAGCTTGCCCTTGGGGAAGGTCCAGTCGTCGTAGGCGGGGCGGTGAATGACAGCGACCTGGGGGCTGCTCTCCGCGCCCCTCCAGACCACGGCTCCGGCTGCGCGGAGCAGGTCAGTCATCAACGGTCCTCCAGCGGCGCGTACTGATGAGATGGCTCTGCAGGTCCTCGCCGGGATGGCGGGCCCACGTGCCATCGGAGTTGAGCCACCACACGCTCGTGGTCTCGGCCATGGCCTTGTCCATCAGCTCGATGAGGTAGGCCTTGTGCTGCTGCGACGTCACCTTGACCAGGGCTTCGACGCGGCGATCGATGTTCCTGCGCATGAGGTCGGCGCTGCCGATCCAGATCTCGGGCCGCCGGCCCAGGCCGAACTCGTACACCCGGGAGTGCTCGAGGAAGCGCCCCAGAATTGACCTTACGCGGATATTTTCGGACAGGTCCGGGACGCCCGGCCTGAGGATGCAAATGCCGCGCACCCACAGGTCCACCGGGACTCCCGCCCTGGACGCCCGGTAGAGCGCGTCGATGAGCTGCTCGTCCACCAGCGAGTTGGTCTTGATCCGGATCCTGGCGGGGCGGCCGGCCTGCTGGTGGGCGATCTCCCGCTCGATCCTGGCCAGCAGCCCGGTGCGCATGGAGTGCGGCGCGACCAGCAGCCTGCGGTAGGCGGAGTGGTTGGAGTAGCCGGTCAGGTGGATGAACAGGTCGGTGACGTCCTCGCCGACCAGCGGGTCCGCCGTGAGCAGGCCGAAGTCCTCGTAGTGGCGGGCGGTCTTGGGGTTGTAGTTGCCGGTGCCGATGTGGCAGTAGCGGCGCAGCTCGCCCGAGGCCTCCTGGCGCACGACGAGGGCCAGCTTGCAGTGGGTCTTCAGGCCGACCACGCCGTAGACGACGTGGCAGCCGGCGCGCTCCAGCTTCCTGGCCCAGGAGATGTTGGCGTGCTCGTCGAAGCGGGCCTTGATCTCCACGACCACCACGACCTGCTTGCCGGCCTCGGCCGCGTCGATCAGGGCGTTGACGATGGGGGAGTCGCCGCTGGTCCGGTAGAGGGTCTGCTTGATCGCCAGCACCCTGGGGTCGTCCGCGGCCACCTCGATGAAGCGCTGAACGCTGGTGGCGAAGGAGTCGTACGGGTGGTGCAGCAGCACGTCGCGCTCGCGCAGGACCGCGAAGAGGTCGTCCTCGGCGTTGATCACCTCCGCCGGCACGAAGGGGCGGTAGCTGAGCTCGCCGCGCTCCAGGTCGGCGATGGCGTGCAGGCCCGACAGGTCGAGCGGCCCGGACAGGCGGTAGATCTCATGCGGCGCCAGCTCCAGCTCCTCCACGAGCGGGGCCAGCACCTCAGGCGTGATCGTGTCCTCGACCTCCAGCCGCACCGGCGGGCCGAAGCGCCGCTTGAGCAGCTCCTTCTCCAGGGCCTGCATGAGGTTCTCGGTGACGTCCTCGTCGACGTCGAGGTCCTCGTTCCTGGTGACGCGGAAGGCGTGGTGCTGGAGGATCTCCATGCCCTTGAAGAGCTGGCCCAGGTGGGCTGCGATCACGTCCTCAAGGGGAACGAACCGGTCCTTGGACGCCTGGACGAACCGCGGCAGCTGCGAGGGGACCTTGACCCGGGCGAAGACCGTGTGATCGGTCACCGGGTTGCGTACCAGAACCGCCAGGTTCAGGCTGAGCCCGGAAATATAGGGAAACGGGTGTGCGGGGTCCACGGCCAGCGGCGTCAGGACCGGCCTGATCCGCTCCCTGAACAGCTTGCGCAGCTCCGTGCGCTCCTCGCGGCCCAGATCGTCCCACCGGACGATCTCGATGCCCTCGCCCGCCAGCTCCGGGGAGATCTTGTCGTGGAAGACCGACGCATGCCGCCTGGCCAGCTCGTCCGCGATCGCCGCGATCCTGACCAGCTCCTCGCGCGGCTTCAGCCCGCTCTTGGTCCGCAGCAGCAGGCCCGTCGCCATACGCCGCTTGAGGCCCGCCACCCGTACACGGAAGAACTCGTCCAGGTTGCTCGCGAAGATCGCGAGAAACCGCACCCGCTCGAGCAGCGGAAGTGTGGGGTCTTCGGCCAGTTCCAGCACCCGCTCGTTGAACTGGAGCCAGCTCTCCTCACGGTTGAGGAACCGCTCCTGTGGCAGCGGCAGGTCGTTGGCAGATTGCAGCGGTTCGGCGGACATATGACCTATATTGCCCTTATTGGTTGAACAGAACGTTAACGGAGTAGCAACGACGCGCTCCGGCCGGTCATTCCCGATCGGCCATTCAGGTCATTGTGGCGGCGCGTGCGTGCAAAGCCGTCACTCCGGCTGATCAACCTGCTCAAGACGGGCGGCGCGCTCGGCCAGCCGCGCCTCCCGCTGGCGGATCTTCTCCTCGCGCTCGTGCGCTTTCTCCGCCTCTTTCAAGAGCCGCTCGCGCTCCTTCAGCTCGCGCACCCGGGCCTTTTCGGCCTCTTTGAGCTCGCGCTGGCGGATCTTCTCCGCCTCCTTGGCCTCTTTATCGCGGGCCTTCTCGAACTCGCGCAACTCCTTCTCGCCCGCGCGGGGCTTGGCCGGCGAGGGGAAGAGCTCGCGGCTGACCGCGGTGATGGTGGGGTTGGCGTTGAGCCCGGTCAGGCCGTTCCAGGCCAGGTTGACGAGGTGGGCGGCGACCTCCTCGCGGCCCGGTTTGCGTACGTCCAGCCACCACTGGCCGGTCAGTGCCACCATGCCCACCAGCATCTGCGCGTACATCGGCGCGAGCTTGGGATCGTATCCGCGGGCCGCGAACTCGTCGGCCAGGACGTCCTCGACCTGGCTGGCGATCTCGCTGATCAGGCTCGCGAAGGTGCCGGTGCCCGACGCGGCGTGCGAGTCGCGCACCAGGATGCGGAAGCCCTCGCTGCTTTCCTCGATGTACTGCAGCAACGCCAGCGCGGCGCGCTCCAGCTTGATGAGGGAGTGAGAGGCCGACAGGGCCTCGGTGATCATGGTGAGGAGTTTTTGCATCTCGCGGTCGACCACGACCGCGTAGACGCCCTCCTTGCCACCGAAATGCTCGTATACCACTGGTTTCGACACCTGTGCGGTAGCGGCGATTTCCTCGATAGAGGTCCCGTCGAACCCCTTCTCCGCGAAGAGCGTGCGACTGATGCGGATCAGCTGCTCTCGTCGCTCGCTACCGGACATACGCCTGCGAGATCGGGGTTCGGTCACGGTTTCCATAATGACGGCCACGGATCCATGGCCGTTCATCGGATTATCGTCGTCAGGCAATGCGCTTCGCCGCCAGGCGCTCCGGCGTCGGCCAGCGGACGTCGTACACCCAGCCCAGCTTCTCGAAGATCCTGATCAGGCCGGCGCTCAGGTCGATCTGGCCCTTGAGCGCGCCGTGGCGGGCGCAGGTCGGGTCGGAGTGGTGCAGGTTGTGCCACGACTCGCCGAAGGACGGGATGGCCAGCCACCACACGTTGCGGGACTTGTCGCGCACCTGGAAGTCCTCTTCGCCGAAGACGTGGCAGATGGAGTTGATCGACCAGGTCACGTGGTGCAGCAGGCCGATGCGGACGAGCGTGCCCCAGAACAGCGCGGTCAGCGCGCCCTGCCAGGACCAGGTGATGAGCCCGCCCAGGACGCCGGGCAGCACCATCGAGGCAACGGCGAGCGGGCCGAACCACTTGTGCAGCTTGACCACGTCCTGGTCCTTGCACAGGTCCGGCGCGTACTTCTCCCTGTTGGTGCGCTCGCTCTCGAACAGCCAGCCCATGTGGGCGTAGAGCAGGCCCTTGGCCATGTTCTTGAAACCAGGGCCGAAACGCCACGGCGAGTGCGGGTCGCCCTCCTTGTCGGAGAACTTGTGGTGCTTGCGGTGCGTGGCCACCCAGTCGAGCACCGACATCTCCAGCGACAGGCTGCCGGCGATGCCGAGTGCGATCTTCAGCGGCCGCTTGGCCTTGAAGGAGCCGTGCGTGAAGTAGCGGTGCAGCCCCACGGTGACGCCGAGTCCCGAAACCATGTAGAAGACGAACGCGATCGCGATGTCCGTCCAGCCGAGACCCCATCCCCATGCGAGCGGCACGGCAGCGGCGATCGCGACCAAGGGCAGTCCGACGACCAGACCGAAGATGATCAGTTCTGCGCGGGATTTCGGCTCGGGTTCGAAGTCGGGCTTTGGGGTGGGTGCGGAGCGCTCGGCGAGAACGGTCATGGGCGACCTCCAACGACATGTATGAGAATGAATGTCCTGGCTACGCAACCGTAACCTACGCCATCGTAAGTAAGGAAGACCTAAGCAAGTATGTGGGGAATGTGACGGGTCGCCCGCGCAAGGTGAGCGGGTTCGTGCCTTGCTGCTTTAGGGACGGTCTGTTAAGGGGCGTTACCGCCGTCACCTGCGGAGTTCCGGCACGGAGGTAATTACGGGCGCGCGCCGGGGTCCGGGCTCTGTATCGTAGGGGGGTGTCGGACGTCACGTGTCCGATCTATCCCGGATCGTCTAATCGGCAGGACAAGTGGTTTTGGTCCACTTTGTAGGGGTTCGAGTCCTCTTCCGGGAGCCTTGAGGTCCTCCCCGAGAGAGAATGTTCCGGGTGCGGCCAGGTATCCTCACGGTGTCGGGAGGGTAGCGGTGCGGTAGCCGTACCAAATGCCCTGATCCGTCCAGTCACAGGGAGCCTCAGTCCGTGAGTGTGCCGCGCCCGGCAGCTGTCATCGTCCTCGCCGCGGGCGAGGGCACCCGGATGAAGAGCCGGACCCCGAAAGTCCTGCACGAGTTGTGCGGTCGCGCTCTGGTGGACCACATGCTCGCCGCCGCCCGTGACCTGGGGCCCGAGCGCCTCATCGTCGTCATCGGGCATGCGCTCGAGCAGGTCGGCGGCCACCTGGCCGCCACCAGCCCCGACGCGCGAGCCGTCGTCCAGCAGGAGCAGCGCGGCACCGGCCACGCGGTCCGCACCGTGCTCGAGGAGGTCGGCACGATCTCCGGCACGGTGCTGGTCACCTACGGCGACGTGCCGCTCCTGCGCACCCAGACCCTCGCCGCGCTGCTCGAACGGCACGCCGCCGAGGGCAACGCGGTCACCGTGCTGACTGCCGAGGTGCCCGATCCGACCGGCTATGGGCGGATCATCCGCGACGGGAACGGCGCCGTCCTGGAGATCGTCGAGGAGAAGGACGCCACGCCGGAGCAGCGTGCCATCAAGGAGATGAACTCCGGCATCTACGCCTTCGACGGCGAACTGCTCGCCGACGGCGTCAAGCGCGTGTCCACCGACAACGTCCAGGGCGAGGAATACCTCACCGACGTCCTGGGCATCCTGCGCGGTGACGGTCACCGGGTCGGCGCCTGCGTGGCCGGCGACCACGTCGAGGTCGAGGGCGTCAACGACCGCGTGCAGCTCGCCGCCGCCCGCAAGGTGCTCAACCGGCGCCTGCTGGAGGATCACATGCGGGCCGGCGTCACGATCATCGACCCGGCCAGCACCTGGATCGACGTGGGCGTGCGGATCGCGCCCGACGCCGTCATCCACCCCGGCACGCAGCTGCACGGCGACACCGTCATCGAGACCGGCGCCGAGGTCGGCCCGGCCACCACGCTGACCGGCACCCGGGTGGGCGAGCGGGCCGTCGTGCGCAACGCCGTCTGCGACAGCGCCGAGATCGGCCCCGAGGCCAACGTCGGCCCGTACGCTTACCTGCGGCCCGGCACCGTGCTGGGGCGCAAGTCCAAGGCCGGCACGTTCGTCGAGATGAAGAACGCGAAGGTCGGCGACCGCTCGAAGGTGCCGCACCTGACCTACGCGGGCGACGCCACGATCGGCGAGGACGCCAACATCGGCGCCGCCACCGTCTTCGTCAACTACGACGGGGTCAACAAACACCACACCACCGTGGGCGACGGCGTATTCGTCGGCTGCGACACCATGCTCGTCGCCCCGGTGACCGTCAACGACGGCGCCTACACGGCGGCGGGCTCGGTGATCGTGGACGAGGTGCCCCCCGGCGCCATGGGAGTGGCGCGGGCACGGCAGCGCAACATTGAGAAATGGGTCTTGCGCAGGCGCGCGGGCACGAAGTCGGCCGCGGCCGCCGAGCGGGCGCTGGCGCGGCAAGAGCAGCAGGAGAAAGAACAGTGACCAGCATTAAGCAGCCTGGAGAGAAGAACCTCATGCTCTTCTCCGGGCGGGCCCACCCGGAGCTGGCGGAGGAGGTCGCCCGGCACGTCGGCGTCTCACTCACTCCGACCAAGCTGGTCGATTTCGCCAACGGCGAGATCTACGTCCGCTTCATGGAGTCCGTACGCGGCTGCGACGCCTTCGTGATCCAGAGCCACACCGGGCCCATCAACAAGTGGATCATGGAACAGCTCATCATGGTCGACGCGCTGAAGCGGGCCTCCGCCAAGCGCATCACCGTGGTCATGCCGTTCTTCGGCTACGCCCGCCAGGACAAGAAGGGCCGCGGCCGCGAGCCCATCACGGCCCGGCTGATGGCCGACATGTTCAAGACCGCGGGGGCCGACCGGCTCATGTCGATCGACCTGCACACCTCGCAGATCCAGGGCTTCTTCGACGGGCCGGTGGACCACCTGTTCGCCATGCCGGTCCTGGAGCGCTACCTCAAGAACAAGCTGGACCTGGAGCACACCACCGTCGTCTCGCCCGACACAGGCCGCGTCCGCCTGTCGGAGCGCTGGGCGGACACGCTTGGCACGCCGATGGCGTTCATCCACAAGCGCCGCGACCTCGACGTGGCCAACCAGGTGAAGGTCAACGAGGTGGTCGGAGACGTACGCGGGCGCACCTGCGTGGTGATCGACGACATGATCGACACCGCGGGGACGATCTGCAAGGCCGCCGACGCCCTCTACGAGCAGGGCGCCACCAACGTGATCACCGCAGCCACCCACGCGGTCTTCTCCGACCCGGCCGTGGATCGGCTGAAGAACTCCAGGATCTCCGAGGTCATCGTCACCAACACGCTGCCGTTGGCGCAGGCCAGCAGGTTCGACAAGCTGACGGTCCTGTCCATCGCGCCGCTCATCGCCCGGGCCATCACCGAGATCTTCAACGACGGCTCGGTGACGAGCTTGTTCGAGGGTGACACCTGACGCCTATAGAATGAACAGGTTGCGCTCGTAACGCCTTCCGCTAGGGCGGGTGAGGGAGAGCGCACCACACCGATCCCCGATGCATCCCTAGGAGATGGCATGTCTGAAGTACGTATCGCCGCCGAGTCCCGCACCGTGTTCGGCAAGGGCGCCGCTCGCAAGATCCGCCGCGCCAACAAGGTGCCTGCCGTTCTCTACGGGCACGGCATCGACCCCAAGCACCTGAGCCTGCCCGGCCACGAGGTGCTGCTCGCGCTCCGCACGCCCAACGTGCTGATCCGCCTCGAGGGTGACGGCGTGGACGAGCTGGCCCTGCCCAAGGGCGTGCAGCGCGACCCGATCAAGGGCTTCGTCGAGCACGTCGACCTGCTCCTGGTCAAGCGCGGCGAGAAGGTCACCGTCGAGATCCCGGTCACCACCGTCGGCGACGTGCACTCCGACGGCCTGCTCGACCAGCAGCTCGTCCAGGTCGCCGTGGAGGCCGAGGCCACCCACATCCCGACCGGCGTCGAGGTCAACGTCGAGGGCCTGGAGGTCGGCACCGCCATCACCGCCGCCCAGCTCCAGCTCCCGCAGGGCGCCACGCTGGTCGCCGGCCCCGAGACCGTCATCCTCCAGGTCATCGCCAAGCCGGTCGAGGCTGCGGAGGAGGCCGCCGAGGGCGAGGTCGCCGTGGCCGCCGCCGAGGGCGAGACCGCCGAGGCCCCGGCCGAATAACCACCGTGAACGGGGCGGCCGGCACACGGCCGCCCCGTTTTCGCGATTAAAGGGAAGCGCATGGACCGCTGGCTGATCGCCGGACTGGGCAACCCGGGGCCCGAATACGCCGGCAACCGGCACAACGCCGGATTCATGGTGCTCGACGAGCTGGCCGCCAGGGCGGGCGGGCGGTTCAAGGCGCACAAGAGCCGGGCCGAGGTGTGCGAGACCCGTGCCGCCATCCTGGCCAAGCCGCTGACGTACATGAACCTGTCCGGCGGGCCCGTCAAGGCGCTCGCCGACTTCTACAAGATCGGCCCGGACCGGCTGATCGTCGTGCACGACGAGCTCGACGTGCCCTATGGGGCATTGCGCGCCAAGCTCGGCGGCGGCGACAACGGCCACAACGGTCTCAAGTCGATCACCAAGGTCCTGGGCACCCGCGACTACCTGCGGGTCCGGTTCGGCATCGGGCGCCCGCCCGGCCGCATGGACGCCGCCACCTTCGTGCTGAGGGACTTCGCCACCGCCGACCGCAAGGACCTGCCTTTTCTCGTCGACCGGGCGGCCGACGTCGTGGAATCGCTGATGGCCCGCGGCCTCGAAGCCACGCAGAACGAGTACCACCGGGCTGATCTGCACATTTCCGGCCCTCCTCGCTGATCACCGCATAGGTCCTTTCGCCGGTGCTCCGCTTGTCGTGTCGCTACGATCGGTGACTGTCCGCTCATGAATGGTCACAGTGGAGGCGTGCGTGCGCGGTGGGGGACTCATGACCGTCGGCCATGTGGTCTCATGGCGAGTCGGCCCCCGCACGCCTGCCTGGATTCGCTCCTATCGCCTGTGCGCCGTCGCGGCCGACCTGTGCGGCGCCGGCATCGGGTCCGCCGTCGCCTTCTTCGTGCGCTTCGGCGGGCTCACTCCCTACGCGCTTCCCTACCTGCTGGTCAGCTTGGCGCTGCCGGTGCTGTGGACGTGCGCGGTGGCGCTCAACCGGGCCTATGAGCCGCGCCTGATCGGCGTCGGCTCCGAGGAGTTCCGCAGGATCCTGCAGTGCGGCGTGGCGCTCACCGCCGGCACCGCCATCGGGTCCTATCTGACCAAGACCGACGTCGCCCGCGGCTACGTCGTGCTCGCGCTGCCCCTGGTGACGCTGCTCACGCTGGTCTTCAGGCACGCGTTGCGCAGCGCGCTGCACCGGCGCAGGGCGGTCGGCGCCTGCATGCGCAAGGTGGTCGCGGCGGGTCACGCGGCCTCGATCGCCGAGCTGGTCGAGTTGTTCCGCAGGGAGCGTTACCACGGCATGGAGGTCGTGGCGGCCTGCGTGCCGGTGGCCGCGCCCGGGGAGTGGGTGGCCGGAGTGCCGGTGGTCGGCGACCTCGGCGACGTGCCGCTCGCGGTGGCACAGCTCGACGCCGACACCGTGGCCGTGCTGGCCTGCCCCGAGATGGACGGGCAGGCGCTGCGGCGGCTGGCCTGGCGGCTGGAACGCACGCACACCGAGCTCGTGGTCGCCCCCGCGCTGATGGACGTGGCCGGGCCGCGCACCACGATCAGGCCCGCCGCCGGGCTGCCGCTCCTCCATGTGGAGCATCCCGAGCTGGCCGGGGCCAGGCAGCTGATCAAGAACGTCTTCGACCGGCTGGTCGCCGTCGCGCTGCTGGTGCTGCTCGCGCCGGTGCTGGCCGGGCTGGCGGCGGCCGTGCGCATGACGAGCCCCGGACCCGCGTTGTTCAGGCAGACCCGGGTGGGCAGGGACGGCAAACCGTTCACGATCCTGAAGTTCCGCACCATGCGGCGCGGCTCGGAGCAGCAGAAGATCACCTTGGTCAGCGACCGTGACGGGGTGCTGTTCAAGATCCGGAACGATCCACGCGTCACGCCGCTCGGCATGCGGATGCGCCGCCACTCGCTCGACGAGCTGCCCCAGCTCATCAACGTCGTGCTCGGCCACATGTCGCTGGTAGGGCCCAGGCCGCCGTTGCCGGAGGAGGTCGCGCGCTACGGTGACGACGTGCGCAGACGGCTCCTCGTACGTCCTGGGCTGACCGGGCTGTGGCAGGTCAGTGGTAGATCTGACCTATCTTGGGAGGAATCCGTACGTCTCGATCTGCGTTACGTGGAGAACTGGTCCCTCACGCTGGACTTGCAGATCCTGTGGAAGACTTGGTCGGCTGTCGCCCGCGGGCAAGGAGCATATTGATGACGATTCGCGACGACCACGCGCTCGCCGCTGACCTGGCGAGCGATGCGGGCGAGCGGCTGCTGCGGATAAGGGAGCGCTTGGGGTTCGGCGACGCGCCCGCGCTCAAGGCGGAAGGCGATCGGGCCTCCCACGTCTTTCTGATGGAGTCCCTGGCCCGGCTGCGGCCCTCCGACAGCGTGTTGTCGGAGGAGGCCACCCGCGAGGAACGGCTCGACCCACGCAGGCTGGCGGCGGACCGGGTGTGGATCGTGGATCCCCTCGACGGCACGCGCGAGTTCGCGGAGCGGCGAGTAGGCCCCGGAAGCGGCAGCTTGCGTAACCAAGACGGGGCCGTAGGGAGCGCGACCATAAGCGCGGAGGAGGGCCGGGCGGACTGGGCCGTGCACGTGGCGTTGTGGGAGCGTGGGCAGCTGACCGCGGGCGCCGTGGCGTTGCCCGCCCAGGGCCGCACGCTGAGCACCGCCGAGCCGCCCAAGCCGCCCGCTTACGACGGAGGCCGCTTCCGCATCGCGGTCAGCCGCACCAGGCCGCCCGAGTTCGTCCAGAAATTGGCCTACCTTGCGGGCGCCGACCTCGTGCCGATCGGCTCGGCGGGGGCGAAGATCTCCGCGGTGCTCACCGGCGAGGTCGAGGCATACGTGCACGCCGGCGGCCAGTATGAGTGGGATTCCGCCGCGCCCGTCGCCGTCGCACTGGCCGCCGGGGCCCACGCGAGCCGAATCGACGGCTCGCAGCTCACCTATAACCAAGCCGACCCGTCACTACCAGATATTCTGGTTTCCCTACCGGAGCTGGCGGCATCTCTGCTCGCCGGCATTCGGGACCTGCACCGCTGAAACGCCGGAGGAAGCACCCATGCTCCAGCGCGACTACACCACGTCGCAGCTTGACGTGCTCGAAGCCGAGGCCATCCACATCATGCGAGAGGTGGCGGCCGAGTTCGAGCGTCCGTGTCTGCTCTTCTCCGGAGGCAAGGACTCGATCGTCATGCTCCGCATCGCGGAGAAGGCGTTCTGGCCCGCGCCGATTCCGTTCCCCCTCATGCATGTGGACACCAGCCACAACTTCGACGAGGTCATCGAGTTCCGCGACCGCCGATCGGCGGAGCTGGGCGCGCGCCTGATCGTGGCCAGTGTCCAGGACTCCATCGACCAGGGCCGGGTCGTGGAGGAGACGGGGCGGCGCGCCTCGCGTAACCGGCTGCAGACCACCACGCTGCTGGACGCGATCGAGGAGCACGAGTTCGACGCCGTGTTCGGCGGCGCGCGCCGCGACGAGGAGAAGGCCCGCGCCAAGGAGCGCGTGTTCTCCTTCCGCGACGACTTCGGTCAGTGGGACCCGAAGAACCAGCGCCCCGAGTTGTGGAACCTTTACAACGCGCGCATCCGCAAGGGCGAGCACATCCGCGTCTTCCCGCTGTCCAACTGGACCGAGCTCGACGTCTGGGACTACATCAGGCGCGAGGGCATCGAGATCCCCTCCATCTACTTCGCCCACACCCGCAAGGTGTTCGAGCGTGACGGCATGCTGCTGCCCGACTCCGACGTGGTGCAGCGCGGGGACGACGAGCCGCTGTTCGAGGCCGTCGTCCGTTACCGGACCGTGGGTGACATGACCTGCACCGGCGCCGTGCAGTCCACGGCCGCCACGGTCGAGGAGATCATCGAGGAGATCGCGGTCACCCGGATCACCGAGCGCGGGGCCACCAGGGCCGACGACCGCTCGTCCGAGGCCGCCATGGAAGACCGGAAACGAGAGGGCTACTTCTAATGCCGACCGTCCGTACCAGTTCCGGTTCACCCTGGAGGACCGGCTGTGTCTACTTCAAGGGCTACTTCTAAAATGGACATTCTTCGCTTTGCCACGGCGGGAAGCGTCGACGACGGCAAGTCCACCCTCATCGGACGGTTGCTCTACGACTCCAAGGCGATCTTCGAGGACCAGCTCGAAGCCGTCGAGCGGACCTCACGTGACCGCGGCACCGAATACACCGACCTGTCGCTGCTGACCGACGGGCTGCGGGCCGAGCGCGAGCAGGGCATCACGATCGACGTGGCATACCGCTATTTCGCGACGCCGCGCCGGAAGTTCATCATCGCGGACACGCCGGGGCACATTCAGTACACCCGCAACATGGTCACCGGCGCCTCCACGGCCGACCTGGCGATCATCCTCATCGACGCCCGCAAGGGCGTGCTGGAGCAGTCGCGCCGGCACGCGTTCCTGACCTCGCTGCTGCGGGTCCCGCACCTGGTGCTGGCCGTCAACAAGATGGACCTGGTGGACTACTCGCAGGAGCGGTTCGAGGAGATCAGGGAGGAGTTCACGGCGTTCGCCTCCAAGCTCAACGTCTCCGACCTGACGTTCATCCCGATCTCCGCGCTCAACGGCGACAACGTGGTCTCCCGCTCGGAGAACATGCCCTGGTATCTCGGCACGTCGCTGCTGCACCACCTGGAGAACGTGCACATCGCCTCCGACCGCAACCTGACCGACGTGCGCTTCCCCGTGCAATACGTCATCCGCCCGCAGCGCGCCACCGAGCACGCCTTCCATGACTACCGCGGCTACGCCGGGCAGGTGGCGGGCGGCGTGCTGAAGCCGGGTGACGAGGTGGTGCACCTGCCGTCGGGCCTGACCACGCGGATCGCCTCGATCGACACGTTCGACGGCCCGGTGGAGGAGGCGTTCCCGCCCATGTCGGTGACGTTGCGTTTCGAGGACGACCTCGACATCTCGCGCGGCGACATGATCGCCCGGCCCAACAACCAGCCGAACGTGGCGCAGGAGCTGGAGGCGATGGTCTGCTGGATGGGCGACGGGGTCAAGCTGACGCCGCGCTCCAAGCTGACCATCAAGCACACCACCCGTACGGCCCGCGCCCTCGTCCGCGACCTGCACTACCGGCTCGACGTCAACACCCTGCACCGGGACGAGGAGGCGACCTCGCTCGGCCTCAACGAGATCGGGCGGGTGTCGTTGCGCGTCACGCAGCCGCTGTTCGTGGACGACTACGGACGTAACCGGCTCACGGGCGGCTTCATCCTGGTGGACGAGGCCACGAACAGCACGGTCGGCGCCGGCATGATCATGGACGGCCGCTGAACGGTAGATCTTTTCGCTCTTCCCTTACCCGCTGATTACTCTCCGCGTTAGGGTTCTCGCGTTCCGTATTCGCGACGCGAAAGCCCTTCTCCGTGACCGACCGCGCTATCACCACCCGGGTGATCTACTTGGGCGGTTTGGGCCGTAGTGGCACCACTCTGCTCGAGAGGCTCCTTGGCGAGCTGCCCGGCGTGGTCGCGCTTGGGGAGGTAGTGCACCTGTGGGAGCGGGGAGTCCTGGCGATGGAACCCTGCGGGTGTGGCGAGCCCTTCCCCGCCTGCGCCTTCTGGCGCCAGGTGGGGGAGCGTGCGTTCGGTGGCTGGGCGAGCGTGACGGCCAACCGGGTCCTGATGCTCAGGCGCCGGGTCGACCGCACCCGCAGGATCGTCCGCATCGCCCACCGGGACCTGGCCGAATACGTGCAGGCCTACCGGCTGGTTTACGCCGCCACCGGCGCCCGCGTCGTGATCGACTCCAGCAAGCACGCCTCCCTCGCCTGGTGTCTGGTGACGAGCGGCGTGGACGTCCACGTGGTCCATGTGGTCAGGGATCCGCGTGCCGTCGCCTACTCCTGGGGCAAGACCGTGGCGCGGCCTGAAGACGGGCAGCCGATGACCCGCTGGGGGCCCGCCCGCACGGCGCTGCAGTGGAGCGCGCAGAATGCCGCGCTGGAGCTGCTCGCGCGGCGCGGGGCCCGCGTGACGACGGTCCGCTACGAGGATCTGCTCGCCGCCCCTGAGCGCACGCTCACGGGGCTGGTCCGCGAGCTCGGGCTGTCCGGCGTCCCCGAGCTCCCGTTCGTCGACGGCCACGCCGTCTGGCTGGGGCCGTCGCACACGGTGTCCGGCAATCCGATGCGGTTCCACGTGGGGTGGGTGGAGCTGCGGCGAGACGACTCCTGGGCGACGGGGCTGGGCGATGGTGACCGGCGGGTGGTCAACGCGCTGACGTGGCCGCTCAGGGCCAGATACGGGTACGGGAGGGCGGCGGGGTGACGCGGCTGCCATCCGTGGGCGTGGTGATCCCCACGCGCGGCGACCGTCCCGGGCCGTTGCGCGAGGCCGTTGAGGCCGTGCTGGCTCAGGACTATGAGGGGGAGCTGGCGCTGGTCGTCGTGTCGGACACCACGACGACACAAGGTGTGGCGCCTGCGGACGCGACGGCTCCTGATGTGGCGTCTTCGGGCGCGGCGGGGCTTGGTGTGGCGGCTGTGGGTACGGCGGGACTTGATGTGGCGGCTGCGGGCCGGGCGGCTCCTGGGGTGGCGTCTGTGGACGCGGCGACTCTGGGGTTGGCGCGTGGCGATGCGGCGGTTGTCGTCCTGCCGAACACGCGCACCCCAGGCCTCCCGGGTGCCCGTAACACCGGCATCGCCGCCTGTGACACCGATCTCGTGGCCTTCTGCGACGACGACGACGTCTGGCTGCCGGGCAAGCTCACGGCCCAAGTGCGCGCGCTGCGGGACGCCGGTGGTGAGTTCGCCAGCTGCGGCATCGAGGTCGCCTACGGCCACCGCCGCGTGGCCCGGCTCGCCGGCGCCGAGTCCATCACCGCAGAGGATCTTCTGCGGTCGCGCATGGTGATGGTCCACTCATCGACGTTCCTGTTCGTGCGTGGCGCGCTGTGGGTCGACGAGAGCGCGCCCGCCGGACAGAACGAGGACTGGGATCTGGCGCTGCGAGCGGCCAAGCGGCGGCCGATCGCGCACGTCGACCGGCCGCTTGTGCAGGTGCGCTGGGGCGGGTCCCACTACGTCGCCCGCTGGGCGGACCGCATTGCCGGGCTCGACTGGATGCTCGCCCGGTACCCCGAACTGGCCGTGGACCCGCGCGGCGCGGCACGGGTCTACGGCCAGCTGGCCTTCAGCCACGCCGCCTTGGGACGCCGGCGCGAGGCCGCGCGCTGGGCCCTGCGCACGTTCGCGGCCCGGGCCGCCGAGCCACGGGCGCCGATCGCCCTGGCGGTGGCCGCCGGCCTCGTCTCGGCGCCGACCGTGCTGTCGATGTTGCACAACCGGGGACACGGGATTTGACCTCGCCGTACACAGGGATCGGGCCATCGACCCCAGCCCCTTCGTCGGCTTCGGGATCCGGCGCGGTGGCGGGCGAGGGTGCGCCCGGGTCCGGCACCATGCCCGACGTGCCCGACGTGCCCGACGTGCCCGGGTCCGGCACCATGCGCGGCAAGGGCACCGTCGGCGGGCGAGTGCGGGTGGGTGGGGTCGGGGTGGATGCGCTCACCGAGGAGCAGGTGGTGCAGCGGGTGGCCGGCGAGCTGGAGGCCGGCAGAGGCGGCCGGATCGTCACCCCCAACGTCGACATTTGCCGGATCGCCGCCGCCTGCCCCGAGCTGAAGGACCTGGTGTGCTCGGCCGAGCTGGTGGTGCCCGACGGGATGCCGTTGGTGTGGGCGGCCCGGCTGCTGGGCACGCCGCTGCCCGAGCGCGTCACCGGAGCCGACCTCCTCTGGGCGCTCACCGAGCTGGCCGCCCGCCGAGGCTGGCCCGTGTACGTGCTCGGCGGCGGCCCCCCAGACGTCCCGCAGCGAGCCGTCGGCGAGCTCAGGATCCGCTATCCACGGCTACGGGTCTGCGGCTCGCACGCGCCGCCCTACGGCTTCGACGCCACCCCGGAGGGACGCGAGCTCGTACGGCGCAGGCTCGTCGCAGCGCAGCCGCGGCTCGTCTTCGTCGGTCTGGGCTTCCCGCGGCAGGACCGGCTCATCGTGGACCTGCGAAAAGAGCTGCCGGAGGCATGGTTCCTCGGATGCGGGGCGGCGATCGCCTTCGCAGCGGGCACGGTGTCGAGAGCGCCGGGATGGATGCGGCAGACCGGGCTGGAGTGGGCGTTCCGGCTGGCCGGCGAGCCGGGCCGGCTGGCACGCCGCTACCTGGTCGAGGATCTGCCGTTCGCGGCGCGGCTGCTGGGCCGCTGCCTGGCGACCCGCCTCAGGAGAAGAGCCGATCCAGCCCGGACGTGAGGGCGCGGACGCGCGCCGCCTCTTCCTCGCCAAGGCCGCGGGCGGCCCCGTCGAGCGCACGGCGCGAGTCCATGCGCCGGTACGCCGTGCGCGACAGGCCCGACCAGGCGAAAGCACCGGCGACCCGCCCGGAGCCCCCCATGCACGCCCTGGCGATGCGACGCGCGGCGGCAGGCGTCCAGGGCAGATCCGCGTAGGCGTACAGGCGCCGGAACCCGGCGATCGGGTCGGCGGCCAGCGACTCGTACGAGGTGACGAGGACGCCGGGCGTCCGGGTCAGGATCGCGTGGGCGACCCGCCACAGCGCGGCGGCCGTGGCGATGCGGTCGTCGGAGCCGACGAGGGCACGCAGCTCCAGCACCTCCGGATGGTCGCGGACCAGCAGCGGCTGCTCCAGCAGCTCACGGACGTCGATCGTCCACCCCAGCCGCTGCCAGCTGGCCGCGAACGAGACCGGATCCCGCACCAGCGCGACCACCCGGCACCCCAGCCGCCGGGCGAACCACCCCGCGCTCAGCACCGCGAACGGGTCGTCGAGCAACGCGCGCCGCCCCGCCAGGCGGCCCAGCGCGAAAGCGGTCCCGTAGCGGAGCAGGCGCGCCAGGTCGTAAGGCGAGCGGTTCGCGCGCAGCTCGGCCAGCCAGTGGTAGCGCAGGGCGACCGTATCCCGGAAGGCCGGAAGCCAAGCACCGGCGTTGTCGTCGCAGATGTACTGGAACCGGTGGGTCACCTCGGCCCTGAGCACTCCCGGGCAGCGGCCGGGCGGGTGTTGCGGGTTGAGCGGCTCGTTCACGTAGACGAGGTCGCCGCCGGCCGTGAGCATCTTGCCCGTCCAGCTGGTGCCGCTGCGCGGGAGCCCGGTAACCAGGACGGGCGCGCTCATGCCGCCGCCCATGTACGCGACCGCAGCGCCGCCAGGGTGTGACGGCCGAACGGGTGCAGCCCGTAGCGGCGGTGGAGCTGCCACAGCGGGAGCAGGTTCTTGACGAGCACGCCGCCCGACCAGCCGGCGACCGCGCCGAGCGCCCCATGGGTGGGGATGAGCGCCAGGTCCAGCACCAGCGTGCATGCGACGGCAGCCAGCAGGTTGAGGAGGCTCGTCCAGGTATGCCCGGCGGCGGTGAGCACGACGTCCACCATCCCGCAGGCCGTGGCCACCATCATCGTCCCGGCCAGCACCAGCGCCACCGGCGCAGCCGACCCGTACGAGGGGCCGAACAGCCGCAGCAGCCACGGCGCCAGCGCGGCGTAGCCGAGCCACACCGGCCACGTCAGCAGGACCAGCCAGATGGTCGCGGCCTGGTAGAGCTCCCGGGCCCGCGCAGGCTCCCCGCTCGCGAGCGCGCCGACCAGCCGAGCCTGTACGGCCTGCGCGAGCCCTTGGTTCGCCAGCTGCCCGACGACCTTGAACCGTGTGGCCGCCGTGTAGACGGCAGCCTGCGCAGGCCCCGCGAGCAGCGCGACGACCACGATGTCCACCCGCTGGAACACCGCCTGGACCGCCCCCGCCACCGACCGGGGAGCCGTGTGGCGCCACAGATCCCGCCCCGTCCCCGCCAGGTACGGGCTCCGCGGCGCCCGCCCCCGCACCCCGGCCGCGGCCAGGACCAGCACCGGCACGTAGGGCAGGGCCCAGGCCACCGGCAACCACTCGACCGCCCCGGCCACGGCCACCCCGGCGACCAGGACCAGCTGGGCGGCCGGCAGCACCATCCCGTCCAGGAGCACGGTCGGGCGCATGGCCCCGAAGCCGCGGGTGGCGGCCAGCAGCACATCACCCAGCACCACGACCGGCACGACCGCCGCCACCACCCCCACCTGGGGGTACAACACCACCGCCGCGGCGCCCGCCGCCACCGCACAGGGCACGAGCGCCGCCCTGATATATCCGGAAATGCCGAGATAGCCGTACGTCTCCGCGCGGGCGATGAAGTACACGAGCCCGTTGCCCGCATCCAGCTTGGCGATCCCCGCCGCCATGAGCACCAAGGCGGTCGCCGCGAAGAAGCCCCCGGCCTCAGCGGCCGTGAACGCCCTGGTCACGACCATCACCAGCACGAACTGCGCCAAGGCGGAGAAGGCCGCCGCCGTGACCCCCGCGATCCCGGCCCGCCCCGGCCCTTCGACCTGCCCCTCGACTGGGCCCTGGGTCAGCGCCGCCACGACGGCTCCTCGCCCAGCCACCGCACCAGCCGCGCGTCGTACGGCTCGAAGTGCTCCCGCAGCGCCCGCCCGAGCACATGGGGCACCGGCCGCGGCAAGGCCCGCCCGTTGTGCTGCTCGAACACCGGATACCCCAGATGCGGCACCCCCAGGAACTCCAGCACCCGGTCGTAGACCTGCTCGGGGTGCCGGAAGAACCGATGGCTGTCCAGCACCAGCATCCGGTCCCGCCCGATCAGCGGCTCCAGCCGGTCGAGCTGATCGGCGTAGCGGCCTCGGGCCACGTACGCGTGGTGCCGGTGCGAGTGGTGCAGGGCGTACGGCGACGCGCGCAGCAGCGCCTCTGCCCCCGCCAGCCGTCCTTCCTCCAGCTCGATCGCGTACTCGAGGTGTGACTCCGTCTCGAACCCCCTGGCCAGCTCGTGGGCGTGGGCCGAGCAGGCCCGCTCCACCGGATCGCGGACCAGGACGATCAGCTTCACGTCGGGCAGATCGGCCGCTATCCGCTCCCCGGCCAGCGGATGGAACAGGTAATAGGGCGACGACTCGAACGCGAGGGGCAGGCCGCCGTACCGGCGTCCGACCAGCGTCGCCCCCACCCGCAGCGGAAAGTGCGCCTGATACCAGGACAGCCCGTGCCAGTAGGCGACGTCGAAGTAGTGCACGCCCTTGTGCAGCACCGGCTTGAGCAGCAGCGGATGTTGTGCGAGCGCCCGGTACAGGGACGTGGTGCCGCACCGCTGCGCCCCCGTGATCAGGAACGACGGCAGCACCCGTGCGCTGGACGTGAGCCTGCCCGCGCCCCGCGACAGCGACAGCGCGGACCGCTTGGTGGTCCTCATGTCAGCAGCTCCTCGTGGTCGACGGCCGGGTTGAGCCACGTCTGCGGCGGCCCGAGCGGCGCGTGCCCGTCCGCGGCGTGCCGGTCGGCCAGCGCGATGAGGTAACGCAGCGCGGTCTGCCTGGCCGTGGCCGCCGACAGCCCCAGAGGGGCCAGCTCGCGTGCCGCCCGCGCCACGCACGCCCGGGCGGCGGTTGGCGGATCCATCCTGCGCAGCGCCCGCTGGAAGAAGTGGTGCACGGCGTCGAACCCGTAGGGCACGCCGAGCTCGTAGCGTTCCCAGTCCCACACGAGCAGCCGCCCGCCGGGCGCCGGGCACACGTTCCACGGCGCGAAGTCCCCGTGCCAGGCCGGGCTGGGACCGCCGGTGCGTGCGATCTCCTCGATCGCGGCCAGCAGCAGCGGCCGGGGCACGCGGCGGCGCCGCACCGGCAGCGGCGACAGCGCCAGCACCGCCAGCCCGCGCCAGTCGCCGTGGTGGAGCACCGCGGGCGGGATCACGGTCCTCAGCCCCAGCCCCGCCAGCCTGCGCAGCGCCGCGGCCTCGGAGGCGATCAGGTCGCGTGCGCGGGGGCTGTCGCCGATCTTCACGAACGCGAGCGGCCGGCCGCCGGAGCGGGCCTCCAGGATCGGCTTGCGGTTGGCCCGCAGCGCGGGACGTACGTGGAGGACGGTCTCCACCGGCCGGCCGAAGACCTTGCTCAGATGCGCCGTGATCGATCCCCCGCCCGGAACCACGACCTCGGACCACAGGTGCCACCACCGGCGCGGCGCCAGCCGCCGGGGCACGGCGGCGTGCGGCAGCAGGGTGTACGCCCGGGGCGAGCCGGGCCCCGGATAGAGCAGCCGGACGGTCTCGGAGAGGTAGCCGAGGCGGGCGGTCGCATCACTCATGCGTTCCTCCAAAGAAGGGCGAAGGAGATGAGGTAGAGGCCGAGCGGCGTGACCAGGCCGTCGTAGACGAACATGTAGACCAGCACCAGCCCCATCACGAGGACCCCCGCGAGCCCGATGGGGCTGCGGTCGGACCAGTGGCGGCGGATCGCGCCGAGGAAGAACGCGACGTACAGAGCCGCCCCCGTGAACCCCTGCGTAATGATCAGCAGCCAGAGTTGCCCGTCGCTGCCGAGCGGCGGGTGCCCGCACGTCGTGCACCACTCGGTACGGCCCGTGGTGATCGTGCGGTGGTTGCCCGTCGCGTTGCGGGTGTTGCCGTAGCCGATCACCGGCGAGTGCTGGGCGGCGGCGAGGGTGGCGGTCACGGTGAAGGCCCTGATGTCGTTCGAGTGTGGTTTGTCCAGCCGCTGCGCCACGAGCGCCGCGAGCGGGCTGAGCGCGAAGGCCAGCGCGGCCGCCGCCACGGCCCCGCACAACGCCACCCTGGTGCGTCCGCCGACCCGGACGATCAGGTAAACGACCGCCAGGCCGAGACCGATCCACAGGCCGCGGTTGAGCGAGTAGACGATGGGGATCGCGGCCAGGGCGATCGCGGCGGCCACGAAGAGCTTGTGCCGCGGCCCGCCGTAGACCCACCAGCCGACCACGGCCCAGATCAGCAGGACCGACACGTTGCTGCCCCACGCGTTCGCCCATTCGAACGGAGCCTCCGGCCTGGGCATGGCGTAGCCGAGCACCTTCTGCGTCTGGGCGGCCGTGGGATGGATCAGGTTCTGGACGAACGGGTTGTCGCCCAGCCACCGCGGCAGCAGCCACTCGACCGGCGAGGTGTAGGAGAACCCGGGCAGGAAGACGCCGAGCAGCCCGCCCGCGACCGTCGTGACGAACAGCACGCCGAGCATGCGCACCAGGCGCAGTTGCGGCAGCTCGCGCTCGGTCAGGTTGCCGAGGTAGAGCACCATGATCAGGACGGCCGCGTACAGCGCCAGCCGCATGGCGTAGCCGACGATCCGGCCGGGGCCGAGCTCGCCGTACGTGCCCGGCGGCGTCTCGGCGAGCATGATCGCGCTCACCAGGTAGCCGGCGATCAGCAACAACCACAGCCCGAACCCGGGCGGCACCCTGATGGGGCGGCGTCGCCACAACAGCACCGCCATCGGCACGGCCAGGACGACCACCGACAGGCCGCCGAACCCGAGCGCCCACCAGAGCGGGTAGCCGACCAGCAACGCCGCGATGGGCCAGGCGGGCCCCCTCACGTCGGCTGGCCGGGGCGGGGCTGGCGCAGCGCCTGCATGGGCGTGGTCTCCGCCGACACGCTCACCCCGAACTCGCCGGTGGCGACGAGCTTGCCCAGCGGCGTGTGCGGGCGCGGCTCCAGCAGCGGAACGAACGACGGCACCGCGTCGGCGGCCGTCACCACGCCGATGATCGGCACGTCGTGCCGGCTCAACCGGCTCGCGGCGGCCGTGACCTGCTGCGCGGTGACCCGGCCGAGCCCCACGAGCAGCAGGGCCGCGTCGGCCCTGGCCAGGTCGCGCACGTCGGAGCCGTCGAGCACCGACAGCGGCGCGCGGACCTCCAACGGCTCCGCGGCGAACGAGGCGCCGAGGTCGGCAGGCAGCGTCTTGATCAGCAGCCGTTTGCCGGGGCACGCGGCGACCACGGCGCAGGCCAGATCGTGCGCCACACCGTGCTCGCGGGGGTCGGAGAGGTCGCCCAGCACGGGCAGGCCGGTCAGCCGCTCGACGTCGGCGGCCGTACGCAGCCGGGTGTCGAGGCGGTCGCGGGCGTATGCGGCGGCGGAGCCGGTCAGAAGCCCTGCCATCAGTCCGGTGCCGAGGTAGAGCGGCAGGCTGGGCGAACTGGGCGCGGCAGGCGGCGCGGCCCGGCTGATGATCGCGCCGGGCGTCACCGCGACCGTGCGCAACGCGTCGTGCTTGAGCGCGAGGCTGGCGGCCTGCCGGTTGAGCACGCCCTGCCGCTGCAGCGCGATCGCCCGCTCGGGGCTGCCCTTGGGCAGTTGGCCGAGCTCCTTGATGCCCGCGTCGATGCCGGCGTCGACCTGCTTGAGCTTGGCCAGCACCGCCTGCTGCTGCGCGGCGAGCGCGTCCAGCGTGCTCTCGCGCCGGTGCGCGAGGTAGGCCTCGGCGTACGCATGGGACTGGGCGGCGGAGACGCGGGGCTCGGGGGCGGTGACGGAGATCCACAGGACCGCCGAGTTCGGCGGCACCGAGACCACGGCGGGCTCGGCCTTCTCGACCCCCAGCGCCTGCGCGGCGCGGGTGGCGACGACGGCCGACTGCGCGACCTGAGCCTCGGTGTCGAGGTTGAGCGGCTCGCGCTGGCGGGCGGTCACCGGGTTGCCCGGCTCCTGCGGCCCGACCGGCATGACGTGCACCTGCGTGACGGCGGTGTAGGCGGGCGGGGTGAGGCGCATCAGCGCGAGCCCGGCCGTGCCGCCGAACACCACGCAGCCCACGAGCAGCAGCCACCGCCTGCGCAGCAGCGAGAGATGCTCGTCCAGGTCGGCGCCGGGGCGGCGGGCCTGGACGTCCGGCGACTGGCTCATGGGGGAGGTCTCCTGGAAGGGTGTGCGTATTGTCGTCGGCCGACGACTCTGCGTCACATGTCGAGGCGTGCGCCCACTATAGGCCGGACGATCAGACCCCGGTCGAATACCCCAAGATTTTCTCCTGTACGGCAGGAAAGAAGGGACGCAATAAATTGAAATAGCCGGAAAAACCGGGCGCGATATTACCCAGCGTGAACTGCGAAGACTTCCCCGCAGGCGGCAATGACATGGCAAGGTTCAGGTGTGACAAGGCGGGGGTCCTTCGACAAGGGGGTTGAACGGCTTTGCTGCTACGGGGAATTACCACCAGAACAACCGGGCTCGTCGTGGTCGCGGCACTTGCCGCCTGCTCGGGTGCCGAGGGCTCCGACGCCCGGGCGCCGGCGACCGCGCCCGTCAAGGACAAGATCGCGGGTGCGCCGGCCTGCACGGCCACCGCCCGGCTCATCCCGTCGTGCGGCGCGTGGTGGGGCCTGGCGCCCGAGGTCTTCACCGGCGCACCGGTCGAGCAGGCGCTGCGCGGCGCCGAGACCCGCATGGGCGCCGCCGCGGACGTGCTGCACGTCTACCACCGGGGCAGCGAGTTGTTCCCCACCGAAGCCGAGGTCAGGCTGGCCCGCGATCCGGCGCGGCCGCGCCTGCTCATGATCAACTGGAAGCCGTCGTTCGACCACACCTGGGCGGAGATCGCCGACGGGGCGCTGGACGGCAGGATCGACCGGCTGGCCGGACATCTCAGGAGCACGTTCCCCGAGCGGTTCTTCCTCACCCTCCACCACGAGCCGGAGAATGACGTGGACGCCTCGTCCGGGTCGGGCATGCGGGCCGCCGACTATGCCGCGATGTACCGGCACATCGTGCTCAGGCTGCGCGAGCAAGGGGTTCGGAACGCCGTCATGGTCATGACGTACATGGGGGCGCCCAACTGGGCGGCCGAGCCCTGGTTCGAGGAGCTCTATCCGGGCGACGACGTGGTGGACTGGGTGGCCATGGATCCCTACGCCGACGACCGGGTCCAGAGCTTCGACGGGCTGGTCAACAAGACCCGCGAGGAATACGCGCAGTGGCCGGGCTTCTACCGGTGGATGCAGATGCGCTTCCCCGGCAAGCCGGTCATGGTGGCCGAGTGGGGGGTGTTCGAGCGGTCCAGGGACCCCGGGTTCAAGCGGCAGTTCTTCGAGTCGGTGCGGCGGCAGGTCAAGCGGTATCCCCAGATCAAGGCGCTGCTTTACTTCGACTCGCCGCGGGCGCCGCGCGGCGACACCAGCTTCGACTCCAACGGTGAAGCCGACCGGGCCTTCACCCGGCTCGCGCGTGATCGGTACTTCCGCTCGACTCCCGTGCCGCGCCCATAACGGAGGAGCTCCGCCATCTCCAGCCCGCGAGGATGATCGCGCCGGCCACCACGAGCGCCCAGACAGTGAGCGTGTTGCTCGCGTCGAGCAGCTTGAGCGCCGAGGCGAGCAACACGATCGCCAGCAAGGCCCTGATCAGCCCGCCCGGGGCGCGTGAGGAGATCCTGGCGCCGAGGTAGACACCCGGGATCGAGCCGATGAGCAGCGACACCGTGAGGTCCATCTGGAAGTCACCGAACAGCAGGTGGCCGAGCGCGGCCGAGGTGACCAGCGGCACCGCCTGCACCAGGTCGGTGCCGACGAGCTGGTTGGCCTTGAGCGCCGGGTAGAGCACGAGCAGGGCCACGATGATCAGCGATCCCGAGCCGACGGAGGAGACACCGACCACCAGTCCGCCTACCATACCGACCAGTAGGGTCGGAATCGGGCGCACGACGATGTTGTGGGCGCTCGACGTCCCGCCCCGCGTGCCGAGCCACGCCTTGATCGCCATCCCCGCGACGGCCAGCAAGAGCGCCACGCCCAGGGCGTACTTGACCGCGTCGCTGACCGCGAACGCCCGCGCCAGGAACACCCCGCAGAACGCGGCCGGCACCGACCCCGCGCACAGCCAGCCCACCAGACGCAGGTTGACCGTGCCGCGTCGCAGGTGCACGACGCTGCCCACCGGCTTCATCACGGCCGAGGCCACCAGGTCGCTGGAGACGGCGGCGAGCGGCGGC
The DNA here is from genome assembly GCF_052245915.1 of Nonomuraea sp. 10N515B. NCBI lineage: Bacteria > Bacillati > Actinomycetota > Actinomycetes > Streptosporangiales > Streptosporangiaceae > Nonomuraea > Nonomuraea sp. 10N515B. Next base: position 54,157 of record NZ_JBQQBQ010000012.1, read on the forward strand.
ACGTTGAAGAACAACATCATCATCGGGGTCATCAGCGCCCCGCCGCCCATGCCGGTCAGCCCGACCACAATCGCGACGAGAAAGGAGCCGGTGATCAGGGGGAAGTCGATCAACGGATCCAGCCTCCAGACCGCAGCGTCCCCAGCACCTGGGAGACCGCCGCGTCGATCGTCATATGCGTGGTGTCGATCACCAGGTCGGCGTCGTCCGGTTCCTCGTAGGGGTCGGAGATGCCGGTGAACTCGGGGATGAGGCCCGCGCGGGCCTTGGCGTACAGGCCCTTGCGGTCGCGCCGCTCGCATTCCTCCAGCGGCGTCGCGACGTGCACGAGCAGGAAGTCGGCGCCGACCGACTCCACCATCTCGCGCACCTCCGCGCGGGTGGCCGCGTAGGGGGCAATGGGGGCGCAGATGGCCAGCCCGCCGTGCCGCGCGGCTTCGGCGGCCACGAAGCCGATGCGCCGGATGTTGAGGTCGCGGTCGCTCTTGGAGAACGTCAGGCCCTTGGACAGCAGCTGCCGGACCACGTCGCCGTCAAGGTAGGTCACCGTGCGGGTGCCGAGCTCCAGCAGCGCGTCACGCAGGCCACGGGCGATCGTGGACTTGCCCGAGCCCGACAGGCCGGTGAAGAAGACCACGAGCCCGCGCCGGTGCGGCGGCCCGGGGATGCTCACCGGCTCGGGCCCGGCGAGGTGCTCGGTCGCGCCGTAGGCGGTGGCGACGTGCTCGCGCAGCTCCAGGTCGATCTCGGGCTCGGCGCGCGGCGCCAGCGGCACGGAGACGACGATGGTGCCGTCGGGGAGCTGGTCCTTGGCACGGAGCGCGGCGCGGACGATCGCGGGGCCGGGCTCGCCGTACGAGAGGGGGAGAAGCATGATCACCGCGTCGAGTTCCTTCGCGGTGTCGACGATCTCGGAGAGGTCGTCGAGTGGGCCCCGCATGGTGACGGCGAGTGCGGGGCGTCCGCCGAGCTCTTCCTTCACCTCCGCCGGGGTACGCCGCAGGCGCGCGAACGGCCCGTGCTCCGGTGCACCGAGAGCCTTGACGGGCCCGCTGGTCAAGCCGTCGGGCTCCTGCGCGGTCACCGTGAGCACGGCCAGCGGCAGGCCCTCGGGGTCCAGCAGCGTGACCTCGTCGCCGGGGGAGACCTCGACCGGCAGATGAAGTGTGACGGGCGCGGGCCAGGGGGTACCGTCGGCGAGCGTGCCGCTCTCGTGGACCGCGTGGAGATCGTCGTGGCCCAGGAACCCGGTCAGCGGGTCGAACGCCCCGGAAAGCAGCAGCTCGAGGTCGGCCAGCTCGTGCGGCTCGGGGGTCCACTCCACGGTTCCTGCATCCCAACTATTCCGATTGAATTGGTAGAGAATTGTAGGAAGCGAGTCTACCCACTGCCGCCGGTGTGTCGCTAGATGACCCGGGCGAAGTGGTGCTGCGGCTTCCTGATCACCATGGTGATCTCGTCGTGAGAGGCAGGGTAGCGGCCGCTGGTCAACTTCGAGACGGCTCTGACCGCCGCGCCGGCGAACCGGCTCTCGCGGGCCGGGCCGCTGACGTTCCGCTCGTCGTCGGTGATCATGAGGCCGCGGCTGAGACAGAACGCGTACATGCCGTCGCTCGACACCAGCGGCTCGTACACCTTCGGCAGCGGCCCCGGCGTGCCCGGGATGACGAGCGGGCGCCACAGCAGGTGGCGCAGCCACGTCGGGGTGATCCTGTCGAGCAGGCCGTAGGCGGACCTGCGGTCGCGCATGCGCAGCAGCACCAGCCCGCCCGGGCGCAGGGCCCGCAGGAGGCGGTCGAAGACGAGCTCGGCGTGCCTGACCCGCTCCAGCAGGAACGACAGCTGGATCACGTCGTAGGACCTGGGCGGCAGCGGCACGCCGCGCAGGTCGCCCAGCGACCACGTGACCAGGTCGGGTCGCTCGTCCAGCATGGCCCTGATCGCGGGGTGGTCCTCGTCGACGCCGGTGGCCCTGGTCTCGACCCGCTCCAGCCTCAGCGGCTCGTCGTGGGCGCAGCCCGCGACCAGCACGTCGAGTCGTCTGCAGAGCTGGCTGGTCCAGTGCTCGCGGAGCCGTTGCTCGAAGAGATCGCCCCGCTGGGCGACAGTTCGCACCTCAGACATGTCACCTACAGTAGTCACTCGATCGGTATCAGTAAGGCATTTCCCTGCTAGCGTCCTGGTCTGTGAGCGATCACATCTATGTGGGGAACGCGGGCTCGGACGCGGCCGGCGACCGCGGATGGCTGCTCGGACACTTCAAGCCCCCAGGCGATCCCCGGCACAGTGACGAGGTCGAGATCAAGTGGGGCGTGCATCCGGCGGGTGACGAGCGGGTGCAGTGGGTCATGGGCGAGGAACGAACCGCTCTGCTTGTGTTGATCAGCGGCAGGTTCCGGGTCGAGCTGCCGGGCCGCAGCGTGCTGCTGGCTGAGCCGGGCGACTACGTGGTGTGGGGTAAGGGCGTCGACCATTCGTGGCGGGCGGAGGAGGCTTCCACCGTCCTGACCGTCCGCTGGCCCTCAGTGCCTGGTTACAGAGTCGGCTGATGTCCGCGGCGAGTACCCTTGAAGAGGACCCCCGCGACCTGAGACGGCCGGGGGTAGTCGTGTTGCCGCTTTCTGGGGCTGTGGGCGTATCTGATGAGTCTTTCCGGACTGCTTGACCTTGTTCGTGCTGACCCGAAACTGACCGCCGCGCTCGAAGAGGGCGGCGACGTCTCTCTGATCGCGCCGTCCGCGCTGCGGCCGTTCGGCGTGGCGGCGCTGGCCGCGCACGACCAGCGGACCGTGCTCGCGATCACCGCGACCGGGCGTGAGGCCGAAGACCTCGCCTCGGCGCTGACCAGCCTGATCGAGCCCAACTCCGTGGCGGTGTTCCCGGCGTGGGAGACGCTGCCGCACGAGCGGCTCTCGCCGCGCAGCGACACCGTGGGGCAGCGGCTGGCCGTGCTCAGGAGGCTCGCCCACCCGGTCAAGGGCGACACCGCGGCCGGGCCGCTCAGCGTGATCGTGACGCCGGTCAGGGCGCTGCTGCAGCCGATCGTGAAGGGCCTGGGCGACCTGGAGCCGATCAGGTTGCGCGCGGGTGACGACGCCGACCTCGAAGGCGTCGTGGACCGGCTCGTCACCAACGGTTACCACCGGGTGGACATGGTGGAGAAGCGCGGCGAGGTGGCCGTGCGCGGCGGGCTGCTCGACGTGTTCCCGCCGACCGAGGAGCATCCGCTGCGGCTGGAGTTCTGGGGCGACACGGTCGAGGAGATCCGCTGGTTCAAGGTGGCCGACCAGCGCTCGCTGGAGGCGGCCGAGGACGGGCTGTTCGCGCCGCCGTGCCGTGAGCTGCTGCTGACCGACGAGGTCAGGGCCAAGGCACGGGAGCTTGCCGAGGAGCACCCTGCGCTGGCCGAGGTGCTCGACCAGCTCGCCGACGGCACGCCCGTGGAGGGCATGGAGGCGTTCGCGCCCGTGCTGGCCGGGGAGATGGACCTGCTGCTCGACCACCTGCCGGTCAGGTCGGGCGTGTTCGTCTGCGATCCCGAGCGGATCAGGGGACGGGCCGAGGAGCTCGTACGCACCTCGCAGGAGTTCCTGGAGGCCTCCTGGATCAACGCGGCGGCCGGCGGCGAGGCGCCGATCGACCTGGGCGCGGCTGCGTTCCGCTCGCTGGAGGAGATCCGCGACCACGCCGACGCGCTCGGGCAGCCGTGGTGGACGATGGCGCCCTTCGGCGGCGGGGTGGAGCTGGACGCGCAGGACTGCGAGGCCTACCGCGGCGACACGGCCAAGGCGCTGGCCGACATCAAGGGCTGGCTCGCCGACGAGAAGGCGGTCGTCCTGCTCAGCGAGGGCCACGGGCCCGCCGAGCGCATGGTGGAGCTGCTCAAGGGCGTGGACGTGCCGGCCAGGCTCCAGCAGTTCCTGGACAAGGCGCCCGAGCCCAAGGTCGTGCACGTGACGACCGGCCTGATCGAGCACGGGTTCGTCACGCCCAGCCTGGCCGTGCTCACTCACCTGGACCTGGTCGGGCAGAAGGCGTCCACCAAGGACATGCGGCGTCTGCCCTCGCGCCGCCGCAACATGGTCGATCCGCTCCAGCTCAAGGTCGGCGACCACGTGGTGCACGAGCAGCACGGCGTGGGCCGCTACGTCGAGATGGTGCAGCGCACGGTGCAGGGCGCCACCCGCGAATACCTGGTCATCGAATACGCCAAGGGCGACCGCCTCTACGTGCCCACCGACCAGCTCGACGAGGTCACCCGCTACGTCGGCGGCGAGGCGCCCACGCTCAACCGCATGGGCGGCACCGACTGGGCCAAGGCCAAGTCCCGGGCGAAGAAGGCGGTCAAGGAGATCGCCGGCGAGCTGATCAGGCTCTACTCGGCCCGCATGGCCTCGCCCGGCCACCCGTTCGCCGACGACTCGCCGTGGCAGCGGGAGATGGAGGACGCCTTCCCCTACGCCGAGACCGGCGACCAGCTCGCGGCCATCGACGAGGTCAAGCGCGACATGGAGCGCGGCGTGCCGATGGACCGGCTGATCTGCGGCGACGTGGGCTACGGCAAGACCGAGATCGCGGTGCGGGCGGCGTTCAAGGCCGTGCAGGACGGCAAGCAGGTCGCGGTGCTGGTGCCGACGACGCTGCTGGTGCAGCAGCACATGTCGACGTTCACCGAGCGGTTCTCCAGCTTCCCCGTCACGCTCAAGCCGGTCTCCCGCTTCCAGACCGACGGTGAGGTCAAGGGCACCCTGGAAGGGCTCAGGTCGGGCGCGGTGGACGTGGTGATCGGCACGCACCGGCTGCTCAGCCCCGAGGTGCGCTTCAAGGACCTGGGCCTGATCATCATCGACGAGGAGCAGCGGTTCGGCGTCGAGCACAAGGAGGCCATGAAGCACCTGCGCACGCAGGTGGACGTGCTGGCCATGTCGGCCACGCCGATCCCGCGCACGCTGGAGATGGGCCTGACCGGCATCCGCGAGATGTCGACGATCCTCACGCCGCCGGAGGAGCGGCACCCGATCCTCACGTTCGTGGGGCCGTACGAGGAGAAGCAGATCGGCGCGGCGATCAGGCGCGAGCTGATGCGCGACGGCCAGATCTTCTTCGTGCACAACCGGGTGGCCTCGATCAACAGGGTCGCCGCGCGGCTGCGTGAGCTGGTCCCCGAGGCCCGCATCGCGGTGGCGCACGGACAGATGAACGAGCACCAGCTCGAGAAGATCATGGTGGGTTTCTGGGAGCGGGAGTACGACCTGCTGGTCTCCACCACGATCGTCGAGTCCGGCCTCGACGTGCCCAACGCCAACACGCTGATCGTGGACCGGGCCGACAACTACGGCCTGTCGCAGCTGCACCAGCTCAGGGGCCGGGTCGGGCGCGGCAGGGAGCGCGGGTACGCCTACTTCCTCTATCCGCCGGAGAAGCCGCTGACCGAGACCGCGCACGAGCGCCTGGCCACCATCTCGCAGCACACCGAGATGGGCGCGGGCATGTACGTCGCGATGAAGGACCTGGAGATCCGCGGCGCGGGCAACGTGCTCGGCGCCGAGCAGTCCGGTTTCATCGCGGGCGTCGGGTTCGACCTCTACGTGCGGCTGATGGCCGAGGCCGTGCAGGAGCAGAAGGCCAAGCTCGACGGCAGGGAAGTGCGCGAGGAGGTGCCCGACGTCAAGGTCGAGCTGCCGATCAACGCCCACATCCCGCACGACTACGTCACCTCCGAGCGGCTGCGGCTGGAGGCGTACAAGCGGATCGCGGCCATCGCCGGGGAGAGCGACATCGACGAGGTGCGCGAGGAGCTCATCGACCGCTACGGCAAGCCGCCGGTGGAGGTGGACAACCTGCTGGAGGTGGCCAAGTTCCGGATCAAGGCCCGCCGGGCCGGGCTCACGGACGTCACGCTGCAGGGACAGAACATCAAGTTCGGCCCGGCCAGGTTGAGGGAGTCGCAGCAGGTGCGCCTGGACCGGCTCTACAAGAAGGCCATCTACAAGCAGGCCGCGGAGACGTTGCTGGTGCCGATACCCAAGACCAAGCCGCTGGGCGGGCAGCCGTTGCGGGATCTCGATCTGCTCAAATGGTGCGGCGACCTGGTCGAGGCGATGTTCCTCGAGCCCGCACGGGTAAGCTAGCGGCGGTTTTTCGGTCGAAAGGGACACGTACGTGAAGTCGATACGAGTGGCTGTGGCCGCCGCGGCGGTGGGCATGACGCTGACCGCCTGCTCCTCGCCCATGCACGCCGGTGCCGCGGCCGTGGTCGGGAACGAGCGCATCTCCGCAAGCCAGGTGAACGAGAACACACAGGTCTACGTCACTGCGCTGAGGAACGCCAAGCTGGACGAGCAGACGAAGGCCGCCCTCGCCGGCACCACTCTGGAACAGGCCGCGCTGCAAGGCACGTCGGCCAGCCAGCTCGTGCTGCGCAACATGGTTGAGGTCAGCGCGTTCAGGCAGCTCATGGCGCGTTACAACGTGCAGGTGAGCCAGACGGAGATCGACAACGCGCTCAAGGATCCCGGCCAATACCCCTCCGCTGAGCTCAGACTGCTGTTCAGCGGCGTCGCGCCCCAAAACGCGCGCGAATACGGCCGGGTGGTGGTCGGCGTGGCGAAGTTGCAGCAGCAGTTCGGCGGCGAGAGCGGGCAGCAGCGGCTCCTCCAGGAGTTCAGCGCGTTCCAGCCGGTCTTCAGCCCGCGCTACGGCGTGCTCAACCCGCAGCGCTCGCAAGAGAACCCGGCGATGTTCGTCGACACCGGCAGGTTCGGCAAGCTCACTCCGCCACAGCAGCAGCAACCGCAGCAGCAACCGCAGGGATAGCCGATGCCGCTGATCCTCGTCACCTCCTCGCCCAGGGTCGCGCCGGGCCTGCTGAGCCACCAGGCCTGGCAGGCGCTGCGCTCGGGCCCCGTGCTGACCGGCTCCGCCGCGCACCCTCAGCTGCCCTATCTGGCCGAGGCCGGGATCGAGGTCGAGGTCGTCGAGCCGGACCCGCGGGGGCTGGCCGCGCGGGCGGTCGCCGAGACCGTCGTGTGGCTGGCCGAGGATGACGAGGAGTTCATGCGCGCCGTGGGGCACGCCGCCGTCGCGCTCGAGGAACCGCCGCTGATCGAGGTGGTGCCGGGCTCGTACGATCTGCCGGGCGCGCGGGTGCTGGACCTGGTCGCGGTGATGGACCGGCTGCGTACGGAATGCCCGTGGGACCGTAAGCAGACCCACGAGTCGCTGGTGCCCTACCTGCTCGAAGAGGCCTACGAGGTGCTGGAGACCATCGAGCAGGGCGACTATCCCGCGCTGCGCGAGGAGCTGGGCGACCTGCTGCTGCAGGTGGTCTTCCACGCCCGGGTGGCCGAGGGCTTCGACATGGACGACGTGGCGGCCGGGATCGTGGAGAAGCTGGTGCGCCGCCATCCCCACGTGTTCGGCTCGGTGCGGGCCGAGAGCGCCGACGAGGTCAACGACAACTGGGAGGCGATCAAGGCGGCCGAGCGCGCGTCCAAGGGGCGCGAGTCGGCGCTCGACGGCGTTCCCATGGGGCAGCCGGCGCTGTCGCTGGCCGCGCAGCTGCTGCGCAGGGCCGGGCGGGCGGGCGCGCCCGAGGCGCTGTCCGCAGGGGTCGGGCAGGGCGTGGCGCGAGAGCTGTTCGACCTGGTGCGCCGCGCCGGCGACGCCGGAATCGACGCCGAGGCCGAGCTACGCGCCGCCGCCCGCACCTACCGAGACCGCGTACATGCGTGGGAAAAGCACTAGTACGGCGGGTTACCACCCGACGAAGTCCCCGCGATACGCGACCAGCGACCGACTAGCGGCCGACCAGCGACGTGTGTGGGAGACGGGGACCGATAGGCTCTGAAGGCATATTGCCTTTCGATTTAGGAGCGCATCCCGTGGCTACCATCGAGGTCGTTTACGCTCGCGAGATCCTCGACTCCCGCGGCAACCCGACCGTCGAGGTCGAAGTGGTCCTCGACGACGGCAGCAGCGGCCGCGCGGCCGTGCCCAGCGGGGCGTCCACCGGCCAGTTCGAGGCGGTCGAGCTGCGTGACGGCGGCAAGCGTTACGGCGGCAAGGGCGTCGAGAAGGCCGTGCTCGCCGTGACCGACCAGATCTTCGAGGAGATCAACGGCATCGAGGCCGAGGACCAGCGCATCATCGACCAGATCATGATCGATCTGGACCGCACGCCCAACAAGGCCAACCTCGGCGCCAACGCCATCCTGGGCGTCTCGCTGGCGGTCGCGAAGGCCGCCGCGGACAGCGCCGAGCTGCCGCTCTTCCGCTACGTGGGCGGGCCCAACGCGCATGTGCTGCCGGTCCCGATGATGAACATCCTCAACGGCGGCGCCCACGCCGACACCAACGTCGACATCCAGGAGTTCATGATCGCGCCGATCGGGGCGGAGACGTTCCGCGAGGCCGTGCGCATGGGCACCGAGGTCTACCACGCGCTCAAGAGCGTGCTCAAGGAGAAGGGCTACGCCACCGGCCTGGGCGACGAGGGCGGCTTCGCGCCCAACCTGCCGTCCAACCGCGACGCGCTCGACCTGATCCTCGTCGCGATCGAGCGCGCCGGCTACGTGCCGGGCGAGGACATCGCGCTCGCGCTCGACGTGGCCGCCTCCGAGTTCCACAACGACGGCGTCTACACGATCGACGGCAAGGGCCTGTCGGCCGCCGAGCTCATCGCCTTCTACGAGGATCTGGTCGCCAACTACCCGCTGGTCTCCATCGAGGACCCGCTCAACGAGGAGGACTGGGAGGGCTGGAAGGCCATCACCACCTCCCTCGGCGACAAGGTGCAGCTCGTCGGCGACGACCTGTTCGTCACCAACCCCGAGCGGCTGGAGCGCGGCATCAAGGAGGGCGCGGCCAATGCCCTGCTGGTCAAGGTCAACCAGATCGGCACGCTGTCGGAGACGCTCGACGCCGTGGACCTGGCCCACCGCAGCGGCTACAAGTGCATGATGAGCCACCGCTCCGGCGAGACCGAGGACACGACGATCGCCGACCTCGCCGTGGCGGTCAACTGCGGCCAGATCAAGACCGGCGCGCCGGCCCGCTCGGACCGCGTGGCGAAGTACAACCAGCTGCTGCGCATCGAGGAGCTCCTCGACGACGCCGCCCGTTACGCGGGTCGCGCCGCTTTCCCGCGTTTCCGGCGCTAGTTTCGAATACGGCTCGCGGCAACCCTGGAACCCGCCGCGAGCCGTATCTCGAAGGGGGGGTGCAGCAAGTGGCCAAGAGACCGCAGCTGACCGGGCGGGCCGCCATCCTGGCCGTGGTGGTGTGCGCGATCGCGATGAGCCTGGCCTACCCTGTGCGGGAATACATCAGCCTGCGCCGCAGCATTTCCGAACTGCAGGCGGACAAGGCCAGGGTCGAGGCGGAGAAGCAGGCGCTGCTGGCCCGCGACCGGCAGAGCAACGACCCCAACTGGATCAAGAAGACGGCCAAGGAGCGGCTGCATTACTGCGGTCCCGGCGAGAAGTGCTTCGTGGTGATGGAGCCCGAGCAGGGCAAGGAGCAGGCGGCCGTCAAGCAGGCCGCGACGGTGCCGCCGTGGTACCAGACGCTCTGGGAGTCCGTGGAGGCCGCCGACAACGGCACCGGACGCAGGGCAGTCACCGGGAAGGACAGTGTTGGAAAGTAAAGACGTCGAGGTCGTGCAGAAGCAGCTCGGGCGCCCGCCCCGAGGGCTGCGCGGGGTGGCGCACCGCTGCCCGTGCGGCAACCCCGACGTGGTGGAGACCGCGCCGCGGTTGCCCGACGGCTCGCCCTTCCCGACCCTCTACTACCTGACCTGCCCCAAGGCGGCCTCGGCCATCGGCACCCTGGAGGGTTCCGGCCTGATGCGGGAGATGCAGGCCAGACTGGCCACCGAGCCCGATCTGGCCGCCGCCTACCAGGCCGCGCACGACGACTACGTGGCCAGGCGTGACACGGCGGCGAAGGAAGAGGGCATGGCGCCGCTCCCGCGCGACATGCAGAGCACGGGCGGCATGCCGCAGCGGGTCAAGTGCCTGCACGCCCTGGTCGCGCACGAGCTGGCGGCGCCCGGGGTCAACCCGTTCGGCAGGGAGGCGCTCGACGCCCTCCCCGACTGGTGGAGTGACGGACCATGCGTGTAGCCGCCGTCGACTGCGGTACCAACTCCGTACGCCTGCTCATCGCCGACGTCGGCGACGAGCTGATCGACGACGTCGACCGGCGGATGGAGATCGTCCGCCTCGGCCAGGGCGTCGACCGGACCGGCAGGCTCGCCCCTGACGCCTTGGAGCGCACGTTCAAGGCCATGCGGACCTACCGCGAGCTGATCGAGCGGGAGGGCGCCGTCGCGACCCGGGTCGTGGCCACGAGCGCCACCAGGGACGCGGCCAACCGGCAGGAGTTCGTGGACGGGGTGCGGGAGATCTTCGGCGTGGAGCCGGAGGTCGTGTCGGGCGCCGAGGAAGCCGAGTTGTCCTTCGTCGGCGCGACCAAGGGCCTGCTCAGGCTGTCGCCGGAGACCGAGGTCCCGCAGGGGCCGCTGCCGCCCTACCTGGTGGTGGACATCGGCGGCGGGTCCACGGAGTTCGTGCTCGGCACCGAGCACGCCGAGGCGGCGCTGTCAGTGGACATCGGCTGCGTACGCCTGACCGAGCGGCATCTCAAGGACGCCGGCGACCCGCCGTCCGCGCCCGCGCTGGAGGCCGTGGTGGCCGACATCGAGGCGGCGCTCGATCAGGTCGAGGCGGAGGTGCCGGTCGAGCGGGCGCACACGCTCGTGGGCCTGGCCGGTTCGGTGACGACCGTCGCGGGCGTGGCGCTGGACCTGCCGGCCTACGATCCGGCGCGGATCCACCACTCCCGCATATCGGCCGGGCAGGTTCACGACGTGACGCGGCGGTTGCTCGCGATGACCCATGGTGAGCGCGCCGCCGTTTCGGTCATGCACCCGGGAAGAGTTGACGTGATTGGCGCTGGTGCGCTAATTCTTGACCGGATCGTGCGTCGTTTCGCGTTTTCGCAGGTCGTCGTGAGCGAACACGACATCCTTGACGGTATTGCCTGGTCACTGACGCGATAGATGCGGCCTAATCCGGACATTTCCGATCTACGTCGTGTGTTGAGTGTGCAATCATTATTGTGCTTAGGTAAAGGGGCATTACGGGGGCTTTGCCATATCGCTGTGCACGGATGGTGCCTGCGTGGCGACCGTTCCCGAGCGCGTCTTTTCCCTCACGGAATGGAGCACTCTCAGATGAAGTTCGCTGGGTTAGCAGCGCGCAAGGCGGCGGCGTTCGGCGCGTCGGTCGCCGCGCTGGCCGCCCTGACCGCGGGCCTGGCCGCCGGCCCCGCGCAGGCGGCGACCGCGGCCAAGGGCGGGCCGAAGGTCTCGGCCTCCGCGCCCAAGGCCACTCCGGGCAAGTACGAAGGTTCCTGCCCGGTCAAGGTCAACTTCTCGGCCAAGATCAAGGTGTCCGTCAAGGGCAAGACCGAGCTGGCCTACCGCTGGCTGCACGGGGACGGGTCCAAGAGCAAGGTCAAGGTGATCAAGCTCACGGGCAAGGGCACCAAGACGGTGACGGTCAAGCAGTCCATCACCTTCAAGGAAGACGTCAAGGGCTGGGAGGCCGTTCAGGTCCTCGGTCCGAAGAAGTACACGTCGAAGAAGGGCTACTTCGCCGTCTCCTGTGAGAAGCCGGCCGAAGAGCCCAAGGTCGACATTCACGTGCCGTCGGCCCCGTCGGTGTCGGCCCGCGCTTGGGCCAACCCCGACACGTACGTCGGCGAGTGCACCCCGGGCGACAAGATCGACTTCACCGGCCTGATCAAGGTCGACGAGCCGAGCTGGGTCAAGTACCGCTGGGTGCTCAACGGTGACGTCGTGGACTACGGCAAGGTGAAGGTCTACCACGCCCGCAAGGTCGGCTTCGGCCTCTCCCCGCGTGACAGCCACCGCGGCTGGGCGCAGCTGGAGGTCCTCCGTCCGGACCACGTCTCCTCGAACCGGGCCTACTACAAGGTCTGGTGCAAGGACCCGGCCCCCGCTCCCGTCACGAAGGTGTCGGCCTCCTCTCTGGTGACCGCCACCAACCACGACGGCTGCAAGGTGGGCGCCCATGCCACGGTCAGCACGACCGGTGCCGGGAAGGTCCAGTGGACCTGGTCGGTGAACGGCACGTCCGTGGCCAAGGGTGAGACCGTGTTCGGCAGCGCTGGGTCGCAGACCGTCACGCTCTCCGAACTCCCGCTGACCGGTGACGCCATCAAGGGCGGCGACGTCGCACTGACGGTCACCGGGCCGAACAACGCCGAAACGATCACGCAGAAGTACGCTGCGTGCGACGTCCCGGCTCCCGCCTAAGACCCGTTCGCCACGGCGAAGCCGTGAATGAGGGTTTGAGCGAGTAACAACCGGGTGGCGCCTCGGTGCGTCCACCCGGTTTTCTCGTTGCCACTGCCTGAGGAGACGCCCTCGGCGCCCAGGGCCTGCCTGCCGGCCACGCCCAACCCTGCCCGGAGCAGGTGACACCATCGATGTCATGAGCTTCGTACCTCCTGGCACCGGATGGCCCGGCGATCCCGCGACCGCTGACACCCCGGTCGCGCTCGACCCCGCGGACGTGCGCCGCCTCGCCGCCACCAGCAGTACGCTCGCCGAGCTCACGGCCAGGCAGTCGGTCTGCCGCGCCTGTCCCCGTCTGGTGGAATGGCGGGAGAAGGTCGCCGAGGAAAAGCGCCGCGCGTTCACGACCGAGACCTACTGGGGCCGTCCGGTCCCCGGCTGGGGCGACGAGCACCCGCGGATCGTGATTGTCGGCCTCGCCCCGGCCGCGCACGGGGGAAACAGGACCGGGCGGATCTTCACGGGCGACCGCAGCGGCGACTGGTTGTTCGCCTCGCTCTATCGCAGCGGCCTGGCGGCGCAGGAGACCAGCACGCACGCCGGCGACGGGCAGAAGCTCCTCGGCGCGCGGGTGCTCGCCTCGGTGCGCTGCGCGCCGCCTGCCAACAAGCCCTCGCCTTCGGAGAAGAGCACCTGTTTCCCGTGGATGGCCCGGGAGCTGGCGCTGGTCGCGCCGACCGTGCGCGTGGTCGTGGCGCTCGGCGCGTACGCCTGGCAGGCCATGTGGCCGGCGCTGAAGGACGCGGGCTACGAGCTGCCGCGCAGCCGGCCGCCCTTCGGGCACGGCGTCGAGGCCGAGGCCCGCTACGCCGGCGCCCCCGTCACGCTGATCGGCTGCTACCACCCCAGCCAGCAGAACACCTTCACCGGCCGCGTCACCGCCCAGATGCTGGACGACGTGTTCACCAGGGCCAGGTCACTGGCTGTGTGACGCGTTGCACCACACCCGGATTGGATTCGTCGAGCATGGTTGACGTAAGCTTGTGAATGCTTTCACAAGCATTCCACGAGGGATGGGGCCTCAGGATGAACAAGCACATATTGATCGTCGGTGGCGGATACGTCGGCCTGTACACAGCGCTCCGGCTGCAGCGCAAGCTCCATCGCGAGCTCCGCGGTGGCGAGGTGCGCGTCACGATCATCGACCCCCAGTCCTACATGACCTACCAGCCCTTCTTGCCTGAGGCGGCCGCGGGTAACCTGTCGCCCCGGCACCTGGTGGCCCCTCTGCGGCGGATCCTGCCGAGGGCGCGCATACTCAACGGCATGGTCACCAAGGTCGACCACGCCGAGCGCGTCGTCACCTTCCAGCCGCCCGAGGGCGAACCGCGTCAGATCGCCTACGACGTGATCGTGATGGCCGCCGGGTCGATCTCCCGTACGCTGCCCATCCCCGGCCTGACCGACATCGGCATCGGCTTCAAGACCGTGGGCGAGGCCATCGCGCTGCGCAACCGCGTCCTGCACCTGCTCGATGTGGCCGAGTCCACCGACGACCCCGAGGTGAAGCGCAGGGCGCTCACGTTCGTGGTGGTCGGCGCGGGCTTCGCGGGCGTGGAGGCGCTCGCCGAGCTCGAGGACATGGCCAAGGACTCGGTGCGTTACTACCGCAACATCGAGCCGTCCGACATCCGCTGGGTGCTCGTCGAGGCCACGAACCGGGTGCTGCCCGAGGTCGGCCCCGAGATGGGCAAGTGGACGCTGGAGCAGCTGCGCGAGCGCGGCATCGACGTCAAGCTCGAGACCCGGCTCGAGTCGTGCGAGGGCGGGCGCGTGGTGCTCTCCGACGGCTCGGAGTTCGACGCGGAGACCCTCGTGTGGACCGCGGGCGTCAAGCCCAGCCCGGTGGTCAAGGAAGGCGACCTGCCCCTCGACGAGCGCGGCCGCATCAAGACCACGACCATGCTCACCGTGGCGGGAACGCAGGACGCCTTCGCCGCCGGCGACGCGGCGGGGGTGCCCGACGTGACGAACCCGGGACAATACTGCGCGCCCAACGCCCAGCACGCGGTCCGGCAGGCCAAGGTGCTGGCCGACAACATCATCCGGCACCTGCGCGGACAGCAACTGGTCGAATACCGGCACAAGTATGTCGGATCGGTGGCCGGATTGGGTCTGCATCAGGGCGTCGCCAATGTCTATGGAGTCAAGCTTCGCGGATTCCCTGCGTGGTTCATGCACCGCACCTACCATCTGTCGCGGGTGCCGACGCTGAATCGCAAGGTCCGTGTCGTCGTCGACTGGACCCTGGCTCTGTTCTTCAAGCGAGAGACGATCTCGCTGGGTGAGATGGAGCACCCGCGCGAGGACTTCAGGGCCGCCGTCGCGACGATGCGCCGCTAGCCCTGGTACGGCAGCGCCCCGGTGATCGTCGCCGGGGCGTCTCGGCGCCCCTGCAGCAAACGGAAGGGGTTGCACGGGTGGGGCTCTCAGCGGTGACGGTGCTCGGCGTGGACAGGCCCGGCGTGATCGCCGCAGTCACCGGTTCGCTCACCGACTGCGGGGCGAACATCCAGGACTCGACCATGACGCTGCTCGGCGGCCACGTGGCGATGATGCTCCTGGTCTCCGGCGACCTGGACTCCGCCGAGCTGCTCAAGCGGCTGCGGGCGCCCGATCTGGTGGTGACCGCCTCGGCCATCGAGGCCAGGCGCCACTTCTGCGAGGACGGGGGCGGGCTCGGCTACGTGCTGACCGTGCACGGCCCCGACCGGCCCGGGATCATCTCGGGCATCAGCGCTGTGCTGGCCGCGGACGGCGGGAACATCACCGGCATGAGCACTCGGCTCTCCGGGCGGCTGTACGTGCTCATCGCCGACGTCGAGCTGCCGAAGGAGGTGGACGTGGCGGCGCTCATGCGCAGGCTGGCGGCCGTCGGCGCCAGCCTGGACTCGGAGATCACCTTCCGCCCCGTGGAACCGGACCTGATGTGAATAGACTCCGGGGGACGCCGCGCGAGGTGCTCAGCGCTCCCCACCCGATCCTGTCCGCCGTGGCCGAGCCGGTGGACCCGACGGACCCCGACGTTGTGGCGGCCGCCGCCGATCTGCTGGCCACCCTCCGCCACAAGCCGTCCACAACCGGCCTGGCAGGCCCTCAGATCGGCCTGAGGCTGCGCCTGATCGCCTTTGATACCCGGGCCCACCCTCGCGGCCGATCGTCGGCTGGAGAGCTCGTGGTGGCCAATCCACGCCTCGCCAGAGCGTCCCATTGGGATCATGGACGGGAGGGGTGCGCCTCGATCGCGGGGCTCACGGCCGACGTCCTGCGAGCTACGCGTATCACCCTACGTGGGCATTTGCCAGGCACGGGCGAGGCAGTCACCATCGAAGCTGATGCCCTCGAAGCCCGTTGCATTCAGCACCAACTGGACCATCTGGACGGTCTACTCTTCTTGGACAGAGTCCCCCGAGCCCTATCACTTCACCGCAGACTTCACAGTTGTGACGCCTGATACGAAGTTGTGCTCCTCGGAAGCATGGTCCGTTTCGTATGATTGCGGCGCCCCCGTAGCCCAATGGCAGAGGCAAACCCCTTAAAAGGGTTGTAGTGCGGGTTCGAATCCCGCCGGGGGCACCTGCCCTCTACCATTGGAAATCCGTTTTCCATAGGCCGCATGACCTTGGGAACTCCCTGGTGGCCACGTTCGTTGTCAACGCTGCCGACGTCCCAAATGGACATCGATCTGAGCGCGAGTTGACCAAGGTGCCACCGAGCCCCTTAGGCTCGGTGACACAGGAGGCAGCGATGGAGAGCAAGAACCCCGTATTCAGCAGGTCACGTCAGCAGGCGGGGGGTTGGGCGGGACCCACCCCGTCTCCCGACCAGCTGCAGAACATGTACGACTCCCCGTCGTACGCACCACCGAGCCGGCCCGCATACCGGACCATGACCCTCGACGACGTCGTGGTGCGCGGGTTCATCACCCTCGGCACCCTCGTCGCTGCCGCCGCCGCGGCATGGGTGCTGAATGTCCCGCCGGCGGTCGCGATCGGCGCCGCCATCGTCGCGATGATCCTCGGGTTGATCGCCTCGTTCACGCAGAGCACCAACCCGGTGCTCATCCTGGCCTACGCGGCGTTCGAGGGCGTGTTCCTCGGCACGATCAGCCGCCTCTTCGATAGCTTCTACGGAGGCAGCGGCAGCATCGTGCTGCAGGCGGTGCTCGGCACGGCATTCGCCTTCGGCGCCGTGCTGACCGTTTACACCCTGCGCGTCATCCGCGTGACACCCAAGCTGGTGAAGTACGGCATCGCCGCGGCGATCGCCGCGGTCGGGCTGATCCTCGTCAACCTGCTCGTCGGCCTCTTCAACGGCGTCGGGCTCGGTCTGCGCACGGACAGCCCGCTCGGCTGGATCTTCAGCATCGCGATGATCCTCATCGGCTGCTTCTTCCTGCTGCTCGACTTCGACTCCATCGAGCAGGGGGTCAAGCAGGGCGCTCCGGAGAAGTTCGCCTGGCAGTGCGTGTTCGGGCTGACGCTCAGCCTGGTCTGGATCTACCTCGAGATCCTGCGCTTCGTCAGCTATTTCAGCAGCAGTGACTGATCGTTAACGCGAGCGTAACCACGGAGGGCCCCACCGTTCAGGTGGGGCCCTCTCTTTGTGCGACCGAAAATCTACGTGACGTCACTAAATGATGCCTGGCTTGGGGCTTGCCATTCGGACGGACGTGTTGCACTGTCAAGCAAAGGACCTTTATCCGCGGAGGTGCCCATGTCCTTGAACCACTCACCGGAGATGCAGACGAAGCTCATCGCCAGGGTCCCGACCATCACGGGACGCGAACTCCCAGAGTGGTTTCAAGCACTTGACAACGGCCCGAGCTTCCTACGGTGCGACGAGCGGGCCAACTGGCTTGCCGACGAGCACGGGCTGACCCACGGCTACGCCGCCGCGATCGTCCTCGAACACGAGCGGCAGCGCCGTAACCGCATGGGCTTCATCTAAGCCCACCCATCCCCGCGCCCGCGTCCCAAGCGCGGGCGCGTCATCATGAGGGGATGGATCTCGACAAGGCTCTCGCCTTTCTTCGCGCCAACCACAACGCCGTCCTGCTCACCCGGCATCACGATGGGCGCCCGCAGATGTCGCCAGTGACGGCCGGGGTTGAAGACGGCCGCATCGTCATCAGCACCAGGGAGACGGCGGTCAAGGTCCGCAACGCCCGCCGCGACCCGCACGTGTCGCTGTGCGTCTTCACGAACGCCTTCTACGGCGAGTGGATCCAAGTGGACGGCACGGCCGACATCATCTCGCTCCCCGAGGCGATGGACCACCTGGTTTCCTACTATCGCAACATCTCCGGCGAGCACCCGGACTGGGACGACTACCGCGCCGCCATGATCCGCGACCGCCGGGTCATCCTCCGCGTCACGCCGATCCACGCCGGCCCGGACCACCACGGGTAACGCGCCTTCCCGGTGGGCGCCGGCACGCCGACGCCCACCGGTGCCGGACCCGGGCGCGCCCTGCCGGCCGGGGGCCGCGCCCCCGGTGCCGGGGGCGCGCATGCAATCTAAGAGAGACGCTCGAGGAGCATCGCCATCCCCTGGCCGCCGCCGACGCACATCGTCTCGAGCCCGATGCTCTTGTCGTGGTGCTGGAGGCTGTTGACCAGTGTGGACGTGATGCGCGCCCCGGTCATCCCGAACGGATGCCCCACGGCGATCGCCCCTCCGTTCACATTGAGCCGACCCAGGTCGATCCCCAGCTCCAGATACGACGGGATCACCTGAGCGGCGAAGGCCTCGTTGATCTCGACCAGATCGACGTCCTCGATGGCCATGCCCGCCCGCGACAGCGCCTGCCGGCTGGCCTCCACCGGTCCCAATCCCATGATCTCGGGCGACAGCGCGGACACCCCGGTGGACACGATCCGGGCGAGCGGCGTGATCCCCAGCTCGGCGGCCTTGACGTCGCTCATCACGATCACGGCGGCCGCCCCGTCGTTGAGCGGGCAGCAGTTGCCGGCCGTGACGGTGCCGTCAGGCCGGAAGACCGGCTGCAGGGTGGCGACCTTCTCGTAGGTGGTGCCCGCCCGCGGCCCGTCGTCCTTGCTGACCACGGTCCCGTCGGGCATGGTCGCGGGTGTGATGTCCTTGGCCCAGAACCCGTCGGCCAGCGCCTTCTCGGCCAGGTTCTGGGACCGTACCCCGAACTCGTCCTGCTCCTGACGGGTGACGCCCTTGAGCTGCGCGAGGTTCTCGGCGGTCTGCCCCATCGCGATGTAGATATCCGGGATGGTCCCGTCCTCGCGCGGGTCATGCCAGGTCTGCCCGCCTTCGCCGAACTTCTTGGTACGGGCCAGCGCGTCCAGGAAAATCGGGTTGTGGGTGTCGGGCAGCGAGTCGGAATTGCCCTTGGTGAAGCGCGAGACGGTCTCCACCCCGGCGGACACGAACACGTCGCCCTCGCCCGCCTTGATCGCGTGGAAGGCCATCCGCGTGGTCTGCAGCGACGAGGAGCAGTAGCGCGTCACGGTGGTGCCGGGCACGTCGTCCAGGCCGAGCATGACGGACACCACCCGCGCCATGTTGAAGCCCTGCTCGCCGCCCGGCAGGCCGCACCCCAGCATGATGTCGTCGATCGTGTGGGGGTCGAGCTGGGGCACCTTGGCCAGCGCCGCCTTGATCATCTGCACGGTCAGATCGTCGGGCCTGATCTCCTTCAGCGATCCCTTGAAGGCTCGTCCGATGGGGGAACGCGCGGTTGCGACGATGACTGCCTCGGGCATGGCCCCTCCTTTGTCGGCGCTAATAGTAGAACTATATTCCAGTCCTACGGAAAAGCACTGTCAGGTGGTCAGCCGTACATGCCCGGCGCGGGCGCCGTCTGGTCGTTCACGGCATGCAGCGCCCCCTTCTCGTCCCGCCAGAGCCGCCACCCGTCCTGACTGCCGGTGAACCACGGCGGCGGCGCGCTCGCGGGGGAGATCCGCTTGCCGGTGCCGAGGTCGTACTCGCAGAGGGCCGCGGTCGAGTAGAAGCCCGGAGGCTGACCGCGCAGCGCCAGCGGCTTGGGGTCGGTGACGCAGAAGGACCAGCCGTGCTCCTTCTCCGCCGGCACGGCCTTGCCCGAGACCAGGTCGAAGGCCGTCCCCTTGGTGTTGTGCTGGAGGAAGCCCAGCTTGTCCATCCGGTCGGGGAAGGCCAGCCACCAGCCCGAGCCCGGCACGTCGGAGGCGGTGATCTGCCCGAGCACCCGGCCGGACCCGGAGTCGAGGCGGGCGAAGCCGCCGTAGGCGCCCTGCCGGTCGACGGGGCGCACGACCGGGGCGTAGCCGGGGTTGCCGCTGGGATAGACGCGGACGACCGAGGGCCGGATCCAGTTGATCGCCCCGTCGGCGATCTTGACGGAGAACAACCCGAAAGTGGAGATCTTCTTCGTCTGCGGGTTGGTGTAGGGGGCGACGTAGCCGACCAGGTTGTCACCCGCCGCGCCGAACGCCCAGCCTCCCGACAGGTCGACGCCGGGCCCGAGGGCCTGCTCGATCGGCTGCTGCCACCGCAGCTTGCCGGTCTTGAGCTCGTACGACTCGATCATGGGGTTGGCGGACAGCCTGAGCAGCAGCACCCGGGCCGGGTCGGACCATTCGACCTCGGAGATCCCGGGCAGTTTCCACAGCTGTTTCCCCGTGGCCGGGTCGAGCACCACCATGCGGGCTTTGGCCAGGGCCGTGTGTTCGGACAGGCAGATGTAGGGGCCGCAGCGCTGCGGCCCGAACGTCGAATGCACCGGCCTGGTCCACTTCTGCACCCCGGAGTGAGCGTCGCGGGCGATGAGGGTGGCGTTCCAAGGGGATTTCTTGCCTGGGTCGAGCGCGACGATCACGCCCTCGTCCGCGGCCGTCTCCACGATGGCGGGGGCGGAGACACCCATCCCGGGCAGGCGGCCCGCCATCGTGGCGGGGTAGGCCCACAGACGCCTGCCGTCGCGCAGGCCGATCGCGACGGTCTCCAGCGTGCCGTCGGACTTCATGGAGGTCGTGGCGACGACCCCGCCGGCCACCGCCATGCGGCTGACCGCGTTGACTTGGGTGTTGTGCCAGGTCGGGAACGTGTCGGTGGTGGCCGCGTCGCTGCCGGAGCAGGCGGCGGCGGCCAGGGTTCCGGCGAGGGCGATGGACGGTTTCCAGAGGGGCCGGAGCACGGGCAATTCCCTCCAAAGGGACGTATAGCGACGACCCGGGCGCGGAGGGTGACCGTGGCTGGGCGTCGTCGACCGCTCGCCAAGCCTGAGCCGAGGTCGGGCCCGCCGAATCCTCTTTGGGGGTCAGGACTCGTTGAGCCGCTCGCCTGGCCGTCGGCGGAACAACGACGCCCACTTCCCGTGCAGGCCCGTCGTCCGCCCGTCGACCTGGGTCGCGGTGACCTCGGTGCCGGGCTCCTCCGCGGCCGTAGCCGCCGCAAGGTAGATCGGTTGCAGTGCCTCGCCGCGCGCGGGGCGCGGCTCAGGCCACAGCCCCAACGCAGCGCACACTGAAGGTAGCACCGCGTGAGCGGCCTGCGCGTAACCTCGGGCAGATGGATGGAAACCATCCGGTCCGAACATTTCTGTCGGATTTGTCGCGAACTCCGGGCCCAGGACGTCGGCGAACGCCACGGTACGCCCGCCCGCATCCACTACCGCCACCGTCTGCGCCGCCGCCAGCTGACGGCTCCAGCGCCGCGCCACCCAGCGCAGCGGCTGCGAGATCGGCCGTACCGTCCCGAGGTCCGGGCAGGTGCCCACGACCACCTCGACCCCCGCGTCCCGCAGCCGCCGCACGGCCTTGGTCAGATGACGTACGGCGATCGCGGGCGGCGTCTGCGTGATGATGTCGTTGGCCCCCACGAAGATCACCGCCACGTCGGGCTCCATGGCCAGGGCCTGGTCCACCTGATCGCCCAGCTCGGCCGACGGCGTGCCCGACTTGGCGGCGACGAGCAGGCGCACCGGGCGCTCGGAGACCTCGGCCAGGCCGCCCGCGAGCAACACGCCGGGAGTGTCGGCCGGGTCGGTCATGCCGAGGCCGACGGCCGTGGAGTCGCCGAGCATGGCCAGTTGGAGCGGCTCTCCGGGAAAGTCGCCGTACTCGCCGTCCGACGGCGGGCCGTCCAGCCCGTGTGGCTGACCGATGGCCTTGCGTGCGAGCAGTCCTTCGGCGATCAGCAGCGCGTACGCCGTGGCGCCGAGCGCCGTCAGCCCGCCTCCTCCGAGCGCCGCCGCAGTAGCGATCTTGCGTGCCGCGCGAGCCATCCCAGCTGGCCAGACCACCTGCGTGCCCTCCCCGGTCGAACTCAGCGGTAGCGTTTGCTTGAAAAACTAGCCGAGGGCCTGCCACCCCCACTGGATCTCGGCCACAGGCAAGCTGATCAAGCTTTGGCAAAGAAGGTGAACACCTCGGTGCGCGTTTACGATTCCCTGGTCGATCTCATGGGCAACACCCCGCTGGTTCGGCTGCACAAGGTTTCCGCGGGACTGCCCGCCCAGGTGCTCGCCAAGGTCGAGTACTTCAATCCGGGGGGCTCGGTCAAGGACCGCATCGCCCTCCGCATGATCGAGGCCGCCGAGAAGTCGGGCGAGCTGCGCCCCGGCGGCGTCATCGTCGAGCCGACGTCCGGCAACACCGGCGTGGGCCTGGCCATCGTGGCCCAGCAGAGGGGTTACCGGTGCCTGTTCGTGGTGCCGGACAAGGTGGCCCAGGACAAGATCGCGGTGCTGCGTGCGTACGGGGCGGAGGTCGTGGTCTGCCCGACCGCCGTCTCCCCCGACCACCCTGACTCCTACTACTCGGTCTCGGACCGGCTGGCCCGCGAGGTGCCCAACGCCTGGAAGCCCAACCAATACACCAACGTCAACAACCCCGACTCCCACTACCAATCGACGGGTCCCGAGGTCTGGCAGGACACCGAGGGCCGGGTCACGCACTTCGTGGCGGGCATCGGCACCGGCGGCACGATCAGCGGCGCGGGCCGTTACCTCAAGGACGTCTCCGACGGCCGGGTGAAGATCATCGGCGCGGACCCCGTGGGCTCGGTCTACTCCGGCGGCTCGGGGCGGCCCTACCTGGTCGAGGGCGTCGGCGAGGACATCTGGCCGGACACGTACGACACCACGATCTGCGACGAGATCATCGCGGTGTCCGACAAGGACTCCTTCAACATGACCCGCCGGCTCGCCCGCGAGGAGGGGCTGCTGGTCGGCGGCTCGTGCGGGATGGCGGTCGTGGCGGCGCTGCAGGTGGCGGCCAAGGCGGGCAAGGACGACGTGGTCGTCGTGCTGCTGCCGGACGGCGGCCGCGGCTACCTGTCGAAGATCTTCAACGACGACTGGATGGCCGACTACGGCTTCCTGATCGAATCCTCCGAGGAGGGTCTGGTCGGCGACGTGCTGGCACGCAAGGGGCGGACGATGCCCGAGTTCGTGCACGCGCACCCCCACGAGTCCGTGAGCACGGCCATCGCGATCATGCGTGAATACTCCGTGTCCCAGCTGCCGGTGATGAAGGAGGAGCCGCCGGTCATGGCGGCCGAGGTCGTCGGCTCCATCGTCGAGCGCGACCTGCTCGAGGCGCTCTACCACGGCAGGCTCTCCTCCGACGACCCGATCGCCGATCACATGTCCGCGCCGCTCCCCACGATCGGCAGTGGCGAGCCTGTTTCCCGTGCGGTCGAAGCGCTGGAGAAGGCCGATGCGGCCGTCGTGCTGGAAGAGGGCAAGCCCGCCGGGCTGATCACCCGGCAGGACCTGCTTGCCTTCCTGGCCAATCACTAGAGGTTGGGCTGCGAGGGCCCGGCTTGGGGGAGTGGGAACTCGGCGACCACCTCCCAAGCGCCCTCTCGGGACGGGCCGGCGTAGAGCCGGCCGCCCAGCGCCTCCACGCGCTCGGCCATGCCGACGAGACCGAACCCGCCACCAAGGCGGGCAACCCGGGGATCTGACGCGGAGGACCCGAAGTTCCGCACCCGCAGGACCACGACCTTCTCGTGCCTCCGTAAATCCGCCTCCACCCAGGCGGAGCGAGAGGCGTGCTTGCGGACGTTCGTGAGCGACTCCTGCAGCACCCGGTGCAGGGTGGTCATGACCTCGGGCGGCAGCGTGCGATCGTCCAGTCCCTGCCCGATCTCGAAGGCCACCTTGGGCCCGTCGGCCGAGAACCGGTCGGTCAGGAGGCGTAGATCGCCCAGCGTGGTGCCGGGCTTGCGGGCCGCGTCGTCCTCGGTACGCAGCACCGCCACCATGCGCCGCATCGAGGTCAGCGCCTCGGACCCGGCCGTGGCGATCGCGTCGAGCGCGGGCGCCACCGCGTCCGGCCGGGTCTCGGCCACCGTACGCGCGGCCTGGGCCTGGACCACGATGCCGGTGATGTAGTGGGCGACCAGGTCGTGCAGTTCCCTGGCCAGTTCCAGCCGCTCCGCCCGCCGTACCGAATGCACCGCCTCCACACGGCGCTCCTGCTGGAAGCGGAGGTAGCCGCCGATGCCCGCGGCCATCGACCATCCCGCGAACAACACGAACGACAGCGCCAGCCCTGCGCTCTGGTAGTCGCGCGCGATCCCCTCGGTCATCAGGACGACCAGCCCGACGCAGGCCAGCACGGCCGCCCGCCGTACCGGCTCCACGTGCCGCAGCACGCCGATGGTCAGGATGAGCAGCGACCCGGTCTCCGCCATGCCGGGCGAGCCGTCGAAGCCGCCGCCGCCGATCGTGAGGGAGATGCCGAACGACAGCGCCAGCATGATGCCGAACCCGTTCAGGCGATGCTTGCGCCGCAGCACCACGGCCGCGATGCCGCACGCGCCGCAGATCGGGACGAGCCACTGGAAGCCCCCGATGACGGCGGCCAGCACGAGATCGAGCATGAGCATCATGCCCAGCCAGCCGAGCATCGCGATCTCGCTCAGCCTCCGGATCCAGTAAACGAGCCGCTTGGAATCACGCACGGCCCGAGCCTAGGCCGGAAGTCGGACACGTCGAATCAACCGTTCGGCCGAGTCGGCCGTCCGCAGACCCACCCTTCAGCGGAGGCGGTGGCCAGGGAGATCGCGGATGCTGGATATGTCGGAAAGGGGACAGAGATGGTTGCCATGGGGTTAGCACTGCTGGGAGTCGGACTGGTCGTCGGGGTGCTGCTCGCGCTGGCCGACCCGGTGCTGCTCTCCCGCATCAACGGGGAGCCCGCGGAGGGCGGCCGCGGTCGGTTCGTCAAGGCCGATCCATATGAGTCGCTCGTACGGCTGGCGCCCAGGTCGAGCGGGGAAGAGCTGCACGAGCCCAAGGCCGCCTGAGGATCCGGCTCGCGCGGGCATGGTGCGCGAGCCTCGCGGGCGGTCGTTGGGGGACGGCGCCCGCACCCGCGGCCCGTGGTCCGTTGGGGAGCGGACCGCGGGCCGTACGGTGGGGACCGGAGCCCGGGTGGTCTTCCGTTAACGTTGCCTCTATGAGCAACGGTTTTGAGACCCTGGCCATCCACGCAGGTCAAGAGCCCGACCCGCTGACCGGTGCGGTCGTGCCGCCGATCTACGCCACGTCCACCTACAAGCAGGACGGCGTGGGCGGCCTGCGTTCGGGATATGAGTACAGTCGCTCGGCCAACCCCACCAGGACCGCGCTCGAGCAGGCGCTGGCCGCTGTGGAGGGGGGAGCGCGCGGGCTCGCGTTCGCCTCGGGGCTGGCCGCCGAGGACACCTTCCTGCGTACGGTGTGCAAGCCGCAGGACCACGTGATCATCCCGAACGACGCGTACGGCGGGACGTACCGGCTGTTCGCCAAGGTCCACGAGCGGTGGGACCTCCACTACGACCCGGTCCCGCTGCACAACCTCGACGCCGTGGCCACGGCCATGACGCAGAAGACCAAGGTGGTCTGGGTCGAGACCCCCACCAACCCGCTGCTCGGCATCGCCGACATCGCGGCGCTCGCCCAGATGGCCCACGACAACGGGGCGTTGCTGGTGGTGGACAACACGTTCGCGTCGCCGTATCTCCAGCAGCCCCTCGCGTTGGGGGCGGACGTCGTCGTGCACTCCACGACCAAATACGTGGGCGGGCACTCCGACGTGGTCGGCGGTGCGCTGATCGCGGCGGACGCCGGGCTCGGCGAGGAGCTGGCCTACCACCAGAACGCGATGGGCGCGGTGGCCGGGCCGTTCGACGCCTGGCTGACGCTGCGCGGGCTCAAGACCCTGGGCGTGCGCATGGACCGCCACTGCGACAACGCCGAACGCGTCGTCGACCTGCTGCTGGCGCACCCGCGCGTGACCGAGGTGCTCTATCCCGGGCTGGCCGAGCACCCGGGGCACGAGGTGGCGGCCAAGCAGATGAAGCGGTTCGGGGGCATGGTGTCGTTCCGCGTCGCCGGTGGTGAGGCGGCGGCCGTGGAGGTGTGCAACCGGGCGAAGCTGTTCACGCTGGGCGAGTCGCTCGGCGGTGTCGAGTCGCTCATCGAGCACCCCGGCAGGATGACCCACGCGTCGGCGGCGGGGTCGCCGCTGGAGGTGCCCGCCGACCTGGTGCGGCTGTCGGTCGGCATCGAGACCGTCGACGACCTGCTCGCCGACCTCACCCAGGCGCTGGCCTGAGGACGCTGATCCCTGGCCCCGTCACCCGGTGGGGCCGGGCACCAGCATCAGGAAGAGGATCACCAGCCAGATCACGGACAGCAGTCCGCTGATGGCGGCGATCCGCCCGTTCTGGACCTTGGCGTCGTCAGCGGTGTCCTCGCTTCCCAGCACCCGTACGGCGGTGCGCAGGTCGCGGTCGATGATGACGAGCATCACGGCAGCCACGATGAACAACGTCATCGAGGCCGTCATGTACCACCGGCCCAGGACTCCGTTGCCGAGGACCGCGCCGAGCGCCAGCCCGAACACGAACACGCCGATCGAGCCGAGGCTGTAAACCCTCGTCATGCGCTGGATGTTCTGCAGCGCGGGCACGTTCTTGTTGCGGATGATGCGGGGCGCGGCCATCGTCGCGGCGGTCACCGGGCCGATGGTGAAGATGGCGAAGGCGATGTGGAGCCACAGAAGCAGGGACGACATGCCGGAGAGACTAGTCCCCGACGATCTCGGCCGGGGGCTCGACACTCTCTTTACGCTCGGCGGAGCACAGCATGCAGAGCTCCGTGGCCGCCACCGCGACGACCATCAGCACGATGAGGAGAATCGTGGCAATCATGGGCTCCCCTCCTTCCCCGTGCCGGACGTAAATATCGTCCTGAATGACTAGACGCCTGGGCAACGGAATAAGTTCGGTGCCGGTATGGTTGGTCACCGTCTCGTTTTTCTTACCGTTAGGGCACAAGGGGGTGCCGTCCGTGGCCATCAGGCACGTCGAGCCATATACCGACGAGTGGCTGCAGCAGCCGATCAGCTACGTGCGCCAGGTCGTCGACCAGCTCGGAGCCGAGGTCGCGGACTGGTGGGAAGGCCCCTGCGACCCGCGTCACGCCACGCTCAAGCTGGCTGACGGGAGCGCGCTGGTGTGGGACGAGGAGAGCGGCTGGCGCCTGGGCGGATTCGTCTCGGGCGGCCGCGGCGACCACACCGAGCTGACCGGCGTCCGCTACCTGGGCCACGGCCTGCTCCCGAAACCGGAGCGCGTACCGTCGGCGCTGACGGACGCCCGCGCCGGGATCGGCGCCAGCTCGGCCTGGCGCCCCTGCTACCGCTCCCACCGCAACTGCCGCGACGGCTTCGACGTGGCCCTCACCTTCTACACCCGCCTCATCGGCGCCTAACCTGGAGCGCTCACCGCTCTGCGGCCGTGCGGCCACACCCGATGGCACTCGTAACCCCCACGGTTCGTCGCAGGCCAACCTCGTCGCTGGTGATCCTCTGGCATATCACTAACTATGAGGGTGAGTTGATAGTTGCTGCTATGGAGTGGGGTCGTGCAGGACGAGCAGGATGTGTTCGTCCTCGCCGTGCAAGACCGTTCCCGAGCGCTCGAAGCCGTGCCGCTCCAGGAGCCGGACCGACGCCGTGTTGCCATGGAAGGGATCGGCGTAGAGGGGGCGGGTCTTCTCGGCGCGAAGGAAGAGGCCCAGGGCTCGGGTGCCGATGCCG
This sequence comes from Nonomuraea sp. 10N515B, assembly GCF_052245915.1. Lineage (NCBI taxonomy): Bacteria > Bacillati > Actinomycetota > Actinomycetes > Streptosporangiales > Streptosporangiaceae > Nonomuraea > Nonomuraea sp. 10N515B. The sequence goes on from NZ_JBQQBQ010000012.1 coordinate 81,594, forward strand.
CGGCCCCAGAACTCCTGGCCCATCCAGTAGCCGATGAAGCGCCGCTCCCCTTCCCACCAGGCCACGAGGTTGCCGGCCACCTCGTCGCCCACCAGGATCGCCTGCACGAAGTTGGTGGGGTCGCCGAGGACCCGGGTCCGCCAGTGGGTCAGGAACCGCTCCCGCGGGCGCGCCGGGAACCTCGATCTCCGGACGGCTTCCGGGTCGTGCTCCTGCGCCAGGAACACCTCCAGGTCCGTCTCGACCACGTCTCGCAACCGTACGTCCTCGTCGCTCATGCCGGTGAGTCTGGCGGGCCCCACCGACAATTCAGCGGGCGCGGCGCAGCCGGAGGAAGTCGCTGACGACGTACTCGCCCAGGCGTTCGGCGCTCGGGGAGAACACGCGGCCGCCGTTCCTGCGGGCCACCTCGTCCACGAACTCCTTCAGCCGGTCGTCCGCCGCCAGCATGAAGACGTTGATCGTGGCGCGCCGCCGGGTCATCTTGTCCACCTCGGCCAGCGTCAGCTCCAGCGTCTCGTGCGACGGCGGCCACTCGAACGCCGACCGGCCGCTGCGCATGAGGTGGGCGGTGGGCTCGCCGTCCGTGACCACCAGCACCACCGGCTCGAAGTCGGGGTGGCGGTCCAGGTGGCGGCCGGCGATCAGGAGGGCGTGGTGCAGGTTGGTGCCCTGGACCATGTCCCAGTCGAGGCCGGCCAGCTCGTCCGGCTGCAGGACCCGGGCGTAGTTGGAGAAGCCGATGATCTGCACCGCGTCCTGCGGGAACTTGGAGGCCACCAGGGCCTGCAGGGCCAGAGCCGTCTGCTTGGCGGCGGCCCAGGTGCCGCGCAAAGCCATCGAGTACGACAGGTCGACCAGCAGGCAGACGGCCGCGGCGCTGCGGCGCTCGGTCTCGGCGACCTCGAAGTCGTCGACGGAGAGTCGCACAGCCGCTCCGTTTCCGGTGCGCTGTCCGGTCTGGGTGCCGCCTCCACGCCGCACGCCGCCCCGGCGCACGCCGTTGACCAGGGTGCGGACCACGTCGAGCGGCTGCTCGTCGCCGAAGCGCCATGCCCGGGACGAGCCGGTGAGCTCGCCGGCCGCACCCGCGTCGTGCTGATCGTGGTCGCCGCGCCGGCCCGCGTCCAGGGACGAGAACACCCGGCGCAGCGCCGTCTCGCCGAGGCGCCGCACCGCCTTGGGGGTCAGCTCCAGCTTGCCGCGGCGGCGCAGCAGGTAGCCCTGTTCCTCCAGCTCCCGCTCGATGCGCTTGAGCGCCTCCAGGTCGTCGACCGCGGACCGGCCGAGCGCGCGGCGTACGGCGGCCTCGTCGACGTCGTCCAGCCTGGCGCCCGGATAGTCCTGGCGGAGGGCGGTCTCCAGCTGGGTGAGGTCGGCCAGTTCCTCCAGGGCGGTGACCGCGTCGCCCATGCCCAGGGGTTCCTCGCCGGTGAGGCGTTCGGGGGCGTTCCAGGCCAGGTCGGGGCGGCGGGAGTAGAGCGCCTCGCCGAGCCTGCGCATCTGGTCGGAGAGCCCCGCCTGGTCGAGGGTCTGGTTGATGAGGTTGCTGAGCTCCTCGCGCTGGCGCGGGGTCATCGAGGCCAGCATGCGCTGCGTGGCGGCGGCGCGGCGGGCCAGGATGTCGACGAGCTCCTCCAGGTTGCGCGGCTTCTCGGGGAACAGGTCGCCGTATTTCTCCATGAAGGCGTCGAAGTCCGCCTGGGTGTGCTGACCGCGGGCGTCCTTGTCCAGCATGTCGTTCAAATCCGACATCATCTGGCGGACGCGTTCCATGGCCTCTGGGTCGGGGTTCGCGAGCGCGTCGCGCAGGCCCCTGAACTGGCTGTCGAGGACCTCCCGGCGCAGCAGGTCGCGCAGCTCTTCGAAGGTCTGGCGGGCCGCGGCCGAGCGCCAGTCGTACGAGCTCAGCTCCTGGATGGCGCTGGCGGTGTCGTCGGGGAGCGCGTCGAGCGTGGTCTCCCGGAACCTCGCGTCGTCGGAGGGATCGGGGAACAGCTCCGCCCGTTCCTGGCCGATGGCCTTGTCGAGCAGCGCCCGGGCCTTCTCCAGCGTGCCGTCGAGCCGGCCGCGTTCGCGCAGGTCACGGCGGCGTCGACGGACCTCCCTGAGCATGTCGTCGAGGCCGCGGCGGTCTTGCGCGCCGGGGAGACCGCGCTTGAGGAGGTCGCGCAGGGCGTGGACCGGGGTCGAGCCCGACAAGATCGCATCGCCCATCTCGTCCAGCGCCGCCCGTACGTCGTAGGGCGGGGCCAGGGGGTCGGGGCCGTCGTGGTACTCGCCGTAGCGGAAGGCCATCACGAGACCACGCTAACCCGGAATGTCCCCATGCGCGCCCCAGGCGAAGAGCTCAGGGCTCGACCAGCCGTCCAGCCTGACCGAGGTCCGGCGGAGTCGGGTGGACAGCCGACTCGGCCGGACGCGGCCGGGTCAGGCGTTCGGCCGCGCTACGCGTCCCCGTAGATCTCCCAGACCTCATCGATGCCGCCCACGTCGGGCGAGTAGCGCAGCTGCACCAGCACGGGGTGCTTCTGGGACTTCAGCACCCTGGTCAGGTCCGCGGCGCTGCAGGACTTCTTGCCGAGGCCGTTCCTGTCGGCGTTGACCGGGTCGCCGGCCAGCCACCCGTCCCGGCAGCGGGCCGTGACCCGGTATAAGGCCGTGCTGTACGAGTAACCCAGCTTGAGGGTCCTTCCGCCGGTCGCGAACAGGACAGTGCTGTCGTTGACCCGCTTGATCGTCCCCCGGCCGGTCCGAGCGTTCGGCCAGTCGCTGACCAGGAACTCATTGATCTTGACGGCTTTGCCGCTCCGATACTCGATCCGCAGCGGCTTGACCCCACGCTGCAATTCAGCGGCCAGATGCCCAGGCTTGCAGGCCGTCCGCCCCAGCCCCTTCCCGTCCACGGCGATCCGCCCCTCGGTCTCCTTGAGATCGCACGCGACCGTGACCCGCCCGAACGGCGCCTTGGTGTAGTCGATCCGCACCTCTTTGGCGCCGGAGACGGATGTGAGCCGGTAGCCCACGAAGCCGCCCTGCCCCTTCACGAACGTGGCCGACTTGGGCGCGATCCGCAGGAGGCCCTTGCCGTCGGCCCACGCGTAGCCGTACACGACCTTGGTGGCGCCGGCCTCCGCGGGCAGAGCCACAGAGCCCAGGGCAAGAATGGCGGCACCGGCCAGCAGGCGCATGGATGGTCTCCCCCATCAAAGTGATCGGCTAATCACTATGACGCGGAAGGAAGCCCCAGAGTTCACGTGCGGTAGACGGTCACTCCGTCAAGGTCTTCCTTGGACAGGCGCCGCATGAGGTAAAGCCCCTCCAGCGCGAACTCCAAGGCCGCCGCGGCGTGGCCGGGCGACTCCTCGCCCGCGCCCATGCCCAGCCTGGACATGATCTTCGCCAGGCCGGGCACGGGACCCATCCGATGCAGCAGCTCCCCGGCCGGGATCAGCTCGCCGGACTCCACCTGGTTGCCCTCGGCGAACTTGTCGGTCACCGCGGACAGGTCCATGCCGCCCAACCGGTTCCTGAACGTCTCCGCCGTGGCCCGGCGCAGCAAGTGGGCCAGGATCTCAGTCTCCCTGCCCTCCTCGCTGACCTCGAACTCCACCTTGCCCCGCAGGCTGTGCACCACGGAGGCCAGGTCCACGACCCGCGTGACCGCCTGCTCCTCGCCCGCGAGGGCGGCCCGCCGCACGGCGGAGGCCGAGGCGGTCTCGGCGGCCGCGATCGAGAACCGGGCGGACACGCCGGACCGGGCGTCCACGGCGGTGGACTCGCGAACCAGCCGGGTGAACCGGGCGATCACCTCGACCAGGTGCTCGGGGAGGTCGGCGCCGATGTCCGGCATGGACTCCTGGCGGATGAGCGTGAGCTCGTCCTCGACCGTCTGCGGATAGTGGGTGCGGATCTCGGCGCCGAAGCGGTCCTTCAGCGGCGTGATGATCCTGCCTCTGTTGGTGTAGTCCTCGGGGTTGGCGCTGGCGATGAGCAGGATGTCGAGGGGCAGGCGCAGGTTGTAGCCCCGCACCTGGATGTCGCGCTCCTCCAGGACGTTGAGCAGGGACACCTGGATGCGCTCGGCCAGGTCGGGCAGCTCGTTGACGGAGAAGACGCCCCGGTTGGTGCGCGGCACCAGCCCGTAGTGGACGGTCTCGGGGTCGCCGAGCGTGCGCCCCTCCGCGATCTTGATCGGGTCGACGTCGCCGATCAGGTCTCCGACGGAGGTGTCGGGCGTGGCGAGCTTCTCGCCGTAGCGCTCGTCGCGGTGCTTCCACGCGACCGGGAGCTCGTCACCCAGCTCGCGCGCCAGCGCCTGGCAGCGCGTGCAGGCCGGCGCGTACGGATGGTCGTTGATCTCGCAGCCCTCGACCACCGGCGTCCACTCGTCCAGCAACCCGGTGACGGTGCGGATGAGCCGGGTCTTGCCCTGGCCGCGCTCACCGAGGAGGACCAGGTCATGCCCGGCGAGGAGCGCCCGCTCCAGATGCGGCAGGACCGTGTCGTCGAACCCGACGATGCCGGGGAATCTCGGCTCGCCCGCCCGCAACTTGGCCAGCAGGTTTGCCCTGACCTCGGCCTTGACGGTGCGGTGGACGTGGCCGCTGTCTCGCAGCTCGCGGAGAATTCGTGGCTGTGGCTGATGCACGGGATCGAGACTACGTCCCCTGCGTGGAATGTGGCAGAGAGTTTCGCATCTGGCGGAGATTTCGGATCTTGACTATTGCGTGATGGTTCGTGCGCGTGCTTGTCCCTTTAGTGGGGAGAATCGGGCCTAAGGGACGTTCGACATGTCGAGGGGAGGCGAGACGCGTGGCCTTGATGACAAGCCACTTCGCCGACGGCCTCGCCGTGGGTTCCGACCTGGTGGAGGCCGCGCGGAACGCCGTGGGCCAGGCCCTGTCGAGGCTCAGCGGCCAAGCCGACCTGGTCTGCTTCTTCATCTGCGGTGACGATCCCGACGACGTCGCGAGGGCCGGCCAGGCCGCTATGGAGCTCGCGCCCGGAGCACACGTGATCGGATGCAGCGCCACAGGAGTGATCGGCGACGGGCAGGGTGTGGAGCTGACGCCCGCCGTGAGCGCCTGGGCGGGCACGTTGGACGGGGCGAGGCTGACCACGTTCGCGCTGGAGACGCTCGCGGCCGAGGACAAGTTCGTCGTGGTCGGGCTGCCGGAGCGCAGCCAGGACGACCATGTGGCGATCCTGCTCGCGGACCCGTACACCTTCCCGACCGACGCCTTCGTCGAGCGCTCGGTCGATGTGCTCGGTGAGCTGCCACTGATCGGCGGGCTGGCCAACGGGCTGCAGGGACGGGGTTCTGTACGGCTCTTCGCCGACGGCCGGATCTATACCGAGGGCGCGATCGGCGTGCTGCTCAGCGGTCCGCTGCAGGTCAGCACCGTGGTCAGCCAGGGGTGCCGGCCGATCGGCCCGAGCATGGTAGTGACGGCGTCGGAGGACAATCTGCTGCTGGAGCTGGCCGGCCAACCGGCGCTGGCCAGGCTGGAGGACATCGTCAGCGAGCTGGACGAGGACGACCGCGAGCTGGTCGCCGCCGGGCTGCAGATCGGCGTGGCCATGGACGAGTACGCCGAGCGCCACGAACGCGGCGACTTCCTCATCCGCGGCGTCATCGGCATCGACCCCGAACGCGAGGCCGTCGCCATCGGGGACATCGTGGAGATCGGCAGGACCGTGCGCTTCCAGGTGCGTGACGCGGCCACCGCCGACGAGGACCTGTACGACCTGCTCGACGCCCACCGCGAGCAGTTCGGGAAGGTGGACGGGGCGCTGCTGTTCTCGTGCAACGGACGGGGCTCGGCCATGTTCGGCACGGCGGATCACGACCCGATCGCGTTGCGCGACACGCTGGGGCCGATCGGCGTGGCGGGGTTCTTCGCCGCCGGCGAGGTCGGTCCCGTGGCCGGGCACAATCACGTGCACGGCTTCACCGCTTCCGTGCTCGTTTTCTCCAGCGCGGCAAGTGCTCCATGAGGCGCCCGTGATCCTCGCGATCGACGTCGGCGGCACCAAGATGGCCGCCGGCCTGGTGGCCGGCGACGGGACGGTGACGCTGTCCGCGCGGGTGCCCACGCCGCAGGGCGCGGACGCCTCGACCCTGTGGAAGACGCTTGCCGAGCTGATCGAGCCCTTCTCGGCGGGCGTCGAGGGCGTCGGGGTCGGCTGCGGCGGGCCCATGGCCTGGCCGGACGGGGAGGTCTCGCCGCTGAACATGCCAGGATGGCGCGGCTTTCCCCTGCGTGCCCGGCTGGCCGAGCGTTTCCCCGGTCTCCCGGTACGCCTCCACAACGACGCCATCTGCCTGGCCGTGGCCGAGCACTGGAAGGGCGCGGGGCAGGGCAGCGCGGACATGCTGGGCATGGTGGTGTCCACAGGCGTGGGCGGCGGGCTGATCCTGAACGGGCGCCTGATCAACGGCGGCACCGGCAACGCCGGGCATATCGGGCACGTGGTGGTCGAGCCGGAGGGCGGGCCCCGGTGCGGCTGCGGCGGGCACGGCTGCCTGGAGGCCGTCGCCCGTGGCCCGGCCCTGACCGCCTGGGCTCAGGAGCAGGGCTGGGCGCCCCGGAGCCCCGAATCCGGGGCGTACGACGAGGACCGGGCGGTCACGGCGCGGGCGCTGGCCGCCGACGCGCGGGCCGGCGACCCGGTCGCGGTGCGGGCCATGCGCAGGGCCGGGCGGGCGCTCGGCATCGCCATCGCCTCCGCCACGCACCTGTGCGACCTGGACCTGGTCACGATCGGTGGCGGGTTGTCGCAGGCGGGGAAGCCGCTGTTCGGGCCGCTGGAGGAGGCGCTGCGTGAGCACGCCAGGGTGGAGTTCGCCCGCCGGGTCAAGGTCATGCCCGCCTCCCTGGGCCAGGAGGCCGGCCTGATCGGCGCCGCCGCCCTGCTCCTGGCGGGCGAGAGTTACTGGACGGAGAGACGCTGAAGGCCCGGCGGCCCCGCTGCTCGGGAGGGTCGCCGGGCCTGGCTCGGACCGGGTGCTACTCGGTTTCCTGGTGCAGGCTTGGACCTTCGTCCTTGCCCCCGGTGCCGGGGGGCGGGACGGGCATCGAGGTCGGCTCGCAGTCCGCGACCGCCCCCTTCGCCACGGTCACCGACATGCCGAAGGGTGGCTTGTCATCGCCGGCCCTGCTCTTGGACACCGCCAGCACGAGCGTCTCGCCCGCGGGCACCTTCCCCTTCTCGATCTTGAAGGAGATCCCGGCGCCCTCGGAACCCACGCTCGCTGCGAACGGGCCGCTGACGCTGCCCTGCTCGCCGCGGGGCTCCTTGCAGGTCTGCCCCTCGGGCAGGTAGTCGACGACCGCCTTGACGCCGGCGTCGGCCAGCTCGGCCTCCAGCCCCTCGGGGTCGGTGAACGCGCTGATATGCACGTCGACCGAGCCGTCCGTGGCCTTGGTGACGGCGTACGCCGGGCTGCCGGCGATCCCCGTCAGGAGCACCACCGCGGTGGTGGCCGCCGCGAGCCCCGCCACCGCGGCGGACAGCCCCGCGAAGCGCCGCCGCGAGCCGCGCTGAACCGGTGTCACCGTCGTCGTCATCCTGTCCTCCGCCGTCCTCGTCGTGATCTCTTCCTTGAGTGCACTGAGAAGGCGCTCTTCGAAATTGCTCATGCCTGTCCCTCCACGTACACAGGTGCTGGCGAAGCGACGTACAGGGCTTTTCTGGCCCGGTGTAACCGGACTCGCACGGTCACCTGCCTGATGCCCAGGGCCTTGGCGACCTCGGCGACGGTGAGCTGATCGATCGCCACGAGTTCCAGCACGGCACGCTCACCCTCCGGCAGCTTGGCCATGGCCTCCAGAGCGCTGCGCATCTGGCGCTCGGCGTCGATCCGTTCCTCCATCCTGACGAGATCGTCGTCGTCCATCAGCCGGCGACCCGCGACCCGGCCGGTGGCCCGTGCCTCCCTGGCCGCTTGGCGATGCTGGGCCGACACGACGTTGCGCGCGACGCCGTACAGCCATGCGATCTCGCTGCCCCGGCCGGGCACGTAGGTGTGAGCCGAGTCCAGGGCCGCCAGGAAGATGTCCGCCGTCAGGTCCGCGGCGAGATGAGGATCACTCACCCGCCGGGCCACGAACCTCAGCACGGCATCCACGTGGCGGCGATAAAAGGCCTCAAAGGCCGCAGGGTCTTCGTTGAGGCGCATCGCCTGAAATCCCTTTCGTCGTTCGCCTTACATCCGGTACTTGGACCGAGCGACGAAAAGCGTTTCGCGGAGGGCCTCCCAATAAGAAACCTGCTTGTCAGACCGCCGCCCTACTCACCGTGCCTGGTCAGGACCGTAGCGGCGGTTCGCTTGCAGATTTCTCATTGGGGCCGGCGCGGCTGGAAGAGCCAGGCGTCGAAGAGGGCGCTGAGCTCCTTGCCCGACATCTGCTCCGCGAGCCCGATGAACTGGTCCGTCGTGACATGACCGTAGCGGTGGTCGGCGGCCCACCTCTTCAGCAGCGCGAAGAACGTCTGGTCGCCGACGGCCCTGCGCAGGGCATGCAGCGTCATCGCGCCGCGTGAGTAGACCGCCTGGTTGAACAGGTCTTCGGCCCTGGCCCGCCCCGGCGGGTATTTCCAGATCGGATCGCCGGCCCGGCGGCGGTGGAAGTCCTTGAACGTGGCCTCAGCGGTCTTGGTGCCCTTGTGCTCGGCCCACAGCCATTCCGCGTAGGTGGCGAAGCCTTCATTGAGCCAGAGGTCCCTCCACCGCTTGATGCTCACGCTGTTGCCGAACCACTGGTGCGCCAGCTCGTGCGCGATGATGGTCTCGTCCGGGTGGAAGCCGCCGTAGAGCGGCTTGGTCTGGCTTTCCAGCGCGTAGCCGGCGGCATAGTCGTCGACCACGCCACCGGTCGAGCCGAACGGGTAGGGCCCGAAGACCGTGGCCCAGTAGTCGGTGATCGTGGCGGAGGTCGCGTAGAGGCGGTCGATCGAGGTCGTGAACCTCGGGTCGGCGGCCGCCAGGTTGGGGATGCCGCCGGGCGTGCTGCCCTGGCGCAGCTCGAACTTGCCGAGCGTGGCCGTGGCGAGATAGGTCACCATCGGATGCCGCTCCCGCCACCGGTAGGTCGTCCTGCCGCCCACCGTCGTGGGCTGCCCGACCATCTCGCCGTTGGCCAGGGCCGTCACCCCCGCCGGCACGGTGATCGAGAAGTCGAAGGGTGCCTTGTCCGCGGGGTGGTCGTTGGCCGGGAACCAGGTCTTGGCGCCGTTGGGCTCGGCGGCCACGAACGCGCCGTCCGGCGTCGGCATGAAGCCGTACGTGCCCAGGTTGGAGCCATCCCCGGCCGGCTTCGGGACCCCCGCGTAGGACACCTTCACGGTGAACGTGGCGTGGTTGTCGATCGGGCGGGCCGGCCGCACAGTCAGCTCGTCACCCTGGCGGCTGAAGGTGGCCGGCGCGTCGTTCACGGTGACACTTCGCACGGTGAACCCGCTCAGGTCCAGGTTGAAGCTGGACAGGCCGTGCGTCGCACCGGCCGTGATGGTGGTCACGCCGACCAGCTGCTTGCTCGCGGGTGTGTAGTCGATGGCGATGGCGTAGTGGGTGACGTCGTAGCCGCCGTTGCCGTCCTTGGGAAAGTCCGTGTCGCCGATGCCGGGCGCGCCCGGCAGGTGGTCGTTCGCCGATGACGGCTCGTCGGCGGGAGCACAGGCCAGCGCGCTGACCAGCGCCGCCACCACTGCCATCCCGCGCCGGTTGACATGCATAGACGAACGAGCCCCCTTCGCCACGTGACGTGAATGTTACTCTGCGTCAGGCATTGACGACGACCGTCCTGGCGGCCTTGTCGTGCAGCGCCTGCTTGCGGGGGTCGAAGAGGATCCAGGAGAGGTCGACCAGGAGGCCGACGCAGCACAACCATTCGAACGCCGTCATCACGCCCTGCCTGACCGCCACCTGTCCCACGCCCAGCTTGCCGCCGGTGTCCGGGACCACTCTGATGGCGAACACCCTCTTGCCCAGCGTCTGGCCGTGCCAGAACGAATGCAGCAGCCAGAAGTACAGGAAGGCGACGAGCCCGGCCAGGAAGGTGTGTTCCACGGGATAGCGATCCCCGACGCCTCTCGCGCCGTCCCAGACGTAGTTCCAGCTGGTCCAGCTGAAAGGGGCCGAGATGATGTTGACGATGAGCCAGTCGAGGACGCCGGCGAACAACCGTCGCCAGCGTCCCGCCAGCCCTGGTGGCGATCCCATGATGTCCTGATCGCCCCCACTAAGTCGGGACAAACTAAAGGTTGCCCCTGCGTTCCTGTTCGCGCTCGATGGCCTCGAACAGCGCCTTGAAGTTGCCCTTGCCGAACCCGAGTGAGCCGTGCCGCTCGATCAGCTCGAAGAAGACCGTGGGCCGGTCCTGCGCCGGCTTGGTGAAGATCTGCAGCAGATAGCCGTCCTCGTCCCGGTCGACGAGGATCTTCCGCTTCTTCAGCTCCTCGATCGGCGCCCGCACCTGCCCGATCCGCGCGCGCAGCTCGGGGTCGTCGTAGTACGAGTCCGGCGTGTCCAGGAACTGCACGCCGGCCGCCCGCATGTGGTCGACCGTGGTCAGGATGTCGTTGGTGGCCAGCGCGATGTGCTGCACACCCGGGCCGCGGTAGAACTCGAGGTATTCGTCGATCTGCGACTTCCGCTTGCTGACGGCCGGCTCGTTGAGCGGGAACTTGACCTTGCGCGTGCCGTCGGCCACGACCTTGGACATGAGCGCCGAATACTCCGTCGCGATGTCGTCGCCGATGAACTCGGCCATGTTGGTGAAGCCCATCACGTTGCGGTAGAACTCCACCCACTCGTCCATCTTGCCCAGCTCGACGTTGCCGACGCAGTGGTCGACGGCCTGGAACAGCCGGCCGTTCTTGGTGGCGGGCGGCGCGACCAGCGGCTCGGCGGCGACGTACCCGGGCAGGTAGGGGCCGCCGTAGTTGGCTCTGTCGACCAGCGTGTGGCGGGTCTCGCCGTACGTGGCGATGGCCGCGAGCTGCACCTTGCCGTGCTCGTCCTCCATCGTGTACGGCTCCGCCAGCCCCTTCGCCCCGTGGGCGACCGCGTGCGCGTACGCCCCCTCCACGTCGGGCACCTGGATCGCCAGGTCGATCACCCCGTCACCGTGCTCGGCGACATGCCGCGCCACCTCCGTGCCGGGCCGGATCGAGGCCCGGAACTCGAACGTGGCGCTGCCCGACGTCAGCACGTATGCGGCCAGGTCGCGGCTGCCCGTCTCGGGCCCCCTATAGGCCACCAGCCTCATGCCGAACGCGGTCGAGTAGTAGTGGGCCGCCTGCTTGGCGTTGCCCACGGCGAACACGACGGCATCCATCCCGTTAACCGGAAATACATCACTCATACCACCAACTCTCGATTTTCATGGACGAGTTGCGCAAGGGTTACTTCAAAGAGTGCACAATCTGCCTAGCCATCCCACGAAATATCGGGTAGTTCTGTGCAGTATGACGATCGACGATCTCGACGCCCGGCTGCTCGCCCTGCTGACCGCCGAGCCGCGCCTGGGCGTGCTGGAATGCTCGCGGCGGCTCGGTGTGGCGCGCGGCACCGTCCAGGCCAGGCTCGACCGGCTGGCCGCCCGAGGGGTGATCACGGGATTCGGTCCCGAGGTGTCGCCCGCGGCGCTCGGTTACGACGTCACCGCGTTCGTCAGCATGGAGATCAGGCAGGTCGCCGGCCACGACCCGGTCGCCCATCAACTGGCCCGCATTCCCGAGGTGCTGGAGGTGCACACGATCACCGGCGACAGCGACCTGCTCTGCCGCGTGGTGGCCCGGACTAATGCCGATTTACAGCGGGTCATCGACCAGATCGTCGAAGTCAGGGGCGTGCTCAGGACTAATTCGATCATTGCGCTCGACACCCCGGTTCCCTACCGAGTTATGCCTTTGGTCGCCGATGTTCCGCGTCGGGAACGGCGATCGCCGTAGTATCGCTAGGGGACGGGCACCATCTTCGATCGTTTACCCTTGACATTCGCCCAGCTTGCGGGGGTGGGGCGAGGCTTGACGAGGGGGTCGAGGGTGCGAGGCGGTGGAGGAAACGGAATGCGAAAGCGGCGGATTCTCCGACTTCTACTGATCATATCCGGCACCGGAATCCTCCTCCTGCTCGGCCTTTTCGCGGTCGCGTGGGCCATGACCCCCATTCCCGACACCACGCAAAAGCAGGCCACCGCGCAGGGGTCGGTGATCTATTACCGCGACGGCAAGTCCGTGCTGGCCCGGCAGGGCATCGACCGCAAGGTGGTCGAGCTCGCCAAGGTGCCCCCGCACGTGCGTCAGGCCGTCATCGCGGCCGAGAACCGCTCGTTCTACGAGGACGCGGGTGTCTCGATCAAGGGCACCGGCCGGGCCATCTGGTCCACGGTCACGGGGCAGCAGCTCCAGGGCGGCTCGACGATCACCCAGCAGCTCGTCCGCAACTACTACAGCGGCCTCAGCCAGGAGCGCTCCGTCACCCGCAAGTTCAAAGAGATCCTCATCGCGATGAAGGTCGACCAGTCCAAGTCGAAGGACTGGGTGCTGGAGCAATACCTCAACACGATCTACTTCGGCCGCGGCGCCAACGGCGTCCAGTCGGCCGCCCGCGCCTACTTCGGCAAGGACGTCGGCGAGCTGACCGTGTCCGAAGGGGCCTACCTGGCGGCGGTGATCCAGCAGCCGAGCCGCTTCGCCGATCCCCAGGGCGCCGACCTGGCCGCGGCCGAAGCGCGCTGGCGGTCGGTGATCAACGCCATGGGGCAGACGGGGGCGTTGACGCCGCAGCAGGTGGCCGCGGAGAAGTTCCCGGCGCTGGCGGCGCCGAAGAAGCCGTTCCAGCTCAAGGGCCAGACCCGATACATGCTGAAGCAGGTGACCGACGAGCTCAACCGGCGTGGCTACAGCGACGAGGACATCAACGGCGGCGGGCTGAAGATCGTCAGCACGTTCGACAAGAAGCTCATGGCGGCGGCCGAGCGGGCGGTCAAGGACGTGCTGCCGGACAACACGCCGAAGAAGGTGCGCACCGGGCTCGCGGCCGTCGATCCCAAGACCGGCGAGGTGGTGGCCTTCTACGGCGGCGACCCCAAACGCTACGACTACGACAACGCCTTCTCCGCCGAGGTGATGGCCGGATCGACGTTCAAGCCGTACACGCTGGCCGCCGCGCTGAACAACGGCTTCGACCTGTCCACCAGGGTCAACGGCAACTCGCCGCTCCGCGTGGCCTCCGCGGACAAGCCGATCCCGAACGACAGCGGTCGCTCGTACGGCCAGATCGACCTCGTGCGGGCCACCCAGAACTCCGTCAACACGGCGTTCGTGGACCTCGGGCAGAAGGTCGGGCTGGACAAGGTGGCCGAGACGGCGGAGGCGGCGGGAATCCCCGCCGACCAACTCGAGCAGCAGAAGGCAGCCGCCTCGTTCCCGCTCGGCGTGTCCTCCGTCAGCGCCGTCCAGAACGCCTCCGGCTTCTCCACCTTCGCCAACAAGGGCGTGCACATGGAGGCGCACGTGCTCAAGTCGGTCACAGACGGCACGGGGCACAAGGTGGTCGTCAATCCGGTCTCGAAGCAGGTGGTCAGCGAGCAGGCCGCGGCGGACACGACGTACGCGATGCAGCAGGTCGTCAAATACGGCACCGGCACCGCCGCCCGGCTCTACGACCGCCCGGTGGCCGGCAAGACGGGCACCACGGACGATTCGAAGTCGGTGTGGTTCAACGGGTTCACGCCTCAGCTGGCGGTGGCGGTCGACATGTTCCGCGACGACAACGAGACCGTGACGATCCCCGGGTACGGGACGCAGTTCGGCGGGTCGCTGCCCGCGCAGATCTGGCGGGCGTTCATGACCGAGGCCATGGCGGGCAAGCCGGTGGAGGCGTTCCCCGAGCCGTCCGACTACGGCTACTCCTACGACTACTCGGTTCCCGATCGGGACGTGCCCCAGCAAGAATCCACGCCGCCGGTGAACCCCGACGAGTCGAACCCGCCGGAGCCCGAGTTCAGCGAGGCGCCGGTGACCGACCCGCCGGCCACCGAGGTCCCGGACGACCGGCAGGACAACCAGCCGGAGCAGACCGCCCCACCGGTCACACAGCAACCCGAGCAGCCGTCCACGGACGCCGACACCGGCACGGCCGACAACGGAAGCCGCCCGACGGGCTGACCTTCATCCGGCGGGGCCGCCCGACGGGCTGACCCTCATTCGGCGGTGAGCTCCGCCCGGAGGGCGTCGACCGTCGTCACCGGCAGCCGGCAGGTGAACCCCCTGCACACATAGGCCGCAGGGGCGCCGCCGACCGTTCCACGGCCTTCGAGCAGCGCAGGGAACACCTCGTCACCGTGGACGAGCGGATCGCCCGAAGCGCCCCTGGTGGCGGCGTCGCCGGCGCCGAGCGCGACGACCAGGCCCGGCACGTCCGCCAGCAGCGCCTCGCGATGCAGATCCGCCGTACGCGGGTCGTCCGGCGCGCCGACGACGGCCACCTCGACCGGCCCGTCCAGCGCCGCCAGCGCCACGGCCAGCCCCCAGCCCGCGAACCTGGCGTGAGCTCTGGCCAGCACGGACACGGTGCCGAGCGCGCTGTGGGCGGCCTCGCGGTGGCGGGGCGAGCCGGTCAGCGCGCCGTAGGAGAGCAGGGCGCCCGCGGCGGCGTACTGGCCTGAGGGGGTGGCGTTGTCGGTGGGGTCCTGCGGCCGCTGGAACAGCCGCTCGGCGTCGTCCGCCGTGTCGTAGAAGCCGCCCGCCCCGTCGGCGAACCTGTCGAGCACGACGTCGAGCAGCGATCCCGCCAGCCGCAGCCATCTGGCCTCGCCGGTCACGCCGTACAGCGCGATCAGGCCCTCCGCTAGGTTGGCGTAGTCCTCCAGCACGCCGGCGTTCGGGCCCGGCCGGCCGTCCCGTGACGTGCGCAGCAGCCTGCCGTCCACCAGGTGCGTGCCCGCCAGCAGCTCCGCCGCCGCCGAGGCCGCCGCCACGAGGTCGGGCCGCTCGAACACCGCGCCGGTCTCGGCCAGGGCCGCGATGGCCAGGCCGGTCCACGAGGCCACGACCTTGTCGTCGCGCCCGGGACGCACGCGCCGCTCCCTGGCGGCGAATAGCCGCTCACGGACGCTCGCGTAGCGCTCTGGGTCCTCCGGGTCGCGCAGCAGCTGCAACACGGACGTGCCGTGCTCGAACGTGCCGGTGACGTCGAACAGCCCGGCCGCCCACCGGCCGTCGTCCTCGCCGAGGACCTCGCGCAGCTGCTCGGGCGTCCAGACGTAGAACTTGCCCTCCACGCCCTCGCTGTCGGCGTCCAGCGCCGAGGCGAACCCGCCCTCGGGGGTGTGCATCTCGCGCAGCAGCCAGTCGGCCGTCTCCAGCGCCACCCGCCGCGCCAGCGCGCCGCCGCCCGCCTTCCACCAGTGGGTGTAGACCCGCAGCAGGAGCGCGTTGTCGTACAGCATCTTCTCGAAGTGCGGCACGACCCATTCCGCGTCCACGCTGTAGCGGGCGAAGCCGCCGCCGAGCTGGTCGTACATGCCGCCGCGGGCCATCGACTCGAGCGTCTTGCCGCTCATCTCGCGCTCGCCGGAGCGCAGCAGGAACTCCAGCACCATGGACGGCGGGAACTTGGGTGCGCGGCCGAATCCGCCGTTCACCGGATCGTACGACTCCCGCAGGTTCCGGGCCGCCAGCGACAGCGTCTCCTCGCCCGGCACCACCCCGCTGGGCAGCGTGGTGTTCGTGTTGAGCGCCTCGACCACCTTCGCGCCCTGCGTCAAGACCGACTCCCTGTCGCCCCTCCACACGTTGCGGACCTCGGTGAGCAGGCGCTGGAAATGGGGGCGCGGGAAGTAGGTGCCGCAGTAGAACGGGTGGCCCTCCGGCGTCGCGAACACCGTCATCGGCCAGCCGCCCTGCTGCGTCATGGCCTGCGTGGCGCCCATGTAGACGGCGTCCACGTCAGGGCGTTCCTCGCGGTCGACCTTGATGTTGACGAAGTGCTCGTTCATGAGGCGCGCGGTGTCGGCGTCCTCGAAGCTCTCATGGGCCATGACATGGCACCAGTGGCAGGCAGAGTAGCCCACGCTGATGAGCAGCGGCACGTCACGGCGCCGGGCCTCCGCGAACGCCTCCTCGCCCCAGGGGTGCCAGTCCACCGGGTTGTCAGCGTGCTGCAGCAGGTAGGGGCTGGTGGCGTCTTTCAAGCGGTTCATCATGACCTCCTCGCCTCACCCTAAACTGCCCATCCATCCCGCCTCCTGACCGGCGCCCTGTCCCTGGCCCCGCACCCCCTCCCGGCATCGCCGGAGATCCCGAACGCCTGAAGGCGAGGAAGGCGGCTGACTAGTCAGGGGGGAACGGCGTAGGTTACGGGGCGTGGATATGGACTTCGTGTGCGCCCACGCCGGCCGCCCGGCGACCGCCCTCACGCGCAGGGACGTCGCCAGGGCGCTGCTCGCCGTGCCCTCGGGCGTCGCACTGGTGGCGATGCCGGACCTGCGGCGCGCGATGATGTCGGCGGGCAACCCGCTCTCGCTCGCGTTCTGGGACTCGGCCAAGGCGACCCTCAGCTCCATCGAATCGGGCATCGCCACGGTCGGTGACGTGCAGCGTTGGATCGAGTCCACCGGCACCGAGCCGATCCTCATGACCCCCAGCTACTTCGTCTGGCCGGAGGAGGACGAGCGCGGGCCGGTGGCCGTGGAGATGTACGCCAAGCTCGTCGCGTACCTGGAGGAACGGGTCGAGTCGGGGGAGATCGACCCGGACGCGCTGGCGGCCGGCGATCCGGGGTCCCGCAGGGCGTACGAGGAGTTGCAGGAGCACTGGCTCAGCACGCCGCTGCCCGACGGACGGGTGCCCGGCCACGCGGTCAGCGACGAGCAGGACGAGGAGCTGTTCGCGGCGTGGGACGAGGAGGAGGCGTTCGCGCTGTCCGAGCTGCGGCGGATCGTCGGCGAGCTGCCCAAGAAGCCCGAGCTGCCCGCCGCCGACCTGGAGACGGCCGCGGCCCGGTTGCGCGCGCTGCTGGTGTTGCCCGGCTACCCCGGCAGCGTGCTGCGGGCCTGCGCCGGGTTCGACGAGCGGCCGATGCCGGACGATGACAAGGCATTGTGGCTGGCAGTGGCGGCAGGCATCGCGGGGCCGATCTCCGATCTGTCGGAGAACGGGAACGTGCTGGAGGAGTTCGCCGATCTCGACGGGGAGCTCAGCGACGAGGACGCGGCGCTGGCCAACCTGTGCGCGATCCAGCACGCCGACTGGCTGGCCGGGGTGGCCGCGCTGGCCAGGATGGGGCCCGGGGTGCTGGCCTCGCCCGAGCGGATCGCGCGGCTCATCGCCGAGTCCGAGGACATCGACATCGACATCCAGGACGACGACGATCTCGACGCCACGGAGGGGTTGTTCGAGTCGGTGGTGGTGCTGTGGGGCTATCTCGGCATCGTGGACGAGGACGAGGTGCTCACGCCCTTGGGCTGGTGGGGGCTGCCGAAGGCGCTGGAGCTGGCCTGGTCGCCCACCCCCGACTGATCAGGCGCCGGCATCCACGAGGTCCTGGAACTCCGCGTGGCGTTCGATGTATTTGCGCACGTAAGGGCAGAGCGGCACGACGCGCAGGCCGGTGTCGGCGCTCGTCTGGAGCGCGTGCCCGACGAGCTTGCCCGCCAGCCCCTGACCCTCGTAGTCGGGCAGGACCTCGGTGTGCGTAAAGATGATCTTGGTGGGCAGCAGCCGATATTCGGCGAACCCGGCGACCTTGCCGTCCACGAGAACCTCGAAGCGGCTCTCCGTCGAGTTGTCGACTATTTCGATCGGCATCTACTCGGCTTTCTTGTCGTCCGTGTCGCCCTCATGCGGCACCTGGATCTTCGACATCTGCTTGTTCATCGACTTGATCAACATATACAGGGCCAGCCCAATGAGGGCAACGACGACGAAGCCAAGCAAACCCGGGCTCACATCACCAGCTGCTAGAACGGTCACAGTTCCAGTGTGCCACCGGGAGGCGGTGGTCCCGCCTGCGCGTCCGTCAGTGGCAGGCGGGGGCGGCGTCCTCGGCGTGGATGCCCGCGAACAGGTCGTCCTCGGGCGGCTCGGTGTCCACCAGCGAGCGCGCCAGGTGGTAGTCCTCGGTCGGCCAGATCTCCTGCTGCAGCTCACGCGGGCACACGAACCACCAGCTGTCGGGATCGACCTGGGTGGCGTGCGCCTTCAGCGCCTCGTCGCGGATCTCGAAGTAGTCGCCGCACGGCACGCGCGTGGTCACCGGCCACTTGGCCGGGCGGTCCTCCCAGCGCGAGATCCAGTCCGCGTAGGGGGAGCCGAGGCCGCGCTCGGTCATGGCCTCGTGCAGCGCCTCGAAACGCTCCTTGGTGAAGCCCATCTGGTAGTAGAGCTTGAGCGGCTGCCACGGGTCGCCGGTGCCCGGGTAGCGGTCGGGGTCGCCGGCCGCCTCGAACGCCTCGACGGACACCCGGTTGGTCATGATGTGGTCGGGGTGCGGGTAGCCGCCGTCGTCGTCGTACGTGATGATGACGTGCGGCCGGAACTCGCGCACGGCCGCCACCAGGGGCCGGGAGGCGTCCTCCAGCTTCTGCAGGGCGAAGCAGCCCTCGGGCAGCTCCTCCTCCTCGCTCTCCGGCAGCCCGGAGTCGATGAAGCCCATGAAACGCTGCTCGACCCCGAGGATCTCGCGCGCCCGGTCCATCTCGGCCTTCCGCACCTCTGCGATGTTGGCCACAATCTCCGGCCGGTCCATCTTCGGGTTCAGCACGGAGCCGCGCTCGCCGCCCGTGAGCGTACAGACCAGGACCTCCACGCCTTCGCGCACATAACGCGCCATCGTGGCGGCACCCTTGCTCGACTCGTCGTCGGGGTGGGCATGGACGGCCATCAGCCTCAGCGGTGCACTCACGGGCGCGATGTCTCCTCAGTCGGACCGATCACTTAGCTTGTCTGGGGGGCGGTTGTGAGGGTCAGGTCTTGTACCGGGCCCCCCGCGGGCGACAATTGTCTCGGATAACGCTGAGGGAGTGCAGGGAGATTCCGCCATGGTCACCAGAGATGTCGGGGACGGGCCCGTTCTCGGCACGCCCGACGACTTGCCCGATCGTCCCAGACGTAGCGGCAGGCTCGTCGTCCACGTCGTGATCGGCGTGCTGGTGGCCATCATCGCCGGCGGCTGGGGCTGGGTGATGTGGTCGATGACGGCCGGTGGTTCTGAGGCGCCGGCGCAGGTGGTGACGTTCAGCGTCGAGAGCCCGACACGGGCGGAGATCACCTTTGAGGTGTACAAGCCAGACGATAGGGTGGCCGTCTGCCGCATCAGGGCTCTGGACGTCAATCACGCGGAAGTGGGCAGCAAGGAAGTAAGAATCCCGGCTGGTGAGGGTAGTAAGCAGCTCAAGGAAAGCCTCGACACCAGTGGTCAGGCCACGTCCGTCCACGTCCAGTACTGCAATCTCGTATAGTGAGACATTTGGGGAAGCGTTCGAGCGGTTAAGTTGTTAGCCTTTCGCAATTCAACCGTTGGAAACCTCAAGTGATCTCAGGGCCCCCTAGGCAAGCAAGGAGAACCCGTGGCCGACTCTCGCGATGAGAACGTCACATGGCTGACGCAGGAGGCGTACGACCGCCTGAAGGCGGAGTACGAATATCTCTCTGGCCCCGGGCGCGTCGACATCGCCAAGAAGATCGAGGCCGCCCGTGAAGAGGGCGACCTTAAGGAGAACGGCGGATACCACGCCGCCAAGGACGAGCAGGGCAAGATGGAAGCCCGGATCTTCCACCTCCGGCAGATCCTCGACAACGCCCAGGTGGGAGAGGCCCCCAAGACCGAGGGCGTGGTGGGTCCCGGCATGACCGTGACCATCCGGTTCGTCGGCGACGACGACGAGGTCACCTTCCTGCTCGCCTCCCGTGAGGAGAGCGGAGCGCCGATCGACGTCTACTCGCCCAAGTCCCCCCTCGGGGCGGCGATCAACGGCAAGAAGATCGGGGAGAAGGCGACCTACTCCCTTCCCAACGGTCGCCAGAACACCGTCGAGATCCTCGAGGCAGTGCCGTACATCGGCAACTGAACCCCCCGGAGACCAACCGCCGGGCCCATGCCGGCCCGGCGGATTTTACGCATGGCTCCGGAATACGGCAGGATCTCGGTTTTCTGGTCAAATCGGGTACGCCGCGCAACACGTACAAACTTGTGCCGTTCATTGTGGTGGCGCTGGTCGCGGTGCTGACCGCGGACGTGCTGCTGCTCACCCAGCCGGGTGAGCGTACCGAGCCGGTGGCCGAGCGCCAGCAGCCCGTGGCGAAGCAGCCGAAGCAGACGCTGATGGCCGAGCGGAGGCCGCAGCAGCCAGCCGCACAGGCCGCGCAGCCCGTGGCGCCGCTGAAAAAGCTGCACAAGCCCAACCTGTTCGTGCTCACGCGCAAGCCGTTCACCAACGAGCTGTTACGCAAGGTGGCCAAGCTGCGTGGCGTGCAGGCGATGGAGCTGGCCGACGCGGCGTCGATCAGGCTCGACGACAAACGGGTGCAGACGCTCGGGGTGGACCCGTCCACGTTCCGCGCGTACACGCCCAAGGTGACCGCCTCGTCCGACCCGCTGTGGCAGAACGTGGCGGCCGGCGACGTGGCGGTCTCGTTCGTGCTGGGCAACGACGGCGGGCTCTCGCTGCACCGTCAGGTGGCGGGGCCGGGCGGGCCGCTGCGGATCGGCGCGTACGCCACCACCGGCTTCGGCGCGGTGGACGCCGTCGTGTCCAAGGAGGTCGGGCGGAAGCTCGGCCTGCCGCATGACAACGCGCTCATCGTCAGCGCCCCCGATGTGAACTCGGCCACGCTCCGCACCAAGATCCTCAAAGAGCTGCCCAAGGGCACGCAGGTCGCCATGGTCAACCCGGTCCTGCCCCAGCCTCAGACCATCAAGCAAAACTGGCCCGTCGGCTCGTTCATGAGCGGCGACCAGATCACCGTCGCGCTGAAGGCGGCCGCCTCCAAGCTGGGCAGGCCGTACGTGTGGGGGGCCGAAGGGCCCGAGACCTTCGACTGCTCCGGGCTGGTCCAGTGGGCCTTCGCGCAGGCCGGGGTGCGGATGCCGCGGGTGACGCACCAGCAGTGGGTGACCGGGCCGCAGGTTCCCCTGTCACAGGCGCAGCCGGGCGACCTCATCTTCTGGCGCCTCGACCCGACGAATCCGGGCTACATCTCGCATGTGGCGATTTATTGGGGTGACGGGAAGATGATCCAGGCCCCGCGTACCGGAGACGTGGTCAAGATCTCTCCCGTACACACGCGCGGCTTTGCCGGCGTCGTCAGAGTCAGCCCCTTCGCCGCTTCCAGGGTTCGCTGACCTATTCCTTGACGCGACATCCTCCTTCCCTTCGGGTCCCTGTGCGTCGCAACGATGTAATGTTGATTACATGGCAACAGATGATGTGACGGCGCAGGTCCGCGGCTGGTTCACCGGGCGGCTCCCTGAGGGCTGGTTCACCGGTGCTCCCGAGATCGTCAGGGACCGTGAGGAGATCGCGGTGCTGGGCACGCTGCCCGACCCGCCCGAGGACGTGCCCGAGTCCGAACGATCCGCCCTGATCGAAGGGCTGGCCAGAAGGTTCAGGGAGGAGACGCGCGAGCGGCGCATCGAGATCGCCAGGGAGGCCGAGCGCAAGTTCCGGCAGAAGGTCTCCTGGGGCGTGGTCTGCGGGGGCGAGACCGTGATGTTCACCACACTCTCCGTGCCCGTGATGACCCGGCTGCGCCAGTCGGAGCGGCAGGTCCTGGACACGCTCGTGGCCGCCGGCGTGGCCAGGAGCCGTAGTGACGCGCTCGCCTGGTGCGTGCGCCTTGTCGGCAAGCACACCGACACGTGGCTCGCCGAGCTGCGCGACGCGCTCCAGCATGTCGACAGAGTTCGCTCCGCCGGGCCGGACGTCAATTCCTGAGACCATGCAGCGGAAACGGTCCGCGCAATGGACTAAACCACTCGGCGAATTGGTTTAGACCAGCGGAATTGGACTGGACCACTGTGAGTTAATTCTCTTTTAAATCCGCTCCGGTTGGGTAGGCTCCCCCAATCATCAGGGCCGCTGCCTGCGACGACGCCCAAGCCAATAGGTCTATGCCAATTGGCTTTCCGGCCACTTCGTCGTTAATGATGACTGGGCCCTGAGAGAGTGGAGGAGTCACCGTCGTGTCCGTTTCCGTGGAAGTGCCCGCACCGACGAGCAATAGAGAATTGGCCGCGTGGGTCAAGGAGATCGCCGCCCTGACCCAGCCAGACCGGATCGAGTGGTGCGACGGGTCCGAGGAGGAGTGGACGCGCCTGACCAACCTCCTCGTCGAGCAGGGGACGTTCACGCGGCTGGCCGCCCGTCCCAACAGCTTCTACGCCAAGTCCGACCCCAGCGACGTGGCCCGGGTCGAGGACCGCACCTACATCTGCTCCGAGCGCGAGGAGGACGCGGGGCCGACGAACAACTGGATCCACCCGGCGGAGATGCGCCGGACGTTCGGGCAGCTGTTCAAGGGCTCCATGCGCGGCCGGACCATGTACGTCGTGCCGTTCT
Source organism: Nonomuraea sp. 10N515B (assembly GCF_052245915.1). Classification (NCBI taxonomy): domain Bacteria; kingdom Bacillati; phylum Actinomycetota; class Actinomycetes; order Streptosporangiales; family Streptosporangiaceae; genus Nonomuraea; species Nonomuraea sp. 10N515B. The sequence goes on from NZ_JBQQBQ010000012.1 coordinate 104,168, forward strand.
GCATGGGCCCGCTGGGCGGCGAGATCTCCCAGCTCGGCGTCGAGATCACCGACTCGCCGTACGTCGCCGTCTCGATGCGGATCATGACCCGCATGGGGAAGCGGGCGCTGCGCCTCATCGAAGAGCGCGGAGACTTCGTCCGCTGCGTGCACTCCGTGGGCGCCCCGCTGGAGCACGGTCAGGTGGACGTGCCGTGGCCCTGCAGCTCCACCAAGTACATCAGCCACTTCCCTGAGACCCGCGAGATCTGGTCCTACGGCTCCGGGTACGGCGGCAACGCGCTGCTCGGCAAGAAGTGCTACGCGCTGCGCATCGCCAGCGTCATGGCCCGCGACGAGGGCTGGCTGGCCGAGCACATGCTGATTCTCAAGCTCACCCCGCCCACCGGCGAGACCCGCTACGTCGCCGCCGCCTTCCCGAGCGCCTGCGGCAAGACCAACCTCGCCATGCTCCAGCCCACGATTCCCGGCTGGAAGGTCGAGACGATCGGCGACGACATCGCCTGGATGCGCTTCGGCGAGGACAGCCGCCTCTACGCGATCAACCCCGAGGCCGGCTTCTTCGGCGTCGCGCCGGGCACCGGCCAGGTGACCAACGCCAACGCGATCAGGACGCTCTGGGGCAACAGCATCTTCACCAACGTCGCGCTCACCGACGACGGCGACGTGTGGTGGGAGGGCCTGACCGACGAGCCGCCTGCGCACTTGACTGACTGGAAGGGCCGTTCCTGGACGCCGGACAGCGACGAGCCGGCCGCCCACCCGAACGCCCGCTTCACCACCCCCGCCTCCCAGTGCCCCACCATCGCACCCGAATGGCAGGACCCCAAGGGTGTCCCCATCTCAGCCATCTTGTTCGGCGGTCGCCGCGCCACCGCCGTGCCTCTGGTAACAGAGTCGCTGAGCTGGGAGCACGGCGTCTTTCTCGGAGCCAACGTCGCCTCCGAGAAGACCGCCGCGGCCGAGGGCAAGGTCGGCGAGCTGCGCCACGACCCCTTCGCCATGTTGCCGTTCTGCGGCTACAACATGGGCGACTACTTCGGCCACTGGCTGAAGATCGGCCGTCGCGAGGGCGCCGTGCTCCCTCGGATCTACTACGTCAACTGGTTCCGCAAGAACGCCGACGGCCAGTTCATCTGGCCCGGTTACGGCGAGAACAGCCGCGTGCTCAAGTGGATCGTGGACCGGCTCAACGGCGAGGCCAAGGCCGTGCCGACCCCGATCGGGCTGCTGCCCGCCAAGCTCGACACCGAGGGCCTGGAGCTGTCCGACGATGATCTGCACACGCTGCTGTCGGTCGACCGCGACGTCTGGCGCGAGGAGGCCGCGCTGATCCCGGCCCACTTCGAGAAGTTCGGCGACCACCTGCCGAAGGAGCTGTGGGAGGAGTACAACGCGCTCCTCGACCGCCTCGGAGCGGCGCGATAGGCCGGAGAGGGTAGCCCCTCTTGTGCGGTACGGCGGCTTGGTCTTTAACTGATCGAGCCGCCGTAGCGCGAGAGAGGGGACCACTGTGGAGTTCGTGCTGCTCATGGCCGCGATCGGTGTGGCGTTACTGGTCAACGCCGCCGTGAAACGCGTCGAGAAGGAGCGGCGGCGGGTCAGCGAGGCCACGCCCAGCGGTGCCGGGCACGCCCTGTCCCACTACGAGCTGGCGTACCTGTCCGGTGGACCCCGCAGAGCCATCAACACGGCGCTGGCCGTCCTCGCGACGGCCGGCGCCGTCCGCGTGTCACGCGGATCGCAGGTCACCCCCGTCCATGGCGCACCGCCCTCGCTCGAGCCGATCGAACAGGCCGTGCTCGCCACGCTGGCCGCCAGGCCGGGCGGCTACCGGGCGAGCGAGCTGCGGCAGGCGCTGGCGGCGCATCCGGCGCTGGCCGAGCTGGCGGCCGGGCTCGAACGGCGCGGGCTGATCGTGCCGGAGCAGGCGTTCGCCATGGCATGGCGGCGCAGGGACCACCTGCAGATCGTCGTGATCGGAGCGGCCGGCTTCGCGGTGGGCGCGCTCGTGGTGTCCGCCTTCATCGACATGAGCCCGCTGACCTTCGTGATCTTGCTGATCTTCATCGGGATCGCGCTCTCCACCGGGGCCGCCGGGCTCGCCAGGCAGGGCCGCGGCCTGCGGAACGTCGTCACCCGGGCGGGCAGGGAGGTCCTGCGCTCAGCCCGCGACCACCACCCGCGCGGCGTACGCGACCAGAGCTCGCTGGCCCTGGCGGTGGGGGTGCCCGTCGCCCTGTACGGCCTGGCCGACGCCGGCGACCAGAGGCTCTGCGACGAGTTGTCGGCCGACGCCCCTGGCGGCGACTGCGCGGGCTCCTGCGGCACCCACAGCGGCGGCGACGGGGCCACCTTCGGCAGTGACTCCTACGGCGGCATGGACTTCGGCGGCGGCTCGTCGAGCTGCGGTAGTGGCTCGTCCAGCTGTGGCAGCTCGTCCGGCGGCGGGTCGAGCTGTGGGGGAGGCGGCGGTGGCGGCTGCGGTGGCGGTGGCAGCTGATTGAGCGGGCCCAGAACTGTATCCGCGCAGACGGAACCTTTACCTCGGCTTTATACGTCTTCCCGTTACCCAGCCCGTCGGGCTGCACGGAGGGGAGGCCTGTATGGACCTGATCCTGCTGGTCGTCTCGGTGGCGCTGGCGGCGCTCACCGTCACCATCGCCTCCACCATCAAACGTGCGCATGCCGCCGCCCGTGAGGCCGACAGGGGCCTCCGTCTCCGCGAGCTCGGCCACTACGAGCTCGCCTACCTGGCGGGAGGCGCGTACCGGGTGGCGGACACCGCCGTCGCGCTGCTGGCGGAGGCGGGTGACCTGCGCGTGTCGCGCGGGGGCCGCGTCCATCAGGTGCACTCCAGCGTCGTCTCGCGCGAGCCCATCGAGGAAGCGGTGCTGGGCGTGGTCGCCTCCCGCTCGGGGCTGCCCGTGAGCGCGCTGCGGATCGAGACCACACGGACGCTGGCCATGGACGCGCTCGATCGCCACCTCGAGGGCCTGGGGCTGGTCCTGGCCGACGACGCCCTCGCCCGGGCCAGCCGGCTGAGCGTCCGGTTACAGGCTCTGTCGGGGGCGGCGTTCGCCGGCTTCGTGGTCGGCGCGGTGCTGATCCTGATCCAGGGCGCGAGCCTGCTGTCGTGGCTCGCGCTGACCCTCCTGGTCGTCACGGGGGTAATGGCGGCGATCGACGTCTGGAGGCACCGGCGGATCACGCGGGTCACGCTGACGCCGTCGGGACAGGAGACGCTCGAGGCGGCCAGGCGGGACAACCCCCGGGGCACCGCCGAGGGGGCTCTCGCGATCGCGCTGTACGGCCTCGGCGAGGTGCGCGATCCCGACCTTCAGGTGGAGCTCGCCATGAGCACGGGCCGGCGGCGTCGCAGGGGCGGCGGCGCCTACGTGGCTGGGGGCGGGGCCTCCTGGGGTGGAGGTGGCGGCGACAGCTCACCGTCGAGCGGGTCGAGCTGCGGAAGCGGATCGTCCGGCTGCGGTGGCGGAGGCTGCGGCGGTTGCGGCGGGGGCTGATGACACAAGATTGGGGAAAGGGGGCGAGTTGACCATCAAGGGCACTGATATGACCGGGGCTGGTACGCGGGACGAAGGGGATGTGATGTCGGGGGCTGGAGCGCGCGGCGAGGGAGCCAGGATGGCGGAGCTGGGTGTGGGGATCGGCTGGCGAACGGAGCTGGACCTGACGATCGAGCGTATGGACGGCGTCGACTTCGTCGAGGTGATCGCCGAGAACCTCAAACCCGCCCATCTGCCCGAGTCGCTGCTCGTGCTGCGGGCAAAGGACGCGCCGGTGATCCCGCACGGGGTGTCGCTCGGCATCGGCGCGGCCGAGCCGCCGTCCCCGGCCAGGCTCGCCCACCTGGCCGCCTGTGCGGAGGCGCTGGACGCGCCGCTGGTCAGCGAGCACCTGGCCTTCGTACGGGGCGGTGGTCTGGAGGCAGGCCATCTGCTGCCCGTGCCGCGTACCCGCGAGTCGCTGCGGGTCATCACGGAGAACGTGCGCCGGGCCCAGGACGCGTTGCCCGTCCCGCTGGCCCTGGAGAACGTCGCGGCGATCTTCGGGTGGCCCGACGACGAGCTGACCGAGGGGCAGTTCCTCGCCGAGTTAGTGGAACGCACCGGCGTCGGGCTGCTGATCGACGTGGCCAATCTCTACACCAACCATTTCAACCTGGGCCTGTCGGCGGTGGACGCGCTCGACGCGCTCCCCCTGGAGCACCTCGCCTACGTCCACGTGGCCGGCGGGTACGAGCACCAGGGCATCTGGCACGACACGCACACCACCACCGCGCCCCAGCCGGTGCTCGACATCCTCACCGAGCTGTGCGCCCGGGCCACACCTCCGGGCGTGCTGCTGGAGTGGGACGACGACTTCCCGAGCGATGCGGTACTGGGGGACGAGCTGTCCAAGATCAGGACCGCGATGTCCCTGGCGGGGGAGGCCCGGTGACGCCCGAGCCGGTCGAGACGCCGCCGAGCACGGCCGCGGCGCTCACGAGCACGGCAGAGGCGTCGGCGGGCGCGGCCGAGACGCCGCCGAGCACGGCGGAGACTCAGGCGCGGCTGGCGGAGGCTCAGGCGCGGGTGGTCGCGGCCCTGGTCGCCGGGGGCGCCATTCCTGAGGGCTTCGACCGGGAGCGGATACGGGCGCAGGCGGCGAGCCTGATCGCCAAGCGGCGCGGCATCGTGGCCAGGATCCGCCCCGACACCGCCATAGCCGCGGGGCCCGATCTGGCGGCGGAGTTCGCCGCCTACGCGCGCTCCCGGACCGCGCCGCCGCCCAACTACCGCACCGACGCCGACGACTTCGCCGCCTGGCTGCGCGAGCGCGGCCGGATGCCGGAACCACCCCGTCGCAAGCCCCGTTGGTGGTCCCGCCTCCTGCCCTAGGCGCGATGTCCACCGGGGGGCGGCGCGTCCGGGTTTAGGTGACTTTTGGGGGGAAATCCTGGGGGGATGGGGGGACTGCGCTGCGTCGATGGATCTTATCTGAGCGTCACGCCCGTGGCATGCACGGACACTGTGGGGACGCCGTATGAGGTCACCCTGGAGCTGCACCGCGACGGCACTCCGTACGGTCGCGTGGGAGAGCGCTGCGGCTGGCTGCTCGCCCGCCTGGCGCGCGGCGTCGACGAGGCCCGCCGGGGCCGGGGCAAGGCCACGCGGTGGGCCGACCCCGACGACAGGTTCCCCGGCGAGGAGCCGGACGGCGAGCTCTTCTCCTTCCGCTACCGCAGCAGAACGAGCCTGGTCGGCGGCGGGGAGCTCAGCTGCCGGCTCCGCACGATCCCCCTCTGGGTCCCGAAGCAGGGCAGGCGCGGTGAGTGGCGGCTGACCAGAAGGGCATACGTGGAGGCGTGGGGCAGCACAGGCGTGGGCATGCGGGCGGTGCTGACGTCGGCCGAGCTGTCGGAGTTCGTCCGCGGCCTCGTCGAAGAGGCCGAAGGGTGTCTGGAAGGAAGAGATCTGGTAAGGAATCCAGTACGAGGACCGGGCACGGCCGAAACGCGGTGATAATTGCCTGTTGGGTCATTGGACCGAAGGCACTGCATCGCCAGGGAGGCACTTCGTGGGCCTGCGTGACCTGGTCTACCGGCTGTATGAGCGCCGGCTGGAGGCCAAGCTGTCGAAGGACAGCATCCCCCGGCACGTCGGGGTCATCATCGACGGCAACCGCCGCTGGGCGCGCGCCATGGGTATGCGGGACGTGGCCACCGGCCACCGCAAGGGCGCGGACAAGATATCTGAGCTGCTCGGCTGGTGCCGGGAGACCGGTGTCGAGGTCGTCACCGTCTGGATGCTCTCCAACGACAACCTCAACCGGCCGCGCGAGGAGCTGGAGCCGCTCCTGGGCATCATCGAGGACGTCACGCAGGAACTCGTGGACGAGGGCTGGCGGATCATCCCGGTCGGCGCGCTCGACTTGCTCCCCGACCGAACGGCGAATGTCCTAAAAAATGCAAAGGAAGTGTCATCACACCGTCCGGGCCTGATTGTGAACGTTGCAGTTGGGTATGGAGGAAGACGTGAGATTGCCGATGCGGTGCGCTCACTGCTCCAGGAGCAAGCGAGCAGGGGAGCAAGCATCGAGGACCTCGTCGAGGTGCTCGATGTCGAGCACATCGCGGAGCATCTTTACACTCGCGGCCAGCCCGACCCGGACCTCCTCATCCGGACGTCGGGCGAGCAGCGCTTGTCCGGCTTCATGTTGTGGCAGAGCGCTCATTCCGAGTTCTACTTCCACGAGGCCTACTGGCCGGACTTCCGCAGGGTCGATTTCCTGCGGGCGCTGCGCGACTACGCTGCGAGACACCGACGTTACGGTTCTTAGCACGACAATCGGGCATCAAGGACGTAACGTTAGAAGTGTCCGACCACAGGCCGGACACTCCGGAGAGGGCCCGCCTTTGCACCAACACTTGCCGAGGGGGCCGGAACCCGGCACCGACGGCATTTCGCGGTCGGGGGAGCGGGTCCGGTCCGATTCCCGCCTCGTCTGCAGGGTGCCCGCACGTATGGGCGCCCGGGGGAGAACGTGTGGCAGTGTCCTCGAGCAACCCTTCGACCAAGCCGACCAAGCGCACGTACGTGCTGGACACCTCGGTCCTGCTGGCCGACCCGGCGGCGATGACCCGCTTCGCCGAGCACGACGTCGTCCTTCCTATCGTGGTCATCACGGAGCTGGAAGGTAAGCGGCACCACCCCGAGCTCGGCTATTTCGCGAGGAAGGCTCTCCGCTACCTCGACGATCTGCGTGTGCAGTACGGCAGGCTCGACGAGCCGATGCCCACGGGGGACGGCACGATCAGGGTCGAGCTCAATCACAGCGATCCGTCCATCCTGCCCGTGGGGTTCCGCCTGGGCGACAACGACACCCGCATCCTGACCGTGGCGCGCTCGCTGGCCGCCGAGGGTTGCGACGTCGTCCTGGTCTCCAAGGACCTGCCCATGCGGGTCAAGGCGGCCTCGATCGGCATGGTGGCCGAGGAGTACCGGGCCGAGCTCGTACACGAGTCAGGCTGGACCGGGATGTCCGAGCTGCAGGTGACCACGGAGGACGTCGAGGCGCTCTTCGAGCACGGCACGGCGGACCTGGAGGAGGCCAGGGATCTGCCGACGCACACCGGGCTGCGGCTGCTGTCGGCCAAGGGCTCGGCTCTGGGCCGGGTGCTGCCGGACAAGTCGGTGCGCCTGGTCCGCGGCGACCGCGAGGTGTTCGGTCTGCACGGCCGCTCCGCCGAGCAGCGCATCGCACTGGACCTGCTGATGGACCCCGAGATCGGCATCGTCTCGCTCGGCGGCCGGGCCGGCACGGGCAAGTCGGCGCTGGCGCTCTGCGCGGGCCTGGAGGCGGTCCTGGAGCGCCGCCAGCACCGCAAGGTCGTCGTCTTCCGCCCGCTGTACGCCGTGGGCGGCCAGGAGCTCGGCTACCTGCCCGGCACCGAGGGCGAGAAGATGGGCCCGTGGGCGCAGGCCGTCTACGACACGCTGGGCGCGGTCACCGCGCCCGAGGTGATCGAGGAGGTGCTCGACAGGGGCATGCTGGAGGTGCTCCCGCTGACGCACATCCGCGGCCGGTCGCTGCACGACGCGTTCGTGATCGTGGACGAGGCCCAGTCGCTCGAGCGCGGGGTGCTGCTGACCGTGCTGAGCCGGATCGGCGCCAACTCGCGGGTCGTGCTCACCCACGACATCGCCCAGCGCGACAACCTGCGGGTCGGCAGGCACGACGGCGTGGTCGCGGTGGTGGAGAAGCTGAAGGGGCATCCGCTGTTCGCGCACGTCACGCTGACCAGGTCCGAGCGCTCCCCGATCGCGGCGCTGGTGACGGAGATGCTCGAGGACATCACCATGTGATCATTTCAGATCGGGACACGTGTGCCGCCCCTCGTCCTGCGGGGGGCGGTTCTCGTTGTCCCGGATGATCCTGACCTCCTCGAAGGCCGCGTCCTGCTGCGCCGTGCAGACGATCTGCGCCATGCCGAGCCTGCTCAGCTTCCCCTCGCCCCGGATGTAGACGGTCAGGGTCGACGTGCGCGGGAGGATCACCTCGTCGCGCCGTACGGGGTTGAGCGAGTCGTTGACCCTCAGGTACGTGAACCCGCGCAGCTCGGTGTCCCGGTCGCCCAGCGGCTGCGTGGAGGCCGCGAACAGCGCGCCGAGCAGGCTCTCGACGGTGTTGTTCGCCACGTCGGCCGGCTCCAGTGTGAGCTTGCCGTCCCTGATCAGGTAGATCGTCTTGGACGGCGGCGGGATCCTGGTGGTGGGCGCGTTGTCCCGGTCCAGGACGTCGGTGGGCGAGATGCCGCACGCGGCCACGACCATGAACGCCATGGCCGCTAACAGAGCACGGACGTTCTTCATGCGTGCGGGAGCCAGACCGTGAAGAGGGTGCCGGGGCTCTGGGTGCGTACCGAGATCGTGCCGCCGTGCAGATGCACATTGGCCCTGGCGATGGCCAGGCCCAGGCCGCTGCCCTGACTGCGGGACCGGCCGGCGCCTGCCTTGAAGAAACGATCGAAGACGTGGGGCAGCGCCTCCAGCGGGATGCCCTTGCCGTGGTCGCGTACCTTCACCTCCAGGCCGTTCTCGGTGCTCCTGGCGCTGACCACCACCGGGGGCAGGCCGTGCTTGAGCGCGTTGCCGACGAGGTTGGCCACGATGACGTCGAACCTCATCGGATCGAGGTTGTCGGTCAACCCCTGGGAGGCGTTCACCTTCACCTGGTCGGTCCACCCGCGCGTCTCCAGGCAGTCGGCGATGGCGTCGGCCACGTTGACGGGCTCGAGGTTGAGCGTAGCCGTGCCCGCGTCGAAGCGGCTGATCTCGATGAGGTGCTCGACCAGCTCGCGCAGGCGCTCGATCTCTCGGAGCACCAGTCGTACGGCCTGCGCCGGCGCCTCGGGAAGCCGGCCGGCCTCCTCCGAGAGCACGTCGGCCACGGCCGTCATGGCGGTCAGCGGCGTGCGCAGCTCGTGCGAGACGTCCGCCACGAACCGGCGTGACATGGCCTCGAGCGAGCGCAGCTCCGACACGCTGAGCTCCAGTGCCGCCGCCGCGTCGTTGAACCTGGCGGTCAGCCCGGCCAGCTCGTCCTGGCCGTGCACGGGCAGCCGCGTGTCCAGCTTGCCCTCGCCGAGCGCCTGCGCGGCCGCGCTCAGCCGCCGGACGGGGAGCAGCACCTGCCGGGCGGACAGCAGCGACACGACCACGGCGATCAGCACGATGGCGATGCCGCCCTGGAACAGCCTGGCCCTGAGCGCGTTCAGCTGGTTGACGTCGGCGGTCATGGGGAAGAACACGAACGCCCGCAGGTCGGTGGCCTCGGGGCGGCCGAAGTTGTCCCTGGCCACCCCGGCGCCGACGATGAACCACAACTCGTTGCGGATCACCCTCCGCTGGGTGACGACGCTCTGCTTGGCCCGGCCGTACAGCTCGTTGGGCACGTCGCTCAGGGTCATGGGGCCGTTGACGGAGACCAGGTCGCCATACTCGATGATGACGCCGCGGCCGGGCGCGCTCAGCGTCTGGGCCAGGCGGTCGAGCTCCTTGTTCGTCGGCGCGGCCTCGCCCGGCCGTAGTTTGCCCACGGCGAAGTCGATGCTGCTCAGCTCCCTGATCACCAGGTCGAGCGAGGTGGTCTCGGTCCTGTTCACCAGCGCCGTCTTGGCCAGCTCGAAGCCGATCGTGGCGACCAGCGTGGAGGCAGTGACGGCGACGAGCGTGAACGTGATGACCAAGCGCGCTCGCAAGCCGGTCGGCAACGGGATCACGGGGGGCTGAACCGATAGCCGAACCCGCGCACCGTGTGGATGAACACGGGCTCGGCGGGCGTTGGCTCGATCTTCGCGCGGACGCGCTGCACGCAGGCGTCGACCAGCCGCGAGTCGGCGATGTGCGTGTGGTCCCAGACGGCCCGCAGCAGATAGCGGCGGTTGAGGACCTGGCCGGGGTGGCGGACGAGCTCCAGCAGCAGCCGCAGCTCGGTGGGCGTCAGGTGGATCTCCTTGCCGGCCAGCATGACCTTGAGCGCGCCGCGGTCGATCACGAGGTCGCCGAACGTGATGCGATCCGAGGCGGCCGACTCGGCCCTGCGCAGGATGGCGCGGATCCGCGCGTCGAGCACCCGCGGCTCGACCGGCTTGACCACGTAGTCGTCGGCGCCGGCCTCCAGGCCGACCACGATGTCGAGGTCGTCGCCCCTGGCCGTGAGCAGGATGACGGGCAGCTGGTCCAGCTTGCGCACCCGGCGGCACACTTCGATCCCGTCGATGCCCGGGAGCATGACGTCCAGGATCGCGATCTCGGGGCGACGGGCCCTGATGTGGTCGAGAGCCTCCTCGCCGGTCGCGTAGGACGTGACGGAGTGCCCCTGCCGGGTCAACGCCAGCTCGAGAGCCGTACGGACGGAGGGGTCGTCTTCAACCAGGAGGATGCCAGCCACGCGCACATTATTATTCCATGTCCCTAATGCCCGAACTAAGTCATCAAACTGTGACATACCAACTACGGGATCCCGAAGAACGAGGGAAATCATGGATGCGGGCTTCCCTTCGGTTCACGGGGGCACGAAGGGAAGCCGATTTGCTGTGACGAAAATCACAGTAGTCCGAAATGCCACGCTAACGTGCTGCTTAGCCAAGGTAGCCCCAAGCGATTCCCGCGTTTCGGTTGCGGAGCACCCCCTAGGACAGGGCAAGCTCATGGATCGTGAGCCCCGGTCCGCGTTTGAGCGAGCGCCCCCCGAGAGAAGACGTTCCCTCGGCGCGGCGGCCTTCGCGCTTCACGCCGAAGCGCGTCGCCATCACCGTCCTGGCCATAGCGATCGTCGGCGGCGGCGGCGGGTTCGTCGCCTACCGCGCCATCGAGAACGCCAACGCGCCGGCGACCGAGGGCTTCACCCTCGAGGACATGGGCAAGCTGGCCAGCGGCGACCTGTCCGCGCCCGACCCGGAGACCGACGCGCTCAAGGCCGCGGCCGAGCAGGCGTTCCGGGCGGACAAGCTGGAGAAGGGCCGGTCCGGGGCCGGCGACAACCCCGACGACATCGACTGGGTCGTGCCGAAGCAGGCGCCCCCCGGCGACGGGTTCCCCGCGGTGAACTTCCCGCCGGGCAGCGACCCCTCACCGGGCAGCAACAAGGCCACCGCCAAGGCCATGCTCGGTCAGTTCGGCTTCGGCGAGGATCAGTGGGGCTGCCTGGAGCGGCTGTGGCACAAGGAGAGCGGCTGGAACGAGCGGGCGATGAACCGCTACTCCGGCGCGTACGGCATCCCGCAGTCCCTGCCCGGCAGCAAGATGGCCAGCGCGGGCGCCGACTGGCAGACCAACGCCGCCACCCAGATCAAGTGGGGCCTGGGCTACATCAAGGGCCGCTACGGCACGCCGTGCGCCGCCTGGGGGCACTCGCAGCGGGTCGGCTGGTACTAGTCCTAGAGGAGCACAGCCAGAGGTCAACTTTCCTTCTGTAATCGGCAAGCCACCGCGCCCGAATCGTGGAGGCGGGCGGAGGCTGACCGCATGGGTGTGAAGGTCAGTGTGATCGTCAATGTCCACAATCCGGGTGACACCGCCGACGCGTGCCTCCGCTCCGCGCTGGAGCAGACGATGCCCGCGGCCGACTACGAAGTGATCCTCCTGGACGATGGGTCCACGGACGGGATCGCGGAGCGGCTGGACGCCATCGCGGCGGCCCGCGACAACGTACGCACGTTCCACCTCCCGTACACGGGCTCGCCGATGCGCGGCCGCAACGTCGGCCTGGCAGCCGCGACCGGCGACTACGTCTACTTCCTCGATCAGGGCGACCGGCTGGAACGTGACGCCATCGCCCGCATGCACGAGCGTGCCGTGGAGACCGACGCGGACGTGCTGATCGGCCGCCTGGTGCGCGACCACGGCTCACCGCTGATCGCCTTCGCGCGGAGCACCGCCCGCGCCGACATCCTGCGCGACCGCCTGCTCTGCCTGCTCGGCCCTCAGCAGCTCTACCGGCGCGCCTTCCTGGAGGAGAACGAGCTCGGCTTCAGCGTGCCCGGCGGGCGGCTGGCCGAGCAGGCGTTCGTGATGCGGGCGTACCTGCAGGCCAAGGTCATCGCCGTGCTGGCCGAGCAGGTCTGCTGCCACCTCGGCGAGCGCCCCAAGGCCGAAGAGGATCCGCGGGCGATGGTCAAGGAGCTCAGGGCGCTGCTGAACGACGTCGACACCTACGTCGGCGAGGGGCGGCAGCGCGACCGCATCTACGGCTACTGGTTCCGCTACGCCGTCCTCCGCCCGCTGCTGACCAGCCGGTTCGCCGACTCTTCCGTCGACAGGGGCATGCACTTCCGCCTCGTCCAGGAGCTCATGTCCGAGCGCTTCCCCGAGCGGCTCGACCGCTACCTGCCCTGCCAGCTGCGCGCCGTCGCCGCGTTCGTCAGGGAGGGCCGTCTCGACCAGATCGTGTTGCTCGCCGGCTCCTCCAAGCGGTCCGGGCTCCACACCGAGCTCACCGAGGTGCGCTGGGACGCCCACGTCCTGGTGCTCGAGCTCACCGTGGAGGTCAAGGGCGGCGACGGCCGGCTCGACCGATACCGTACGGACGGCGCGCGCATGCACTGGATCCCGCCGCGCGCCATCGACGCCAAGCTGCTCGGCGAGAGCGTCACCGACGTGAGCGAGGCCGTCGAGCGGGCCCGGATCGAGGTCTACGTGCGGCACGCCGAGACCGGTGTCGTGCACTTCCTGCCGCTGGCCCAGCGGGTGGAGGTGATCGAGGACGGCCGCCGCCGGGTCCGGGTGCAGATCAAGGGCGAGACCAGGATCGACGTGACCACGGCCGCATTCGGGGAGCCGCTCAGCCCTGGTCACTGGGAGGTGCACGTCCGCATGTTCGGCGGCGCCAACCAGGCCAGGAGCCGGGTGAGCCGCCCCGACGGCCCGCTCAACTGCCTGGGCGTGCTGGCCCAGCGGCCCAGGACGCGGCTGGTGGTGCCGTGCTGGACCGATCGGGGCGAGCTGGGCCTGGCCATCGAGCCGCGCTCGTTCTCCGAGTCGATCGCGCTGGTGTCGCCCGCGGTGGAGGTCAAGCAGGTGGACGGGCACGCCTACGTGGTGCTGCCGGTGCCGTACGTGCCGCCGAGCGGCGGGCCGCCGCTGGAACTGGTGCTGCGCAGCACCGGGCGCAGCGAACGCGAGGTGTGCGCCCCCGCGCTGGTCGAGGCCGGGGTGCCGGGCAAGATCGCCGGACAGCTCGTGGCCAAGCTGCCGGTCAGCCGCCTGCCGAGCGCCGACCGCCTGGGCCCAGGCGGCTGGCTGACGTCGCTGCGCTCGCCGGACGATGAGGTCGGGCTGCGCTTCGCGCTGGAGGTGCGCAGGGGCAGGGTCGAGGCACGTCCTGCCACCGCCATCGACCCCGAGCGCCGCTCACCGATGGGCAGGGGCACCCTGCTGCACCGGATCTGCCGGCGGCTGCCCGGCGCGCGGCACATCATGCGCCTGGCGCGCGCGGGCGGGCACCGCTACCTCAGGTGACCCAGCCCTCGAGCTCCTCGAAGGCGTTCCTGAAGACCGGCAACATCGGCTTCAGCCGGTCGGGATAGACGTCCACCAGGCTGTCCAGATGGTTGCCGCCCTCGACCCGGTAGTACTTGAACGGCCGGTGCGGTCCGACCATCGCGGCGTAGACGTCGGAGTCGCGGGAGATCGGCAGCAGCGTGTCGAGCGTCCCGTGAATCGTGATCAGCGGCTTGGTGATCCGGCCGGTCAGCCCGATCTTCGCCACGGCGGCGTAGGGCTTGCGCGCGTCATAGTCGTAGTCGGCAGCCGCGCCCTGGTAGGACGGATCCAGCTCCTTCTGGTAGAGCTGCTGGGTGAGCTCCCAGTAATACTGCCGGTGGAACGGCCAGAGGAACTCCGAGCCCGCCGCGAACCCGGCCGCCCGCACCCCGGCCTCGTCCGGATACGCCTTCAACGCCGGCGGCAGGAAGTTCAGCAGGTTGTCGCCCTGGACGCGCCACAGCGTGCCTTCCCAGTCCACGCCGCCGTCGTAAAGCCAGCCGCGGTTCTCCAGCTGCCACCTGACGAGGTAGCCGCCGTTGGAGATGCCCGCGACGAACGTGCGCGCGGGCTGCTTGCCGTACCGTTGCCTGACCACGGCCTTGGCGGCCACGGCGAGCTGGGTGACGCGGTGGTTCCACTCGGCGATGGCGTCGCCGGGCCGGCGGCCGTCCTCGTGGAAGTTCACGCCGACGTTGCCCTTGTCGGTGGCGGCGAAGGCGTAGCCCTTGGACAGGACCCAGTCGGAGATCGTGTAGTCGTTGGCGTACTGCTCCCTGTTGCCCGGGGTGCCGCTGACGACCAGACCGCCGTTCCAGTGGTCGGGAAGCCTGATCACGAACTGGGAGTCGTGGTTCCAGCCGCGTGTGGCGTTGGTGGTGGAGGTGTCGGGGAAGTAGCCGTCGATCTGCGTGCCGGGCACGCCTGTCGGGTTGACCGTGGCGGCCGAGTGCAGCCCGGCCCAGTCGGCGGGGTCGGTATGGCCGGTCTTCGCGGTGCCGGCCGTGGTCAGGTCGGCGAGCGTGGCGACGACCGCGCGTTCCGCGCCGGGCACCGTGAGCTGCTGCGGCGCCGTTAACAGGCTCGCGACCAGGGTGAGCGCGACGATCATCTATGCCTCTCTCAGGTGGGCGGCCAGCAGGCGCCGGAACTCTCCGGGGTGTTCCAGGTGCGGGCTGTGGCCGCAGTCCTGGAGCACGGCCTCGCGGTACGGGCCGTACCGCTCCAGGACCTCCCTGGTCTGGGCCAGCATCGGCTGGGCGGACGTACCGGGGGAGCCGGGCACCACGCCGAGCGCGCCCAGGTGGGCCAGGTCGAACAGGGACGTGTCGGAGACGATCATGTCGTCGGCGCCCCTGATCCACAGGATGGGCGGCTTGGGGTCGATCTCGTGAAGGTCGTCCAGGCGGAAGTGGGTGGGGGCGATGGCGTTGAGCACGCCGTGTTTGCCCGGCGCCACCCCCGGCCACGCGGCCGACGTGGCCCCGTCACCCGGGTAGTGCGTCTCGCCCACCCGGGTGGTGAGCATCGAGCGCAGGTAGAAGTCCTCGTCGGGGACCTCACGGTTGTTGACGTACGCGGAGCGGAAGACGTTGCGCGGGGACGTGGGCGCCTCATCCGACAGGTCGCCCGCCTTCAGCCGGGCCACGAAGTCCGGATTCGCGGCCCCCGCTCCCGAGCCCGCGCCGTCGGCGTGGGTCAGCCGGCCGTCGGCGCCTTCGGTGCCGCCGAAGCCGTACGGGGAGATGGGGTTGACCAGGGTGACGCTCCTGACGGCGCCTGGGCGGTCCCGCAGGGCCTGTAGGACGACGCCGCCGCCCATGCTCCAGCCCACGAGGTGCACCCCGTCCAGGCCGAGCTCCTCGATCAGCTCCAGGACGTCGTCGGAGTAGTCGCGCAGGCCTCGCGTGGCGTCCACCGGCTCGGGATCACTCTCGCCGAAGCCGCGCAGGTCGACCGCGAGCGGTCGGTAGCCCTCCGGCAGCGCCGCCATGCTGTCGCGCCAGAACGCGGCCGAGGAGACGTTGCCGTGCACGAACAACACCGGCTCGCCGGACTCCCTGCCCGCGACGGTGAGGACGTTCTGCGTGAGCCGCGGCGTGGTGACCTTCATTGCGCGTGGATCCTTTCGGCCAGGTCGCGGCCCTGGGTCTCGCGGGCGGCGTAGACCGCGACCAGGGTGAGGACCGCCGCCAGACCAAGGTAGAGCGAAATGGGCACGCTGCTCGAGTAGGTCTTCAGCAGCGTCACCGCGATGATCGGGGCCAGCGCGCCCGCCACGATCGCCGACAGCTGCGCGCCGATCGACACGCCGGTGTAGCGCATCCTGGTGCCGAACAGCTCGGAGAAGAACGCCGCCTGCGGGCCGTACATCATGCCGTGGAAGAGCAGGCCGACGGTGACGGCGAGGGTGATCGCGAAGAAGTTGCCCGTGTCGATGAGCGGGAAGAACGCGAAGATCCACACCCCGATGCCGGCGGCGCCGGCCAGGTAGATCGGGCGGCGGCCGACGCGGTCGGACAACGCGCCCCACATCGGGATCGTGACGAAGTGGATGGCCGAGGCGATCAGCACCGCGTTCAGCACGGTCGAGTTGGGGATGTTGTTGGACTTGGCGTAGGTGATGACGAAGACGGTCAGCAGGTAGAAGGAGATGTTCTCGGCCAGGCGGGCGCCGATGGCGGTGAGCACGTCCTTCCAGTGGTAGCGCAGCACGCCGACGATCGGCGCCCGCTCCTCGGGCGGAGCCTGCTGAAAGACCGGCGACTCGCTGATCGACAACCTGATCCACAGGCCGATCAGCACCAGCACGCCCGACAGCAGGAACGGCACCCGCCAGCCCCACGACAGGAACGCCTCGTCCGGCTGCCAGGCGGCCAGCGCCGCCAGCACACCGGTGGCCAGCAGGTTGCCGCCGGGTGCGCCGGCCTGCGGCCAGGAGGCCCAGAAGCCGCGCCGTGCGTTGTCGCCGTGCTCGGAGACGATGAGCACCGCGCCGCCCCACTCGCCGCCGAGCGCGAAGCCCTGCACGAGCCTGAGGGCCGTCAGCAGCAGCGCCGCGGACGGGCCGAGGGTCTCGTACGTCGGCAGGCAGCCGATGAGGAACGTCGCGACGCCCATCATCAGCAGGCTGACGACCAGCAGCGTCTTGCGGCCGACCCGGTCGCCGAAGTGACCGAAGACCAGGCCGCCGAGCGGGCGGGCGACGAATCCGACGGCGTAGGTGAGGAACGACAGCAGCGTGCCGGTCAGCGGGTCGGATCCGGGGAAGAAGAGGGTGTTGAAGACGAGAGCGGCTGCCGAGCCGTACAGGAAGAAGTCGTACCACTCGATGGTGGTGCCGATCAGGCTCGCGGCGACGATCTTCTTGATGGAAGTGGCCATGCCGGTCACGGTAAAGAGTGACCGGCATCACTCATATGGAGTCCGGGCCCACAGTCTGCGGTGTGGATGTGTGGCCGAGCCGGTGCAAGCGCAGCGCCAGCTGGATCTCCAGCGCGCGCTCCGGCTCCAGCCAGCCGTCGCCGAGCAGCTTTCCGATCCGGTCGAGCCGCTGCGTGACGGTGTTGACGTGAATGTGCATGACCTCGGCCGTACGGGACGGCGAGCCGCCCGTGCCGAAGTACGCGCTCAGCGTGTCGGCCAGCGCGGTGCCCCGGCGCGTGTCGTAGTCGATCACGGCGCCGAGCACCCGGTCCACGAACCCGTGCACATCGCGGCCGTCACCGACGAGCAGCCCGACGAAGCCCAGCTCGGCCGCGCTCGCCCCGTCCCCGGCCCGGCCCAGCGCGATCAGCGCCTCGGCGCACCGCCGTGCCTCCAGGTAAGCCGCGGCCACGTCCCCTGTGCCGCCCCGCAGGTCCGCTGTGCCCCCACGCAGCTGCCCGGCGCCGCCACGCACACCGCAGGCCCCGGCCGTGGCCGGGCTGTGCAGCGACGCGCTCAGCTCAGCGGCCACCCGCTGTGCGACGGAGCCCGCGTGGTCGCCGGGGACCAGCAGCACCACCTCGTCCCCGCGCCCGGCGGCCAGCCCGTGCCGCTGCGTGGCCTGCGACGACGCCCAGAACGCGGCCCGTTCCCGCTGCCCGCCGTGCTTGACCACCACCACGACGTGCGGTGCCCCCAGATCGACCCCGAGCCTGCGTGCCCGGTCGGCCAGGCCAGGGGAGTCGGGCCGCGCGATCAGGTCGTCCAGCAGCTCGCCCCTGACCCGCCCCTCGGCCTCGGCCACGCTTCTCCTGAACAGCAGCAGCAGCGCGCACACCAGCGCCGCCCGCTCCAGGATGCGCTCATCGGCGTCGTCGCTGCGCAGGATGAGCGTGCACAACGGCTCCCCGCCGACGTCCACGGACGCGATCAGCAGATCGCCTCTGCGCACGGTGCGCCCCAGCGCCCTGGACGCCTGCGCCGCCTCGAACACCCCGGAGTCGAGCTCCCCGACGTCACCCGTGATCGCCCGCCCCAGGTCGTCCAGCACGGCGAGAGAGCCGCCGAGCACGTCGGTCACCACGGCGGCCACGTCCTCGATCCCGCCGCCGCGCAGCACCAGCGAGGTCATCCGATCATGGGCCAGCGCCGCCCGCTCCACCGCCTCGCCGTGCTCCCTGGCCGTCCGGTGCGCCTGGGACAGCTCCTCCAGCGCGTTCCTGGTCTCCTGCAGCAGCCTGGCGTTGTCGATCGCGACGGCGGCGTGCGCGGCCAGGCTGGCCAGCAGCGACACCTCCTCCTGGTGGAACGGCCTGGCGCTGCGGTTGGCCGCCATCAGCACGCCGATCACCCGCTTGCCCAGCCGCAGCGGCACGCCCAGGATCGCGACCAGGCCCTCCTCCTTGACGGCCTCGTCGATGTGGTCCTTGTGCCGGAAGCGGGCGTCGGCGAAATAGTCGGCCGTCGAGTACGGTGTCGCCGTCTGCGCCACCAGCCCGCCCAGCCCCGCACCCATGGCCAGCCGCAACGCACGGAACTTGGCCGAGATCGACCCGTCCGTGACCCGCATGTACGTGTCGCCCTGCTCGGGGTCGTGCAGCGTCATGTAAGCGATATCCGTGGCCAGCAGCTGCCTGGCCCGGTGCACGATGGCCTCCAGCACGGCGTCCAGGTCACGCAGCGCCGCCAGGTCGCCGGCGGTGTCGTACAGGGCCGACAGCTCCGCCTCGCGCCTGGCCCGCCGCTTGAGCAGCGCCCGCACCTTCAGCGCGGCGACCTTGGCCTGCTCCAGCTCCTCGATCGCGGCCGGGTCCGCACCTCGCGCCCTGGCCTCGATGATCGGCCCCTCGAACTCGACCGCCGACGCCTCCCTGGCCAGGAGCTCGAGAAACCGGGTGCTCACTACCGCGCCGTCCAACCACCGTCCACCGGCAGCGAAACGCCGGTGATGAACGCGCCGCTCGGCCCGCACAGATAGGCGACCAGCTCGGCCACCTCTTCCGGCTCGATCAGCCGCTTGATCGCGGCGGGCTGCAGCATGATGTCCTCGACGACCTCGTCAGGCTCGATGCCGTGCACCCTGGCCTGGTCGGCGATCTGCGCCTCGACCAGCCCGGTCCGCACGTAGGCGGGGCACACGCAGGTCGAGGTCACCCCATGGGGCGCCCCTTCGAGCGCCACGACCTTGGAAAACCCCTCCAGCGCGTGTTTGGCCGTCGTGTACGCCGACTTGAACGGCGAGGCCCGCAACCCGTGCACCGACGAGATGTTCACGAACCTCCCCCAGCCTCTGGCGTACATGCCGGGCAACACCCGTCGCGCGATCAGGAACGGCGCCTCCACCATGACACGCAGCATCGTGGCGAACACCTCGGGCGGGAACTCCTCGATCGGCGCGACGTGCTGGAACCCGGCGTTGTTCACCACGATATCGATGGGCTCGTCCGGCAGCGCGGCCACGAACCCCGAATCGCTCAGATCGGCCACCACGGCCGTGCCGCCCACCTCGGCGGCCACCTTCTCGGCGGGCTCGGCCCGCAGGTCGAGGACCAGCACCCTGGCCCCGGCCGCGGCCAGCCGGCGGGCGCAGGCCGCCCCGATACCGCTCCCCGCCCCCGTCACCAGCGCGGTCCGCCCAGTCAGCTCCTTCGCCATACCCCGCACCCTAGGCGCTCGCCGCGCCGGGACGCATGGGTGCCGACGACATAGATCGGTGCCCTGCTATGTGGATCAACGGGTCTGCTATCTTTGGACACATGATCGCGTATGCGCAGCAGTGGTGGCCCGCCTCCTAGGCGGACCTCGCAGCGCATACGCACACGGCCGCCTCGACGAGGCGGCCGTCGGCATCTCCACACGCGCCCCCGTCGAGCTCTGAAGAAAGGGGCGCTCCTCGTGACCAGCACCACCACTCCCACCACCTGGCCCGAACTGTTCGCCTTGCTCCTCGACGGCACGTCCCTCACCGCGCGCCAGGCCGCCTGGGCCATGGAGCAGATCATCTCGGGGGAGGCCACGAACGCCCAGATCGCCGCGTTCGTCATCGCCCTGCGTGCCAAGGGCGAGAGCGTGGAGGAGGTGTCCGGGCTGGCCGACGGCCTGCTATCCAGGTCGGCGGCGATCCGGATCCCCGGTGATCCCGTCGACCTCGTCGGCACCGGCGGCGACCGCGCCAACACCGTGAACATCTCCACCATGGCCGCCATCGTGGCCGCCGCCGCGGGCGTGAAAGTGGCCAAGCACGGCGGCCGGGCGGCCTCGTCCAAAGCCGGCGCCGCCGACGTGCTGGAGGAACTGGGCGTGGTCATCGATCTGCCGCCCGCCGCGGTGGTCGAGGTCGCCGACAAGATCGGCATCACGTTCTGCTTCGCGCCCGCGTTCAACCCGGCGATGCGGCGCACCGCGGGGCCGCGCCGCGAGCTGGGCGTCCCCACGGTCTTCAACTTCCTGGCCCCGCTCACCAACCCCGCACTCCCGCCGGCGCAGGCGGTCGGCGTCTACCACCCGGCGATGGCTCCCGTCATCGCGGGCGTCCTGGCCCAGCGTGGCGGCTCCTCACTCGTCTTCCGCGGTGACGACGGGCTCGACGAGCTGACCACCTGCGGACCCTCGACGATCTGGCTGGTACGCCGCGGCACCGTGACGCGGATCGCCTTCGACCCCGCCGAGCTGTCCATCCCGCGGGCCCACCCCGACGACCTGCGCGGCGACGACGCCAAGCACAACGCCGCCGTGGCGCGGGCCGTCCTGATGGGCGAGCGGGGTCCGGTGCGGGACGTGGTCCTGCTGAACGCGGCCGCCGCCGTCGTGGCCGCCGAGGGCACGCCGCCCGCGGACGAGCTCACGCCCGCCCTGGCCGGCGCCTACAAGCGGGCCGCCGACGCCGTGGACTCCGGTGCCGCCCTGTCCCTGCTCACCCGCTGGGGGCACGCCACGCGGGCGCTCGCGTCAGCGTCTGATCATTAGGTCCGGATCCTTAAGGTCTGGTCATCGACAGGACGTCGAGCGCGGCGTCGAGCTGGTCCTCGGTCAAGGTGCCGTCGGCCACGTGGCCGCGCTCGATGACGACCTCGCGGATGGTCTTGCGTTCCGCGAGCGCCTGCTTGGCGATCCTGGCGGCCTCCTCGTAGCCGACGTACTTGTTCAGCGGTGTGACGATCGAGGGGGACGACTCGGCGTACTCGCGCAGGCGGTGCGTGTTCGCCGTGATGCCCGTGACGCAGCGGTCGGCGAGCAGGCGCGAGACGTTGGCCAGCAGCCTGATCGACTCCAGGATGTTGCGCGCGATGACCGGCAACTGCACGTTCAGCTCAAAGTTGCCCGACGCGCCGGCGAACGTGATCGCCGCGTCGTTGCCGATCACCTGGGCCGCGACCATGGTCGTGGCCTCGGGGATCACCGGGTTGACCTTGCCGGGCATGATCGAGGATCCGGGCTGCAGGTCGGGCAGGTTGATCTCGCCCAGCCCGGCTCGCGGCCCCGAGCCCATCCAGCGGAGGTCGTTGGCGATCTTGGTGAGCGACACCGCCACCACCTTGAGCTGCCCCGACAACTCCACAATGGAGTCCTGCGCGCTCTGGGCCTCGAAATGGTCCCTGGCCTCGATGAACGGAATGCTGGTCGCCTCACGCAACTTGGCGATGGCCGCCTGGGCGAATCCGGGCGGGGTGTTGATGCCGGTGCCCACGGCGGTGCCGCCCAGAGGCAGCTCCAGCACGCGCTCAAGGGCGGCGGACACTCGTGCGACAGCGTGGTCGATCTGTGTGGCGTAACCGCCGAACTCCTGGCCCAGCGTCACCGGGGTCGCGTCCATCAGGTGGGTGCGCCCCGACTTCACCACTCCGTCGAACTCGATCGCCTTCTGCCGCAGCGCCGTCGCCAGGTGCTGGAGCGAGGGCAGCAGGTGGTACGTCACCTCGGTCGCGGCCGCCACGTGGATCGAGGTCGGAAAGACGTCGTTGGACGACTGGGAGGCGTTCACATGGTCGTTCGGGTGCACGGGGCGGCCCAGCCGCTCCTCGGCCAACGATGCGATCACCTCGTTGGCGTTCATGTTGGACGAGGTGCCCGAGCCGGTCTGGAAGACGTCGATCGGGAAATGGTCGTCGTGCTCGTTCTCGGCGACGTCGGCGGCCGCCTGCGCGATCGCCTCGGCCAAGTCCTTGTCGATCACGCCCAGCTCGCCGTTGACCTCGGCGGCGACCGCCTTGATCAGGCCCAGCGCGGCGATGTGGGACGGCTCCAGGGGTCGTCCGGAAATCGGGAAATTCTCCACTGCCCGCTGGGTCTGGGCGCGCCACCTCGCACCTGCGGGCACGCGAACCTCGCCCATCGAGTCATGCTCGATCCTGAACTCGCTCATGCCTCCCAGTCTTACGCACGGTCCCCGACGGCTGCGGGGGTGCCGTGCTCAGGCGGAGAAGAGCGCGACGATGAGCACGGCGATCACCACGGCGGCCGCGGCGGCCACCGCCATGAGCACCAGCATGCCGTTACGGTTGCCCGCGGGCTGCTGCTCCTCCTGCCCGGCGATGGCGAACAGGTCCGTCCCCAGGCCCTTGCCCTGATGCGGTCCCTGCGGGCCCTGCTGGGGCGCCGCCTGCTGCGGGTTCTGCGGCCTCGCGGGCTGCTGGGGCGCCTGCTGCTGCTGCCCCGCCGGGGGCGCGGGCAGCGGGTAGACCTGCTGGCCAGGCGAACCGCTGTGCGGTGTCTGGATGCGCATGGTGGAGACGGAGCCCTCGTCGCCGGGCGGCTTCGGCGGCTGCCCCTGCTGCGGCGCCGTCGGGAACGTGCCCTTGGGACGCGCGATGCTCACCGTCCGCTCGGGATCGTACGCCGTCTCGGGGGACGCCGCCTGAGGCCCACTGCCCGCCGCCCCGGCTCCACGCGCCTCCGCTGCCGGGCCGCCGGCCTGTGCCCCCGGCCCGGGGGTCTGTGCCCCTGGGCCGCCGCTCTGCGCCCTTGGCCCACCGGCCTGCGAGCCGGGACCCTGCGCTACCGGCTGCTGGCCATGTGGGTGGCAGGTGCTCTGCGGCACGGTGGGCGCGTTCTGGCCGCGCATCGGCCCCTGAGGTCCCGACGCCGGCCCTCGCCCGCCCCCGGGCACCTGAGGCCCGGACACAGGCTGCGGCCCCGGCCCGCCAGGCCCACTGCCCACCGATCCAACGCCGCCCAGGCGACCCACACCGGGTCCACCGGGTCCGCCCGCACCGGGTCCGCCCGCACCGGGTCCGCCCGCACCGGGTCCGCCCGCACCGGGTCCGCCCGCACCGGGCCTGCCGGCGTGCGGCAGTCCGGCGCCGCCTGCGCCGGGTCCGCTTGCGCCTGGCCTGCCTGCGCCGGGTCCACCCGGGCCACCCGCGCCGGTTTCGCCAGCACCGGGGCTGCCGGCGTGCGGCACTCCGGCGTCGACTGCGCCTGGCCTGCCCGGGCCTCCGCGGCCTGCGGGGCCGTGTCCGGGAGCGCCTGCGCCGGGCCTGGCGGGCGCGCCACGACCGGCGGGGCCATGCATGCCGGGGCCGATCGGCCCGTGTCCAGGACCGCCGACGCCGGGGCCGCCAGGTGCTTGGGCTCCTGGGCCTGCCGGGCGCCCCTGCACGCCAGGGCCACGCTGCACGCCAGGGCCACGCTGCATGCCAGGGCCACCCTGCGCGCCGGGACCGCCCTGGGCGCCAGGGCCGCCGTGGGCGCCCGGCCCGCCCGGCCCGGCGGGGGCCTGGCCGGCAGGAGGCTTCGGGGCGGCGAACGGATCGGGCAAAGCAGCCTCCTGCGCCATGAGAGCCTCGGCCGTCAGCACCGGCATCTCGCTCGTCGGGGTGTCGGCGACCATGCGCAGCAAGGTCTCCGCCTTGGCAGCGTGGAGCCGCTGCCGATAGTCCTTGTTGAGCAGCCCGTTCAGCACGGGCCGCAGCTGCCCCGCCTGCGTGGGCGGATCGGCGCTCTCGGTGAGGAGCGCCGCCAGCGTCTCCGCGATCGTGGACCGCTCATACGCCGGCCGCCCCTCCACCGCGAAGTACAGCGTCGCCCCGAGCGACCAGATGTCCGACTCGGGCCCGGTGTATTCACCTCTGGCGCGTTCCGGGGCCGTGTAGCCGGGTGAGCCGATCACCATGCCTGTCTTCGTCAGCCGTGAGTCGCCCTCGGCCTTGGCGATCCCGAAGTCGGTCAGCACCACACGGCCGCTCTCGGTGATGAGCACGTTGCCCGGCTTGACGTCGCGGTGCGTGATGCCCTGGGCGTGCGCGGCACGCAGCGCGCCGAGCAGGTCGACGCCGATCTCGGCCACGAGCCGGGGCGGCAGTGGCCCCTCCTCCTCGATGACCTGCTCCAGCGAGCGGGCCTCGATGAGCTCCATGATGATCCACGGGCTGTTGTCCTGGATCAGCACGTCGTGAATGGACGCGACGGAGGGGTGGTTGATCCGCGAGGCGATGCGGCCTTCACGCACCATACGTTCGCGCAGCTCGGACCGCTGTTCCTCGGTGAGTCCCGGGTCCTGGCGGATTTCCTTGACCGCCACCTCGCGCCCGAGCGCGCGGTCGCGGGCTCGCCACACGGTGCCCATGGTTCCCCGACCGAGCGGGGCTATGAGCTCGTAGCGCTCCGCGAGCAGGCGTGTCTGCTGTTCCGGCATGAGAAGAAGATATCGATTCTCGCTTGGGAAGTGCTTTACCCTCGCTTGCGAAGTTCTCTTGGCCAGAACCGCCGAGGAAGGCACAACTTTATCACCGTCGCCTTGAAACGGGCATAAGCGGACGGTGTGGGCCGTGGTTCAACACGCTTCCTGTGCAGGCCCTCGCCGGGTTTACGCTCCTGCCGCGGCACGGGAACGGTCATCGTCGTCATGACGTCGGCCCGGTGCAGCCCGCGATGCGCGGGCCTGCGTGTGAAAGACGGCGGTGTGATCCCAGGTCCAGAACGTGGGGGTTTGCGCGGCGTCAGCGGCTCCTCGGCCGAGCCGCCGGCGGCCACCCTGGCCAGCATGAGCGAAGCGCGTACGGAATCGAGCCTGGTCTGCGGGTCGATCCTGAGCAGCGCGTCAAGCACGGGAGCGAGCGGCCCCGCCTTGGTCATCGGGATGGGCTCGCCACTGGTGAGCGCCGCGAGCGCGGCGGCGGCCGTGCGGCGGCCGTGCAGGCCCCTGCCCTCGACGGCGGTGTAGAGCGTCGCGCCGAGCGACCACAGATCACCGGCCGGGCTGGCCTTCGAGCCGAGCACCCGCTCCGGGGCGATGTATCCCGCGGACCCCAGGACGATCCCCGCCTGGGTGATGGAAACGTCACCTTCGAGTGCGGCCAGGCCGAAGTCGGTGAGCACCGCCCGGTCCTCGGTCACCAGCACGTTGCTCGGCTTGACGTCGCGATGCAAGATCCCCTTGGCGTGCACGGCCCGCAGCGCGCCGAGGATCTGCCTGCCGATCTCGGCGACCCTGCGCGGATCGAGCGCGCCCTCCTCCTGGATGAGCTGCTCCAGTGACTTGGCCCTGAGCAGCTCCATCACGATCCACGGACGGTCGTCCTCGGTGACCACGTCGAAGACGGTGATGACCGATGGGTGCGCGACCATCGCGGTCGCCCTGCCCTCGCGCTCGGTGCGAGCGCACAGCTCGGCACGCAGCTCCTCGTCGAGCACGGTGGGCAGCCGCACCTCCTTGACCGCCACGTGGCGGTTGAGCAGCTCGTCGTGTGCCCGCCAAACGGTGCCCATGCCGCCGCGCCCGACAGGCTCCATGAGCCGATAGCGCGCCGCGAGTAGGTAACCGGAGGGCGCACGCATGCCTGGCAGCTTACCTATTTGTGTAAACCGACCAGTAGAGGCGCGGCCGATAAATTGTTGCGAACTTAAGTCAACCGGTCTGACTCGCCCCGTCAGCAATCGCACGGAGTGCGGCGCGATGTTCACTCCCCGCTGCGATCGTGATCGTGGACGGCGAGCGTGACGGCGGATCGGGCTCACCGGCGGTCCCCGCCGGTGAGCCCGATCAGTTGCTGCGCGTTATCCCAGCTCACGGTGGGTGTGTCGAGCGGCACACACCGGTGGCGCGCAAAGATGCATGATGCCTTGTAGGGGACTTTCATGTACGGGGAAGGCCCGCTGACAGGAACTCAAGAGAGCCGTCAGCGAGTTGTAAGGGTGTCGTAAGGGGGCGGGGGCATGGTTAAGCCATGAGAGAAGGCGATCTCCCAGAGACGGCCGAAAGTGTCAGTGCCGATCGTCACACTGGGAGTGAATCCGGAGCTCGACAACTAACCGCAGACCGTTGAGGGACGTGATGAAGATGCGCCAGACACAGGTTCGCCGCCGGCCGAAGAAGCCGACCGGAGCCGCACTGGACCTTCGCACGCCGTCGGGGCGCAAGCTCCCCTTTTGAAGACCCGGAATCCGCAGCGCAAGCTGAGAGGTGCGCGATGTGCAGTCACTACCCCCCTTGCCCCAGTGCCGAGGCGCCCGATCGTGAGGCGTCGCACGTGATCTCGGCCCACCCCGACCAGGGCTGGAGCCTGTTGTGCAACGGTGTCGTGCTGTTCGAGGACACTGGTCTGCTGCTGCCCGACGGCACCGTCGTGGCACCGCACCGGGCGCCCCTGCAACTGGCCGCCTGACCAACCCCTGGCTCGCCAGACCCCCTAGCTCACCCGACTCCTAACTCACCCGACGCCGGTGCCGAGCGGCGCGAAACACCCGGCACCCTTCGGCGTCGGCAGGCACCCGCTCAGCGACGCCCGATCGTCAGGACCGGTCCCGTGCGATCGGTGAAGAAGTCTTCGCCCTTGTCGTCGACGACGATGAACGCCGGGAAGTCCACCACCTCGATCTTCCAGACCGCTTCCATGCCCAGTTCGGGATATTCGAGCACCTCCACCTTCTTGATGCAGTCCTGCGCCAGCCTGGCCGCCGGACCGCCGATGGAGCCCAGGTAGAAACCGCCGTACTTCTGGCAGGCCTCCGTGACCTGCTTGGACCTGTTGCCTTTGGCCAGCATCACCATCGAGCCGCCCGCCGCCTGGAAGCGCTCGACGTACGAGTCCATCCGGCCGGCAGTCGTGGGCCCGAACGAGCCGGAGGCGTAGCCCGACGGCGTCTTGGCCGGTCCCGCGTAGTAGACGGCGTGGTCCTTCAGGTATTGCGGCATCTCGCCGCCGTTGTCCAGCAGCTCTGCGATCTTCGCGTGGGCGATGTCGCGGGCGACCACGAGAGGGCCGGTCAGCGACAGCCGGGTCTTGACCGGATATTTCGTCAGCTCGGCGAGGATCTCCGGCATCGGCCGATTGAGGTCAACCTGGACGACACCGTCGGACAGGTGCTCGTCGGTCGTCTCCGGCAGGAAGCGCGCCGGGTCGGTCTCCAGCTGCTCCAGGAACACGCCCTCCGGCGTGATCTTCGCCAGCGCCTGGCGGTCGGCAGAGCACGACACGGCGATGGCCACCGGGCAGGATGCCCCGTGCCTCGGCAGGCGGATGACGCGGACGTCGTGGCAGAAGTATTTCCCGCCGAACTGCGCCCCGATGCCCAGCTTCTGCGTCAGCTCGAAGACCTTCGCCTCCATCTCCAGGTCGCGGAATCCGTGCCCGGACGGCGACCCTTCGGTGGGGATCGAGTCGAGGTAGCGGGCGCTGGCGTATTTGGCGGTCTTGAGCGCGTACTCGGCGGAGGTGCCGCCCACGACGACCGCCAGATGGTAGGGCGGGCAGGCCGCGGTGCCGAGCGAGCGGATCTTCTCCTCCAGGAAGGCCATCATGCGCTTCTCGTTGAGCACGGCCTTGGTCTCCTGGTAAAGGAACGACTTGTTGGCCGAGCCGCCGCCCTTGGCCATGAACAGCAGCTTGTATTCGTCCGGATGGCCGTGCGGGTCCTCGGCGTAGAGCTCGATCTGGGCCGGCAGGTTGTTGCCGGTGTTCTTCTCCTCCCACATGGTGAGCGGCGCCATCTGCGAGTAGCGGAGATTGAGCCGGGTGTAGGCGTCGTACACGCCGTGTGTGATGTGCTCGGCGTCGCGCCCGTCGGTCAGCACGTGGCGGCCGCGCTTGCCCATGACGATCGCGGTGCCGGTGTCCTGGCACATCGGCAGGACGCCGCCGGCCGAGATGGAGGCGTTCTTCAGCAGGTCGAGCGCGACGAAGCGGTCGTTGCCGCTGGACTCGGGGTCATCGACGATCTTCCGGAGCTGGGCGAGGTGGGAGGCCCGCAGGTAGTGGGAGATGTCGTGGACGGCCGTCTCGGTGAGCAGCCGCAACGCCTCCGGCTCGACCTCGAGGAACGTACGCCCAGCCGCCTCGACCTTCCGCACCCCCTCCGTCGTGATCAGCCGATATTCGGTCTCATCGGCTCCCAGCGGCAGCAGGTCGGTGTAGTCGAACTCGCCCATGTCCATCCTTTCGCGTTGCCTAGAGATTACGCGCTCGCTCTCTCCCTTCGTGCTGCGACCGGGGCCTTCGCCAGCGATCGACCGGCGGTGAGGCCCACGACGATGCCCGCGATCACCAGTCCCGCCCCGAGCAGGTCGTACGTGGACGGCGTGGCGATTCCCAGGATCACCCCCGTGGAGATCGCGCCCACCGGGATGAGCCCGGCGAACAGCCCGGCCAGGCCCGGACCGAGCTTGGGAAGCGCGGTGTACCAGAGGAAGAAGGCCAGCACCGTGATGACGACGGCCAGATAGGCGAATCCGAGCGCCTCCGCCGCCGTGGGCGTCCTGAACATCGCGGCGCCCTCGGTGAGCAGCCCGACCGCCACCAGCATGGGCACCGACAGCGCCGTCGAGTACGCCGACAGCCTGATCGCCCCCAGCTTCGGCAGCAGTGGGATGGCGAGCACGGAGAAGCTCACCTCGCCCACGAGCGCGCCGAGCGCCCACAGCAGCCCGGGCAGGTTGCCCGTGCCGAGTCCTGTGGCCAGCGTCGCCCCGGCCACCACCACGCTCGCCCCGATCAGCAGCCGGGGTGCGGGACGCCCGCCGGCCAGCGCCAGCCACAGCGGAACGGTGCCGAGGATGGTCCCGACCAGCGCCGGGCCCGAAGAACGCGTGGACTCGATCACACAGACGTTGAAGAACACCAGGCCGAGCAGGGTGAGTCCGCCGAGGCAGAGGCTCTCCCTGAGCGTCAGCCGGACGAACCGGAGGCCGAGAGCCCCCGTTATGAGGAGCAGGATGACCGCTGCGACGAGATACCGGACGGCCTGTCCGCCGTATAGGGGGTATGCGCCGACGAGCCCCGACACCCCGGCCAGTGTCCCTACCAGGAACATGGCCGAGGCGGCGCCCAGTATGCCGTTTCTCATGTGAAGGATGCTAGGTAGACAATGGTTCGCACAAACAGTCCAATGTCCGGCCGAAAGACAGGACCAATATGGCTGACCTTCATATCCAGATAAATCGCGATAAGGGGGGCATAGCTGGGCAGATCGCGTCCGAGCTGCGCGACTCCATCCGCGGCGGCCGGCTGGCCCCGGGGACCCGGCTGCCCGCCACCCGCGACCTCGCCACCGACCTCCAGGTCTCCAGAGGCGTGGTGGTGGAGGCGTACGAGCAGCTCGTCGCCGAGGGATTCCTGGTCTCCAGGGTGGGCGTCGGCACCCAGGTCACCCCCAAGAACTCCACGGTGACCACCCGCAGGCCGCCCCGGGCCGCGCCAATGCGGGCCAAGCCGGTGCGCCGCGCCACGGCCAGCCCTTTCTACGGACACCGCCCCACTTCTCCCGACCTCGGCCATTTCCCCAGGGAGCGCTGGCTGGCGGCGGTGCGGCACGTTCTGGCCACCGTGCCGTCCGATGCCCTCGACTACGGCGATCCCGGCGGCGTGCCCGAGTTGCGCGAGGAACTGGCCGGCTACCTCAGGAGGGTCCGGGCGGCCGACGTGCGGCCGGAGAACCTCGTCGTCGTCGGCGGCGTGGCCCAGGGGCTCAGCCTGGTCCTGCACGTGCTGTCCCAGCACCGCGCGCCGCGCCTGGCCGTCGAGGACCCCACCAGTCACCGTCAGCGCCCGCTGCTCAGGCGGGCGGGCGCGCACCTGGTACCGGTGCCGGTGGACGAGGAGGGCCTGGACGTGCGGCGGCTGAGCGGGGACGCGGTCCTGGTCACGCCGGCGCACCAGTATCCGACCGGCGTGGTCCTGTCCCCGGCGCGCCGCGCCGCTCTGATGGAGTGGGCGGCCGCGGGCAACCGCGTGATCCTGGAGGACGACTACGACGCCGAGTTCCGGTTCGACCGCGACCCCGTCGGCTGCCTGCAGGGCCTGGCGCCCGAACGGGTGGTCCTTTCCGGCAGCGTCAGCAAGGCACTCGCCCCCGGGCTGCGCATGGGCTGGGTGGCGGCCCCCGCCGAGCTGGCCGAGGCGATCCGGCGGGCGCGGGGGGAGCAGGACCTGGGCTCGCCCGTCATCGAGCAGTACGCGCTGGCCCACTTCCTGCGTACCGGCGGCTACGACAAGCATCTGAGGCGGATGCGCAGGGAATACCGTCGCCGCCGGGACGCCCTGGTCGCGGCGCTGGCGGCGGACCTGCCCGAGGTGCAGGTCAAGGGCATCGAGGCGGGCCTGCACGCCTACCTGGAGCTGCCGGGCGGCTGGGACGAGCACCAGGTGGCGCGGATCGCGCAGGCCATCGGCGTGTCCGCCGAGCCGGTGGGGCCCATGCGGGAGTCGCCGGGGCCGCCGGCCGTCGTGGTCGGGTTCGCGCGGTTGCCGGCGCACAAGGCCGCCGAGGCCGTACGCGGCATCAAGGAGAAACTGCTGACCGAGGGAGAACGCCTCACTTAGCGCGAGGAGTCAGCGGCCTGCTTCGGCTGGAAGCCGGGCGCCAGCGCGATGATGGCGGCGGCCAGCACCAGCGGCGCGACGAACGCCACCCGCATGTCCGTGGCGTCCGCGATGCCGCCCACCAGCGCCGCGCCCACGATGAAGCCGACGTAGTTGAAGAGGTTCACCCGGGCGATGGCCACCCCGGTCCCGGCCGGGTCGAGCCTGCCCGCCGCCGAGAACGACTGCGGCGCGACCACCGCCAGCCCCATACCCGTGAGGCCGAACGCGACGATGCCGAGCGGCTGGCTCGGGGCCAGCACGACACCCAGGAAGCCGAGCGTGGCGATCACACCGCCGATCCTGACGATGGCGGCGGGGCCGTACCTCCTGACCGCGACGTCGCCGCCGAGCCGGACGACCAGCGTCGTGGCCTGGTACGCCGCGTAGGCCAGCGGGATCACCTGCGGTCCCGCCGCCAGGACGTCCTTCATGAACAGGGTGTTGAAGTTGGAGACCGCGGCGTCGCCGATGTACAGGAAGGCCATGGCCAGGCAGAGCGGGAGAATCGGCCGCCACGGGAAGCGGCCCTCGGCCTGGACGGACGTGCTCTCGACCTTCTCCTCCTCGATGGTGCACAGGTTCGGCCCGGCGTAGAGCGAGCCGGCCACGGCGACGACCATGGGGATCGCCATGACGAGCGGTAGCGGCAGGCCTGCGGCAACCGACGCCCACAGCGCCCCTGCCAGGCTGAACACGCTCCACATGCAGTGGAAGCCGTTCAGCACGTGCATGCCGTACCTGCGCTCGACCGCGACACCCTGCATGTTCATGCCGGCGTCCACAGCGCCCACCGCCACCCCGAACACCAGCAGCACTGGCACCAGCAGTGGCACGCTCGGCGCGAGCCCGGTCAGCACCACGGCCGCGGCGACCACCGGCTGGGCGATGCGCAGCAGCAGCTTGCTGCCGAACCGGGCGGCGAACGCGCCGGCCGCCACGCTGCCGACGCCCGCGAACACGGGCACGATCAGCAGCAGCACCGTCAGCGTGCCCTCGTCGAGCCCGTGTTTGGCCTGCAGATTGGCGACCTGGATGAGCAGCGAGGCGAAGGACAGCCCTTGCACGGCGTAGACCACATATGTGGCGAGGCGGGCCTGGCGATCACGCGGGGACGGCACGGCGGCCTCCTGATTGGGGGGGAGATCAAACGTGAGGCGGGGTCAGGTTAGCGGCACGCCCAGCCGCCACGCCAGCACCAGATAAGGTGCCGGGGTGAAACGGGGAGAGGCGCGCAGGGACCGCATCCTGGCCGCCGCGCTCCTGGAGTTCGCCGAGAACGGCTATCGAGGGGCGTCGCTCGCCCGCATCGCCGAGCGGGTCGAGCTCTCCCAGGCCGGGCTGCTGCACCACTTCAAGAGCAAGGAACGGCTGCTCGTCGCGGTGCTGGACTACCGGGACGAGCTCGACCAACGCAAGGTCGACCTGGCCTCGGCCGGCGGGATCGATGCGCTGCGCGCCCTGGTCGGCGTGGTGGAGCACAACGCGCGGGCGCCCGGGCTGGTGCAGCTGTTCTCCGTGATCAGCGGCGAGGCCGTGACGCCGGACCACCCCGGCCACGAGTGGGCCAGGCGACGCTACCGCCGGCTGCGCGCCGACATGGCGGCAGCGCTGCGGCGGGGCGTGGAGCGCGGCGAGTTCCGCTCGGACCTCGACGCCGAGGCGCACGCCGACCGGCTGATCGCGATGATGGACGGCCTTCAGACGCAGTGGCTGATCGACCCGGACCGGGTGGACATGGCGGCCGTCTTCAGAAGCTACGTGGACGACCTCATCGCCCTGCTACGCCCGCCGACGTGACGACCGCCTCATCGCCCTGCCACGCCTGCTCCGCCCACCGGCGTGACGACCTCGCCGGCTCTCTGGACGGCGTCGTCGCCGTCCCATCGCCGGGCCGCGGCCCACACCCCCAGGGCGAGCAGCGCGGCGACCTCCGTGACCGCGAGACCGCGCTCCACCAGCCCGAGCGGCATGACCCGCCACCACGCCATCCCGGTCTCCGCGGCGATCAGGATCATCGCGCCGATGAACACAACCCACAACACCGAGCAGATCCCGAGCCCGAACGCCACGAGCGTGGCCTTCGACCGCTCCCGATGCCGCCACGGACGGGCGATGATCACGGCCGCCAGCGGCAGGCACACGAACGCGATGATGCTGCCCACGCGATGGATGCTGCCGCTCGTGCTCGGCCCGACCGACCAG
The DNA here is from genome assembly GCF_052245915.1 of Nonomuraea sp. 10N515B. Classification (NCBI taxonomy): domain Bacteria; kingdom Bacillati; phylum Actinomycetota; class Actinomycetes; order Streptosporangiales; family Streptosporangiaceae; genus Nonomuraea; species Nonomuraea sp. 10N515B. The sequence continues at coordinate 137,138 of NZ_JBQQBQ010000012.1, forward strand.
TCGTGCTTCTCGAACCAGGCCGTCAGGAACAACCCCACGCTCCACCCCATGAGCGCCACGGTGCCGAAGACGCCGGCGAGCTTCTTGCGTGCCAGCGACACCCCGATGGCCACCGACCCGGCCGCCAGCAGGCCCACCGCGAGCCCGAAGATCCAGCCGTCAGGGCCGAGGCCGTGCTCGCTGATGGTCCTCCTGATCGGGTTCACCTCGTCGAGGCTCGTCAACTCCAGGCCCAGGATCACCGCGACGCCCGCGCCTGCCGCACCAAGTCCCCATCGTGCCGGTTGATGCACGCACACCTCCCTTTGTCTGGATCAACAGGAAGAGTGTGTGCGGAGATTCCAAAAATTTCATGAGAGTGCGCGCCGGATGAGGTCGTCGCTCCGCTCGCGCAGCCGCTTCCTGGCCTCGAGATCGTACGCCTGCGCGTCCGCCCGGCTCTCCCGCTGCTGGTCGAAGTAGCGCCCGGTGACGCCGTCGAGCCCGTTCACCAGCCGCAACGTGGCCTCGGCGCCCTGGCCGACGCTGCTGATCGGCGGCACCAGGGCTTCGCGGACCTCATCTTCGGGGCCATGTGGTACCGCCTGCTCAACCGCCACGCCGAGGTGAACGACGACCTGGCGGAGGAGATCGCCGGGCTGGTGGCGCGAATCCGTCAGGAGTGGGCCCTTCCGGGACGAGCGAATCGTGCGGGCGCCAGATATCGTCATATGTGTGAACGAACGCGCGGGATCCTGGTTGCCGAAGCTGCAGGAAGTCGGAGAGCGGCTGGCCGAGGAGTTCGTCTCCGCCCGCCGCCTGCCCGCCTCGGGCGAGGTGCCGGCGCCGCACGAGCTACGTGCTTCCGACGCCGACCGTGAGCGCATCGCGCAGGTGCTCCAGGACGCGCACGCCGATGGCCGGCTCACCCTGGAGGAGCTGGAGGAGCGGCTCGGCGTGCTCTATTCCGCGCGCACGCTGGGTGAGCTGGCGCAGCTCACCGGCGACCTGCTGCCCGCCGACCAGCAGCCGCTCAACCTGGACGGCCGGCCCGTGTCGGCCATCTTCAAACAGGAGCAGCGCGGCGGACGCTGGGTCGTCCCCGCCGAGCTCACGGTGACGGCCATGTTCGGCACCACCAAGCTGGACCTGCGCGAGGCGATCCTGCAGAACCGGCGGGTCATCATCAACGCCACGCTCGTCTTCGGCGGGCTGGAGATCCACGTGCCCGAGGACCTCGAGGTGATCAGGGTCGCCAAGGGCAAGACCGTCCGGCTGAACAAACAGCCGACCGAGCCGGGCGCGCCCGTGGTCGAGGTCCGCACCACCAACTTCGCCGGCGACGTCAAGGTCAAGGAGCCGCCCCGCCGCAAGCGTCGCCGCTGACTGTGTTCGCGGCCTCACTCCGTGAGGCGGCTCGGTCGCCATACGCCGGCCGCTCCCCTGGGGCCTCAGCCCGCCGTGTCGAAGTTGATCGCGCTGTACGCGCGCAGCTTCCAGAGCTGGTGCTCGCTCTCGATCTTGCGGATGGTGCCCGAACGGCCGCGCATCACCAGCGACTCCGTCACCGCGGAGCCGGCGCGGAACCGTACGCCCTGCATGAGCTCGCCGTGCGTGATGCCCGTCGCCGCGAAGAACACGTCGTCGGAGCTGACCAGGTCGTTGGTGGTGAGCACCTGGTTGAGATCGTGTCCCGCGTCGAGAGCCTTGCCGCGCTCGGCGTCGTCGCGCGGCCAGAGCTTGCCCTGGATCACCCCGCCCAGACACTTGAGCGCGCACGCGGCCACGATGCCCTCGGGTGTGCCGCCGATGCCCAGCATCAGGTCGATGCCGGTGCCCGCGCGGGCTGCCGTGATCGCGCCGGCCACGTCGCCGTCGGTGATGAACTTGATGCGCGCGCCCGTCTCCCTGATCTCCTTGACCAGCCGTTCGTGCCTGGGCCGGTCGAGCACGACCACCGTCACGTCGGACGGGGAGCAGTGCTTGGCTCTGGCGACTGCGGTGATGTTGGCGGACACGGGGGCCTCGATGTCGACCACGTCGGCCGCCTCGGGGCCGGTGACCAGCTTCTCCATGTAGAACACGGCCGAGGGGTCGTACATCGAGCCGCGCTCGCTCACCGCGATCACCGACACGGCGTCGGGCATGCCGAGCGCGGTCAGCCGGGTGCCGTCGATGGGATCCACGGCCACGTCGCAGTCCGGGCCGCTGCCGTCGCCCACGCGCTCGCCGTTGTACAACATCGGGGCGTGGTCCTTCTCGCCCTCGCCGATGACCACCACGCCGTTCATCGAGACCGTGCTGATCAGCTGGCGCATGGCGTTCACCGCCGCGCCGTCGGCGCCGTTCTTGTCACCGCGGCCGACCCAACGGGCCGCGGCCATCGCGGCCGCCTCGGTGACGCGGACGAGCTCCAGCGCCAGGTTGCGGTCGGGAGCGTGCTCGCTCGTGGCGAGCGCGGGCGGTACGGAATCGGACATCATTGGCCTCCTCGCAGACAACTCTCTCGATCGTAGTTGCCCTTCTCTTCCCGCCCAGAGGGGGATAACCTGCCGGGTCCGGCTTAGTCCTGTGCCTGCGGTAAGCCGCAGAAGCATCGGTAAGCTCGACTTGCGAACGAATTTTGCGCCATACCCTGTGCGCGTCAGGGATCATGCCTTCACCATGGAGCATGGCGCCGCGCCGTGGAGGAGGGCGAATGAGCGATGTGGAACACGTGGTGGCTCAGCCGCGCACGTCGGAGCGGGGCGCGGCGACGCGCACCTCGCTGCTCGCCGCCGCGCGGGAGGTCTTCGTCTCGAAGGGCTTCGCCGAGGCGGGCGTGACCGACGTGGTGGCCAGGGCCGACGCCAGCGTGGGCAGCCTCTACCACCACTTCTCCGGCAAGGCGGACCTCTACCTGACGCTGTTCGAGGAGTGGCAGGCCAGGCAGACCCAGCGGACCAAGCAGGCGGCCAGAGCGGCCCGCGCCGGCGGCGAGAGCGACCCCATGGGGGTGTTCCTCAGCGCCGCCCGCGCCTACCTCGACGGCTGCATGGAGGAGCGCGAGCTGGCCGCGCTGTTCCTGCGCGGCGACGGCCCGCCCGGCTTCGAGGTGGTCATGCGCGACCGGCTGCGCATGTGGGCGCAGCGCAACGCGGCGCTGTTCGAGGACGAGCCCGCGCTGGTCGTGGTGGTCACCGGCGCGCTGGCCGCGGCCGTCTCCGAGGTGGTGCGCACCGGCGACCGCGGCTTGGCCGAGGAGGTCCTCGCCATCATCGGGCAGATCCGCCCGGCCGCGTCCGCGACCGCCCCTTCCAGCGGGTAACCTCGCCAACTGTGCGACGGTTCACCGAAGGTTTCTACGGCTACGCGGTAGCGCTTTTCGTCTGCCTCGCGGGGGCGGTGTTGTTCCTGCTGGCGGCTCCGCAGGGCCGGGAAGCGCACATCCCGCGGCGCGACTACTCGATCACCGTCGCCAACTTCGGCCACTCGGTGCCCTACGCGGTGTGGGCGCCGCGGCAGGACCCGCAGGACTGGGTGCCCAACAGCAACAGGATCGCCAAGGGCGAGAACGGCGCCCAGGTTCTCTACCTCGGCTTCGCCACGGCCAAGCGGGCGCACGCGATGTTCGTGCAGAGCAACGAGCAGCCCGCCGCCGGGTTCGCCGCCCGCATGGCCAACTCCGACAAGACCATCGGCACGCAACAGGTCGGCGGGGTCGCGTGGGAGCAGCGCTATCGCGAGGACAAGAAGCAGCGCACGCTGGTCCGCGTCCTGCCCGACGTGACCCTGGTGATCACTGGCACGGCGGACTGGCCCGAGCTGGCCCAGCTGGCAGCCCTCCTGCAGCAGCGCCCCAAGGGGTAGCCCCCACGGCTCGCTCAGACGTTGAAGCGGAACTCCACCACGTCGCCGTCGCGCATCACGTAGTCCTTGCCCTCGACGCGGGCCTTGCCCGCGGCGCGGGCGTTGGCGATCGAGCCGACCTCGACCAGGTCGTCGAAGGAGACGATCTCGGCCTTGATGAAGCCGCGCTGGAAGTCGGTGTGGATCACGCCGGCCGCCTCGGGCGCGGTGGCGCCCTTGCGGATCGTCCAGGCCCGCGTCTCCTTCGGCCCGGCCGTCAGGTACGTCTGCAGGCCGAGCGTCTCGAAGCCGACCCTGGCCAGCTGGCGCAGCCCGGACTCCTCCTGGCCGACCGACTGCAGCAGCTCGAGCGCCTCCTCCTCGTCGAGCTCGACCAGCTCGGACTCGATCTTGGCGTCGAGGAAGACCGCCTCGGCCGGGGCGACCAGCGCCGACAGCTGCTCCCTGAGCGCGGTGTCGGTCAGCTCGTCGGCGTCGAGGTTGAACACGTACAGGAACGGCTTGGCCGTCATCAGGTGCAGCTCGCGCAGCTCCTCGCGCTCCAGGCCGCTCTCGAAGATGGTCTTGCCGGTCTCCAGGACCGCCTTGGCGGCCTCGGCAGCCTCCAACGCCGGCTTCTTGTCCTTGACGGTGCGCGCCTCCTTCTGCAGACGCGGGATGGCCTTCTCGACCGTCTGCAGGTCGGCCATGACCAGCTCGAAGTTGATGGTCTCGATGTCGCGCTTGGGGGAGATCTCGCCGTCCACGTGCGTCACGTCGGGATCGGTGAAGACTCGGATGACCTGGCAGATCGCGTCCGTGTCGCGGATGTTGGAGAGGAACTGGTTGCCCCTGCCCTGCCCCTCCGACGCCCCCTTGACCAGGCCCGCGATGTCGACGAACTCGACCTTGGCGGGCAGGATGCGGGCCGAGCCGAAGATCCCGGCCAGCACGGGCAGGCGGTCGTCGGGCACGCCCACGATGCCCACGTTGGGCTCGATGGTGGCGAACGGGTAGTTGGCCGCCAGAGCGTTGCCGGTCTTGGTCAGCGCGTTGAACAGCGTGGACTTACCGACATTGGGCAGGCCGACGATGCCTATGGAGAGACTCACGGATCCCAAGTTTACGTGCTGAGCGTAACGAGCGTGTCGGGCGGGGAACGGCGTGCCGAGTCCTGCAATCATCGATCGAGTGGACGTCGTCTCGCTTCTCATCGGGCTCGCTGTCGGGCTGCTCATCGGGTTCCTGGTGGCCAGGACGCGGGCGGCGGTGCGGGTGGCCGAGGCCGACGCGCGAGCCAAGAGCGCCGCGGAAAAGCTCGTCTACGTCGAAGAGCAGCTGGCCGAGCGATTCCAGGCGCTGTCCACGCGTGCGCTCGATGTCAACAACATCCGTTTCCTGGAGCTGGCCGAGACCAGGCTGGCCGCGACCCGCGCGGAGGCCGCGGGCGATCTGGAGCAGCGCAAGCAAGCCGTCGAGCACCTGGTCGAGCCGCTGAAGGACGCGCTGACCCGGGTCGAGGCGCAGCTGCGCGACACCGAGTCCGGCCAGCGCGCGGCGCGGGCCGAGCTGGCCAAGCAGATGGAGTTCGTGCGCCAGAGCCACGAGCAGTTGCGCTCCCAGACCACCGCCCTGGTCCGGGCCCTGCAGCGGCCGGAGGCGCGCGGCCGGTGGGGAGAGCTGCAGCTGCGCAGAGTCGCCGAGATCGCCGGCATGCAGCGTCACTGCGACTTCGACGAGCAGGTCACGGAGGGCTCCATGCGGCCCGACATGGTCGTGCGGCTCGCGGGCGGCAAGAACATCGTGGTGGACTCCAAGGTCTCGCTGGCGGCCTATCTGGAGGCCGCTGAGGCGTCGGACGAGTCGCTGGCCACGGTTCGGCTCGACGCGCACGCCAGGCACGTGCGCGAGCACATCGACCGGCTGGCCGCCAAGGCCTACTGGCAGGCGTTCAATCCGTCGCCGGAGTTCGTGGTGTTGTTCATCCCCGGCGAGGCGTTCCTGGCGCCGGCGCTCGAACGCGACCCCACACTGCTGGAGTACGCCATGGCGCGGCGCGTCCACATCGCCACGCCCACGACGCTGATCACCATGCTGCGCACCGCCCACTACGCCTGGCAGCAGGCCGCGCTGAGCGAGAACGCGCGAGCCGTGTTCGAACTGGGCAAGGAGCTGTACGAGCGGCTCTCGTCGCTGGGCAGGAACGTCGACGCGCTGGGCAAGGCGTTGACCCGGGCCGTGGAGGCCTACAACAAGTCGGTCGGATCGCTCGAAAGCCGCGTCCTGGTCACCGCGCGCAAGCTACACGATCTGGGCGTCGTGGACGGCGAGCTCGACTCTCCCGAGATGCTCGACGGGCTGCCGAGACCCCTGTCATCCCCCGAACTACTCGAAACGTCGCCTCTGCTTTCCAGCTCGAACGGTAAGTTGGCTCACGGGTCGCAGTAAACGGGGCCAAGGGAATGGGGGCGGTCCAGTGGGGGAGAAAGGCAGGCGTTCGGCTGTCAGGTTGACCGCTCGCGGCGCCATCGCGCTCGCCTTGGTCGCCACCCTGGCGGGCTACATCGTGGCGGCGCTGATCGATGTCCAGGAGGTGGTGGGCGCGGCCTTCGTCCTGGCCAGCCTGCTGGGGGTGCTCCTGGTCAACCGGCGCGAGCTGCTGTCGCTGGTGGTGACGCCGCCGCTGGTGTTCTTCTGCGCCACGCTGTTCGTGGAGCTGGGGCGGGCATTCGGCTCGGTGTCGATCGTGCAGTCGCTGGCCCTCGGCCTCTACACCTCGATGACGCGGGGCGCGCCGTGGTTGTTCGCCGGGTCGGCCATCGTGCTGGGCGTGGCCTGGCGGCGTGGGCTGCGGGACAACGTACGCGACCTGCGGGCGGAGCTGAAGGCGGGCGCGGAGGTGCCGCGCCCGCGCCAGCCGTTCGTGCCCGAGCCCGAGGGCTATTTCGAGCCCAAGGTCTACGGGACGCCACGCGGCGACGATTAGCGGCCGCGTGGCGTGGACGGCGAGGACTACGAGAGGATCCTGAGGTCCTTGCGCAGCTCGTGAGGCAGGGCGAAGCGCATGCTCTCCTGCACCGGCTCGACCTCGGTCACGTCGCCGAACCCGTGCTCGGCCAGGTGCGCGAGCACCTCCTCGACCAGCTCTTCAGGGACCGAGGCGCCGCTGGTCACGCCGACCGTGGTGACGCCCTCCAGCCACTCGTCGCGGATGAACCTCGCGTTGTCGACCAGGTAGGAGGCGTCGGCGCCGTAGTCCTTGGCCACCTCGACCAGGCGCTTGGAGTTGGAGGAGTTTTCCGAGCCAACCACGATCACCAGCTGCGCCTCGGCGGCGATCTCCTTGACCGCGATCTGCCGGTTCTGGGTGGCGTAGCAGATGTCGTCGCTCGGCGGGTCGAGGAGGTTGGGGAAACGTTGCTTGAGCTTGGAGACGGTCTCGGTGGTCTCGTCGACCGACAGCGTGGTCTGCGACAACCAGATCAGCTTGCTCGGGTCCTTCACCTGCACCCGGTCGACCGAGTCGAGGCCGTCGACGAGCTGGATGTGCTCGGGGGCCTCTCCGGCGGTGCCCTCGACCTCCTCGTGGCCCTCGTGCCCGATCAGCAGGATCTCGTAGTCCTGTCCCGCGAACCTCTTCGCCTCGTTGTGCACCTTGGTGACCAGCGGGCAGGTGGCGTCGATGGTGCGCAGATTACGCTGCTTCGCCTCGGCGTGCACGGCCGGCGAGACGCCGTGGGCGGAGAACACCACGATCGCGCCCTCGGGGACCTCCTCGGTCTCCTCGACGAAGATGGCGCCCCTGGCCTCGAGCGTCTTGACGACGTGGGTGTTGTGGACGATCTGCTTGCGTACGTAGATCGGAGCGCCGTACTGCTCCAGAGCCTTCTCGACCGCTACCACGGCTCGATCGACTCCGGCACAGTAGCCCCGTGGCTTGGCTACAAGGACTCGGCGGGAAGTGAGGGTCTGGGGCTCCATACTTTCTATGCTACGTGGAGCGGCCATCAGGCCCGCGCGTGCGTGGTCGCCCGCGGTTTGCCAGACTGGCCGTCCCATACAGACCTCCCAGGGAGACGTCATGTCCCTTAGCGACGTGATACGCAAGATCACCAAGACCGTCACCAACAAGGACGAGCTGAAGGAGAAGGCCAAGGACCTTCCGCTCATGGTCATCCAGTCCACGCTCAGCGCAGCAGGGCAGGCGCTGCTGCTGGTGGACCGGGTGAAAAACTCCATCAAGGGCCTTGGCGCCAAGGAGGAGCGCGAGGAGGAGCAAGTCTCCCGTCCTTCCGCCGCCGACCAGGTGGCCGCGCCCCCGGCGGAGGACAAGCCGGCCAGAAAGGAGCCGGTCATCTTCGCGCCGCGACCGGGCGCCGCCGAGCCGAACGGCGCCGCCAAGACCAAGCCGGACCCGGTCATCTTCGCGCCGGCGGGCAAGGAGGAGCCGGTCGCCACCGCCGAGCCCGAGGCCCCCGCCGCCGAGCCCGCCGCCAAGACGGAGACTGTGACCGAGCCCGAGACGGCGCCGAAGCCGGCTGCCAAGACGGAGGCAGCTCCCAAGTCCGCCGCCAAGACGGAGACCGCGCCCGAGCCCGAGACGGCGCCGAAGCCGGCTGCCAAGACGAAGGCGACTCCCAAGCCCGCCGCCAAGACGGAGGCGAGCCCCAAGCCCACCGCCGAGACGAAGGTCGTGGACGAGCCCGCCCGTGCTGCGGAGCCGGAGGTCGTGGACGAGCCCGCCCCTGCCGCGGAGCCGAAGGTCGCGCCCGCCGCCCCCAAGGCCGTCGCCGAGCCCGCGGTCGCGGAAGCGCCCGTTGCCGCGCCTGAGCAGGTCGCCAAGCCGGCCGAGCCGCTGCCCGGCTATGACGAGATGACCGTCGCCTCCCTGCGCGCCAGGATGCGCGGCAAGACCGCCGAGCAGATCAGCGACTTCCTGGCCTACGAGCAGGCCACGCAGGGCCGGCCCGAGGTCGTGCGGATGTTCGGGAACCGCCTGGCCAAGCTGCAGGCCGGAGAGTAGTCAGAGCGAGCCCGTAGTCTTCCGCCATGACCGAGAAGACCTCGCCCGAGTCCCCGCTCCCCATCCGCACAGTCCTGCAGATGGTGGGCGGCTGGATCGCCAGGCTCGGCACGGTCTGGGTCGAGGGGCAGATCACCGATCTGAGTGCCCGCGGCGGCACGGTGTTCCTGACCCTGCGCGACCCGATCGCCAACGTGTCCGCCAGGGTCACCGCTCCGCGTGGCGTCTACGAGGCGGCCGTGCCGCGACCGGCCGACGGCGCCAGGGTCGTCATGCAGGTGAAGCCGGACTTCTGGGTCAACAAGGGCTCGTTCGCCTTCACCGCGTTGGAGATCCGCCCGGTCGGCGTGGGCGAGCTGCTGGCCAGGCTGGAGCGACTCAGGCAGTTGCTGGCCGCCGAAGGGCTCTTCAGCGCCGGCAGGAAGCGGCGGCTGCCGTTCCTGCCGGGCACGATCGGGCTCATCTGCGGCCGCGACTCCGCGGCCGAGCGCGACGTGCTGGAAAACTCCCGCCGCCGCTGGCCCGCAGTGCGGTTCAAGGTCGAGGAAGTGGCCGTCCAGGGGCCTTACGCGGTGGGCGAGGTGACGGAGGCGCTCCGCAAGCTGGACGTGGACGCCGATGTCGACGTGATCGTCGTCGCCCGCGGCGGCGGCTCTCTGGAGGACCTCCTGCCGTTCTCTGACGAGACGCTCGTCCGCGCGGTGGCCGCCTGCCGCACGCCCGTCGTGAGCGCGATCGGGCACGAGCAGGACAGCCCGCTGCTCGACCTGGTGGCGGACGTGCGCGCGTCCACCCCCACCGACGCCGCCAAGAAGGTCGTGCCCGACGTCGGCGAGCAGCTGACGCTGGTGCGCCAGCTGCGCGACCGGGGCCGCAGGGTGGTGAGCGGCTGGCTCGACCGCGAGATGTCCTGGCTGACGTCCGTGCGCTCGCGGCCCTCGCTGGCCGACCCCGTACGCGAGCTCGAGCGCAGGGCCGAGCAGGTCGAGTCCCTGCGTGACCGGGCCAGGCGCTCGTTGTCCGGCTCGCTCGACCGGGCCGCCGACGACCTGGTCCATCTGCGGGCCCGCCTGGTCGCGCTGTCCCCGGCGGCCACGCTGGAGCGGGGATACGCCATCGTCCAGCACCCGTCGGGCGAGGTGGTGCGCCTGGCCAAGGACGTGGCGCCCGGCTCACCGCTGACGATCCGCCTGTCCGACGACAGACTGAGCGTTCGGGTGGAAAACGAGGGCACGTAGCGGCCTTGCCTCATGACCTGAGCACGCGCCCTGGGCGATGACCTGAGCAGGCGCCCTGGGCGATGACCTGAGCAGGCGCCCTGGGCGATGACCTGGGCGGGCGCCCCTAAGCGCGGGTGACGGCCGCGGCGAGTGCCGTCAGGCCGGACTTGATCTCGTCGATGCTCATGCCGCGCTCCTCGGTCTGCAGGGCGATCAGGCGGGCGTTGATCGGCGCGAGCAGCGCGTCGGCCAGGAACGGCGCGTCGGCGTGCGGACAGGCCTCGGTGAGCAGCGTCGCCAGGTGGATGTGGTGCACCCGGTACGGCCCGCTGAACCCGCCACTCTTGCCGCCCTGCTCCAGCAGGAGGAACAGCTCCTGCTGCGCCACGATGCGCTCGACGAGCGCGTGCAGGAACGCCGTGATCCGCTCACCGGCCGGGGCGCCGGGCCCGAGCGGCGGCGGGCCGGCGAAGAAGGCCGACTGGAACCGTCGTTCCCGCTCGTCGAGCAGCGCGTAGACCAGCCCGCTCCGGTCGCCGAAGCGCCGGTAGACGGTGCCCACGCCGACACCGGCCATGCGGGCCACTTCGTCGAGCGACAGGTCGGCGGCGCCGCGTTCGGCGATCATCCGGGCCGCCACGTCGATGATCTTCTGACGGTTGCGCGCGGCGTCGGCCCGCTCCGGCTGGGGCTGCCCGACCAGGGGCAACGATCGACGTTCGCGCACGGGTGGAGCATACCGCTTGTAACCGGAGAGTTCTCCGATTAGTCTCCGAACCGGAGATCTCTCCGATTTTTTGAGGAGCTGAGGATGCCGAACGAGTTCAACCAGCAGATCATCGATGAGTTCCGGGCCAACGAAGGCCGCGTCGGCGGCATGTTCGAAGGCTCACCGCTCGTGCTGCTCACCACCACGGGAGCCAGGAGCGGCAAGCCGGTCACCACCCCGGTGATGTATCTCGAGGACGGCGATCGTTACGTCGTCATCGCGTCCAATGCCGGCGCGGACAACCACCCCGCCTGGTACCACAACTTGCGGGCCACGCCCTCGGCCGCCGTGGAGGTCGGCACGGAGACGTTCGAGGCCAAGGCCGTCTTCATCGAGGGGGAGGAGCGCGACCAGCTCTACGCCAGGATGGTGGCGCAGGCGCCGGGTTTCGCCGAGTATGAGGCCAAGACCAGCCGCCGCATCCCCGTAGTGGCCCTGCTGCCCCAGGCCGCCTGAACGTCCCTGGACGTCAGAGCCGCCTTCAGAAAGGCGTGTCGCTGGGTGGCGTCCCCGGGAGGGCACATCGTCGGGCGTGGCGTCCCCGGGAGGGCGCGCCGTTGGGCGTGGCGGGCTCGGGAGGCCGCGTCGTCGGGTGTGGCGCGGTCGGCGGGCCGGGTCGTCGGGTGTGGCGCGGTCGGCGGGCCGGGTCGTCGGGCGTGGCGCTCAGAAAGGTGTGTCGTCGGCGCCTGAGGTGGGCTCCGAGCGGCGGGCCATGGCGGCGGCCAGCTTGACCCTGGCCCCCTGGAGCCACTCCTCACAGACCGCCGCGAGCCTCTCCCCGCGCTCCCAGAGCTCGATCGACTGCTCCAGCGTGAGCCCGCCTGTCTCCAGGCGGCGCACCACCTCGGTCAACTCCTCGCGGGCCTGCTCGTATGAGGGCGCCTTCTCGTCTGCTGCCACAGTCACCACCCTAGACGGGCCGGCCGACATCCGCCGCGCAGCGTCAATCCACTCACTTTGAGTGTTCATTCGCTACGCTAAGTCGCCGTCGTTGGATGGCGACGATTGCCGGCTGCGGCGTCTGACTTCCAGGAGTGCGCGATGTCTGATCCCGGGACAAATGATGGCGTCAACCACTTTGGGCCCCTGCGCGTCGAATCGTCACGGCGTTCACGCTGACTCGGGAGGCCCTTCATGATCCGTCGCATCATCCGGAAACGACGTCCTGCGCCCACGCTGGCGGGCATCAGCCTCGAGGAGGAGCTCGCCTTGATCAGGGTCGAGCTCATGTACGGCCTGCGCGTCAACCGGGAGGCCTACCTGCGTAGGAAGGTCGACGAGCGCAACGAGATGGCCGGCCGCATGCGCGAGAGCAACACCGTCGAGATGCTGGCCGACCTGCGCGGCTCACTCGAGCGGTCGGTACGCCCTACGGTGGTGGACCTCCAGAGCCGGACGACGGTCGTGGACCTGCAGAGCAGGCGGCAGGGACGGTCCACCCAGGACCCGGAGCCCGCCTGACGCCCCCTCCGCTCGCGTCCCATGCCGAATGCGCAAGGCGTGAGAGTCCATGCCTATTTTGGTCAGGAATCCATGGCTGCCTGGCTAGGCGATTTAGGCGTCTGGCCTGGTCGAAAGCCGATTCAACCGGGAAGTGACAGGAATCGGCACTGGAGCCTGTCATCCTGTCCCGGTTTGCCGTGAGGGCTGTCATGCCTGCAGCATGGGCGTGGCTTTCCTGGAAGAATGGCGGAGACCGGATAGGGTGACTACTTCACCGCGGATGATGGGGATCGGCAACGGACGACACCGCGCCAGCCGGGGGGATCGGCGCGAGCGGAGGCGTGATGGCTCGTAGGTCTACCGTCCAGCACGATCCTCGGATCGCTGACGGGCCCGGGCTTTCCGCAACCCTGGACACCGCTGACTTCGACGCGCCGCCACCCCGCCGGCCGCGCCGTGGCGGCTGGTCCGGTGGCGGCGGGCGGTGGCTGGTGTGGACCGGCCGCATCATTCTCTGGGCGCTTATCGTGGTTATCGTGGTGAATGGGATCCGTGCCCCATTTGAGCGGTTTACCCAGCAAGAAGCAACAACGTCCAATGGTGCCGTGGTAGCGAACAACGGATTCCCGGTGGACCGCGGCATGGCTTTCGCCGCCCAGTTCGCCGGGGTCTATCTCAATTTCAGCCCTGAAGACGACGCCAGCAGGTCACGCAAGCTGGCGGCGTTCCTGCCCGACGCCTCGGATCCGCGGATGGGCTGGGACGGCGTGGGCAAGCTGGCGGCCGTCGCCATCCAGCCGTACGACATCGAGACGGCCGACGCCCACAACGCGGTGGTCAGTGTGGCCTTCCAGTCCGGCGCGCGCAGGCTGATGTTGTCGGTCCCGATCTACTACTCCGGCGACGACGAGGCCAAGAGGTTCGTCGTCTCGGGCCGCCCGGCCATCCTGCCCGCCCCCGCTCCGGCCGAGCTGCCCCAGGTGGCGCCGCCGGAGACCGACGACGCGGCCGCCGCCGAGCTCAAACCGCAATTGGAGGGCTTCTTCAAGGACTACGCGTCCGGCGACGCCGCCGGGCTGCAGCGCTACGTGGCCGCCGGCAAGACCCTGCCGAGCTTCGGTGGCGCCTTCACCTTCGCAGAGCTCAAGAAAGTCGTGGTGCCTGTGGGGGGTGCCACTCGAGAGATCCAGGCGGTCGTCGTGTGGGTCGTGCCGAACGGCGAGGCCCAGGCCACCCCCAACACCACCGACCCGGCCGCGGTCGGCGCGCGCTTGGAGCAGGCCTACCGGCTTACCGTCGAGAAGCAGGGCGACAAGTGGTTCGTCGCCGACATCCGCGGCGCCGGCCGGGTCGTTGACTAGAGGCTCGGCCGCGCTGCCGATCGGTACCCCCCGGGAGGACGAGAAGTGACCTTGAAGACCGTAATGCTCACTTTGATCGAAATGTCGCCGACGCCCACGTCGACCGGCATCGACACCGGAGGGCTCGCCGACTTCCTGCGCGCGTTCTTCGCTCCGCTGTTCCTCGTCGTCGTCTCCGTGGTGGCGCTCTTCTTCCTCTTCACCCGCGAGATCACACGATTCGTGCAGTTCCTGATCCTGGCCGTGGCCATCGGAGTGATCTTCTACGTTCCCAACATCATCGAGGTGACGGCGAAGGCAATCGCGGGCGCACTGGGCATCAGATAAGGGGTTGAGACCGTCCGTCGGCGGTCATACACGAGCGGGTGGAGAGGAGGACCGGGTGGACCTGCCCACGTATACGAACATCTGGCGGATAGAGAAGCGGCTCTACAAGCTGTACGACCTACGGCTGCCGATGCCGCTGCCTATCGTCTGGATCGGCGTCTTCGTCGGCGTGTTCATCCCGTGGTCCCTCCTGCTGATCCTGGTGGGCGTGCCGGTCGCGATGCCGTGGCACGTGCTGTTCCTGGTGCCGCCGGGGATCGTGACGTGGCTGTCGACCCGCCCTGTCATCGAGGGCAAGCGGCTCACCGAGCTCCTCGAGTCCCACCTGCGCTACTTGGGCGAGCCGAAGGCCTGGTGCCGCCTCGCGCCCATGGGCGAACCCGAGACGGTCACCTTCTCCGCGCGCGTGTGGCGCATCGCCCCCGCGCGGGCCAAGTCCAAGCGGCCGGGCAAGAGCCGTCAACCGCGGCGCAGACGCGAGGGCCAGCGGATCGCCGGACCCCGCCAGGTGCGCCCCGCCGTCGCGGCCGCTGCCGCCGCGGCAGGCCAGGCTCCGGTCGCCGAGCCCGCTGCCGCAGGCACCGGCTGGGGCGCCCGCCGCGGTGCCGCAGCGCCCGCCCTCAAGGCTCAGGCGCGCCAGCCTGCTCCCGGTACGACATCGCCGCCGCCCCGGCTCGAGCGCGAGTCCGCAGGCCAGAGAGACAGCCGAAAGACGGACACCGGCCGGGATTTCGACCGGACGGACACCGGCCGGGATGCCGGCCGGACGGACACCGGCAGAGACGGCGCCAGGACGGACACCGGCAGGGACCGCGCCAGGAAAGACAGCGGTCGCAGGGCCGGCGCGAAGGGGACGAGCGGCTGGCGCCTGTCCACCCGGGAGGGCGCGATCAGGGAAGCCGCGACCCAGCAGGCCGCGCTCCGTGAGGCCGCGCTCCGTGAGGTGGCGACCCGTGAGGCCGCGCTCCGTGAGGTGGCGACCTCCGAGGTGGCGACGTCCGAGGTGGCGCGTGAGGTGGCGACCCGTGACGCGGCGACGCGTGAGGTGGCGACGCGTGACGCGGCGACGCGTGACGTGGTGCGTCGTGAGATCGCCGGCGAGGAGACCTCCGGCCGCGAGACCGTGGGCCCGGCGGCCGGGGCTCCCGAGACCGCTGCTCATGCGGGCACGCCGGCTGCGGAGGATGCGGCCACGAGCTCTGTGGCCGAAGTCGGTGCGGTCACTGGTGCTGAGCCTGTAGACGATGTGGCCACGGCTTTTGAGACCGATGACCAGGAGGGCGTGAGCAGCGGGACCCGTTCTCATGAGGACGCCGGGCGGGAAAGCGGGACGGCGCAGAGTGGCAAGCCCGCCGCCGGCAAGCCGATCGACACCGAAGCCCTGCGGCGGCTGAGGAGACTCGCGGCCAGCGCCGATGCGCCGGCCGACACGCCGGCCGACACGCCGGTCGACACGGCGGCCGGCCGTAGGAAGACGGCCGGTCGGGCCGAGGGCGGGCGGCGCGAGGACGAGGTCGCCCGAGACCAGCACAGGAAGGGACAGCCGCCCAGGCTGGGACCGGCGCTGGTGCTGTCGGGAACCCAACGGGTCTGGCCGCCGCTCAACCCGAACGCCAAGCCCTTGCCCCGTCCCGGCGCCTCCAGCGCGCCGGCTGCGGCGGGCGACGCGCCGTCCGAGGGTGCCGAAACGCGCCGGCCAGGCGTGTCCGCCGACGCACCGGGCGGCCCGTCTGCATCGACCGGGGCAGGCGACCGGCCCAGGCTGACGCCGGTCCCGTCGGATAGCCGCGCCACGGCGGGGGAGACCGCGGCAGGCGATCGGACGGCGGACGAGGAGCAGGTAGCGCGCAGGCAGCCCGCGTCAGCGGACGAGGAGCGGGCAGCGCACGAGCAGCCCGCGTCAGCGGGCCAGGAGCAGGCAGTGCACGGGCAGCCTGCGTCGGCGGGCGAGCAGGCGGCGGTCACGCACGACGCGATCGGTGGCCGGGCCAGGGGCGGGGCCGCGGCGGTCGATGGGCTGGTGGGGCCGGTGCCCAGGCCCGGTGAGACGCGGGTGCGCAGGGTCGAGTCCGTGATCGGGCGCGACTCCGGCGGCTGGCGGCGGATCGCTCAAGTGGTCGTCGGCGGCAACAACGTACGGACCGACGGGTCCGAGATCGACGAGGCCAGGGCCAGGGCGGTGTTCAGCGGCAGCCGCAGGATCGTCGTCCTGGGTTGCACCGGCGGCGCCGGGCAGAGCACCACGGCCCTCATGCTCGGCCACACCTTCGCCACCTACCGCGACGACAGGGTCGTGGCCGTCGACGCCAACACCGGCGGCACCACCCTGACCAGCAGGATCCAACCGGAAACCCCGGAAACTCTCACTTCGCTGCTGTCCGGGCTGGACCGGGTCAGCGGTTATCTCACGATGCGCGGATACACCACGCGGACGGCCTCCGGGCTCGAAGTGATCAGCGCGGACACCGACGCGGGCGCCGAGCAGCGCCTCGCGGATCGGTCCTTCTTCTCCGACCACCGGCTGGGCGAGTCCATGCGCCTGCTGGAGCGCCACTACAAGCTGGCCGTGATCGATCCGGCCGCCGCGCTGGCGGCCCGGCTCCTGCCGTACGCGGACCAGCTCGTTCTGGTGGTCCCGGCGAGCGAGGAGGCGCCGGAGGCGGTGGGGATGACGTACGAGTGGCTCGACGGGCACGGCTGCGCGGAGCTGCGCAGGCGTGCGGTCATGGTGGTCAACGGCGTGAGCAGGCGTTCGATGGCCGACGTCGAGCAGGCGGAGTCGGTGGCCAGAGGCAGGTGCCGGGCCATCGTCAGGGTCCCCTGGGAGGACGATCTGGCGCCAGGCGGGGCCGAGATCGTCGATCCCGGGCAGTTGCGCGCGGCCGGGCGGCGGGCCTATCTCGCCCTCGCCGGTGTGGTGGTCGCGGGCTTCGCGGCACAGACCGTACGACCGAGCGAAGAGGAGTTGGCGAGTGACCCCCCGGGCACGAGAATCGGTGAGCGTTAAGTGAACAAGCGAGCAGGCCTGGCCCGTTCATGCGCCGAGGGGGCGGCATGAGCAGGGCGTCCCGAGCGCACCAGCGCCTCGCGGTCCGCTACTTCGACGACCGCATCCTGCTCACAGACACCTGCGCGTGGGCGTACTTCCGCCTCCCGACGGTCAGCTACGAGTTCGTCACGCCCGAGGAGCGTGAGGCGCTGGCCACCAACATCACGATCGCGCTGGCCGCGATCAGGATGCCCGACGCCGAGGTCCACCTGAGGGTCGCGCACCGCACGTACCCTGCGGCGGAGTGGGCCATGGCGCTCAATGCCACGTCCGACGAGGGGCCTGGCTGGCGCGACTACCTGGAGGAGATGTACCGGCACGTCTGGGCCAAGGACTTCTGGAGCAAGGAGGTCTATCTCGGCGTGCGGCTGGGCCCCCGGGGCAAGCAGCTCGGCAGCGGCGTGCTGGCCCAGCTGCTCGGCTTCTACCAGAAGACCGAGAAGGCGCTCGGCATGGATGACGACCACGTACCCGACAGCGAGGTAGGGCGGTGGACCGAACAGGCCGAACGCCTGGGCCGAGCGCTCGCCTCGAGCGCTCTGTACGCCCGGCACGCCACCTCCGTCGAGGTGGCGTGGTTGTTCCAGCACGCGGCCGCGGGCGCGCTCGGCGACCCGCCGCCGTCGGCCAGCCCGCGGCGGCGCTGGGGCAAGGGCGAGATCGAGTCGCTGGTCGAGGGCGAGATCCACAACGGCAGGTCGCTGCTGCGGATCGTGCAGCCGCAGGGCGACTCGTATGTGGCCAACCTGTCGTTCGCCCGCTTCCCGGACCTGATGCCGTTCCCCGACGGCGAGCCGTGGCTGCACTTCGCCGACCAGCTGCCGTTCCCGGTGGAGGTCTCGTCGCGGATGCGGCTGATCCCGCCGGTCAAGGCGTCGAAGGACGTGGCGCGTAAGCTCGCGCACGCCCGCGACATGGACCACCACATCCGCGAGGCCGGCGCGGAGGCGCCGCTGGCGCTGGCCGAGCAGATCGACGCGGCCCGCATGCTGGAGCACGGCATCACGAAGGAGCGGCTGCCCTTCGTGTACGGCTGGCACCGCCTGATCGTGTCGGCCCCGACCGAGGAGATCTGCGTGCAGCGGGTCGAGGCGGTCGTTGAGCACTACCGCGACATGGGCATCGACGTGGTCGCCTCGACCGGCGACCAGTTCTCGCTGTTCTGCGAGGCGCTGCCGGGCGAGAGAGTACGGGTCAACGCCTACGCCCAGCGCCAGCCGCTGCGGACGATCGCCGGCGGCATGGCCACGGCCACCGTGGACCTCGGCGACCGGCTGGATGAGGGCAACGAGGGCTGGCTCGGCCCGTACATCGGCGAGACCGTCGGCCGCGCCCGCAGCATCGTGCACTTCGACCCGCTGGTGGCGGCCACCCGCAACCGGCCGACCGCCATCGCGATCACCGGCGAGCCGGGCGGCGGCAAGACCACGCTTGCCCTGCTGATGATCTACCAGATGGCGCTGCGCGGCGTGACGGTAGCGGTGATCGACCCGAAGGGCGACGCCGAGTCCCTTGTGCGGCTGCTGGAGAAGCGGGGCCGCAAGGCCAGGATCATCCCGCTCGGCTCGGCGGCGCCCGGCCTGCTGGACCCGTTCTCGTTCGGCGACGACATCGCTGCGAAGAAGACCATGGCCACCGAGACGCTGCGGCTGCTGTTGCCGCGCATGTCGGAGGAGCGCGAGTCGGCGATGATCCAGGCGGTGGCCGCGGTCTCCAACGCGCCCGACCCGTCGCTCGGGAAGGTCGTGGACCACTTGGAGCAGGCCGAGGACCCGGCGTCGAAGAACCTGGGCGCGGTGCTCCGCTCGATGTCCGAGATGCACCTGGCCAGGCTCTGCTTCGACCCCTCGGGCGGCGACCAGATCGACAGCGAGGGGTGGACGACCGTGTTCACGCTGGGCGGGCTGACGCTGCCCGACGTGGCGACGACCAGGGAGGACTACTCCTACGAGCAGCGGTTGTCGGTGGCCCTGCTCTACCTGGTGTCCCAGTTCGCGCGCCGGCTCATGAACGGGCTCGACCGGCGCACCCCGAAGGCGATCTTCCTGGACGAGGCGTGGGCGATCACCTCGACTCCCGAGGGCGCCAAGCTGGTGCCCGAGGTGAGCCGGATGGGCCGCTCCCGCAACACCGCGCTGGTTCTCGTCTCCCAGAACGCGGGAGACCTGCTGAACGAGCAGGTGACCAACTGCCTGTCGTCCGTCTTCGCGTTCCGGTCCACCGAACGGGTGGAGGTGGACCACGTGATGTCCCTGCTGGGGGTGGAGTCGTCGGAAGAGCACAAGGCCGTGCTGCGCTCACTCGGCAACGGCGAATGCGTATTCCGCGATCTGGATGGCAGAGCGGGCCGGATCGGAGTAGACCTGATCTCCGAGGAACTTCTCCGCTGGCTCGACACGAACCCGACACACGACAAACCCGACGGCACCGGGCATGATGATCTTCAAGGGGGCGTGGGCAGGGCGCAGGAGGTACGGTCATGAAGATCCGGCTATCCCGACGAATCGCGCTGGCTCTCGCGCTGGTCACCGGCATCATCGTGGTGCCGCTGGTCATCGGAGGCATGTCCGTGCCGGCCGCGGCGGCGCCCTGTGACCTGTCGGGCCCGCTCACCCCGGAGGTGGTGGGCGGCGGCACCGACGGCCTGATCCAGCCGCCGATCCCGGCTACCGGGGCGCCCACCACCAACTACGGCCAGTTCGGCATGAGCGGCCAGTTCTGGCACACGCACGAGCTGGGCTGCTCCGAGTACGTCGCCGTGCTCGGCAACATGTGGGCCAACGGCATCTTCACCGCGGCCAAGGCCATCGACCGGCTGACGATCACGACGTACCAGGCGGCGGCGACCGAAGGACCGCTCCAGGCGATCAAGGACGTTGTCGACGACATCGTCACGAGGCTCGCCGACGCCATGTACTGGGACTTCCTCCAGCCGGTCGTGATCCTCGGCGCGATCTGGCTGGCCTGGTACGGACTGATCCGCAAGCGCGCCACCACGACCACCGAGGGCGTGATCTGGATGGTGCTGGCGGTCACCGTGGCGGTCTGGTTCTTCAGCCGTCCCGCCGATTTCACCGGCTTGGGCAAGGTCGTCACCGACAAGACCGGCGAGGTCGTCAACTCGGCGTTCTCCGGCCTGCCCGGTGCGGGCGGCGCCTCCTGCCTGCCCCCGCCCGGCACGGCCACGCCGGAGGTGAAGCCCGGCGGGTACGGCCAGATCGGCACGGCGGGTGTCGACCAGAACGCCGACGCGCTGTGGTCCACGCTGGTCTGCAAGCCGTGGCTGGTGGGCCTGTTCGGCACCGCCGACCCGCAGCAGCCCATCGTGCGCGACTGGGGCCGCAAGGTGCTGGAGATGCAGTCGATCCCGCCGGCCGTGGCCGGCCAACCGGCGCCTGACGTGGGGGCCCGCCAGCAGGACTACGCCTCGCTGGCCGACAAGCTCAGGAACGACCCCCGCTACACGGTCTTCTCCGGCCGCGACTGGTCCAACCGGCTCGGCGTGGCGGTCGGCGCGTTCATCGCCGCCATCGTGGCCGGCCTGCTCATCTTCCTGGTGGCGGTCTCGCTGCTGGTGCTGAAGGTCGGCTTCCTCCTGCTGCTGATCCTGGGGCCGATATTCCTGCTGATCGGCGTGCATCCGGGCAGCGGCCGCATCGTCGCCCTGCGCTGGGTGGAGATGCTCATCGGCACCCTGCTCAGGCAGGCCGTGCTGACGATCGTGCTGAGCGTGCTCGTGTACGGGTACGCCCTGATCATCTCCACGGCCATGCCATGGGGCATGCAGGTGCTGTTCATGGCCCTGCTGACGATCGCGGTGTTCTTCTACCGGCGCCCGTTCCAGCACTTGTTCGCCTCGATCAACGGGCACACGGTCGCCACCCGCATGCTGGGCGAGGCCGCGAGCTCGTCCGTGCTCGAACGGTCGGCGGGCGCGCTGCCGCCGGTCGCGTCGGCCAGGATCGGCCGTTGGGGACTGCGCAAGGCCGAGCCCCTCATCAGGGCGGCGACCGCGGCCAACCCGGCCGGAGCGGCGGCCGCGACCGCCGCGGCGGCAGGACAGGCCCGGGTACGCGAGGAAGGCGAAGGAGCCGCTTCGGGCACCAGGATCCCGGCCACGGCGGCCCCGCTCGACACCGACCAGCAGGGCGGCAAGGCAGGCAACCGGGCGGCTCCGGAGCCGCGCAGGGGCACCGCGCCGCCACTCAACCTGGGCGGGCGCACCGGCGGTCCGGCCGTCGGTGGGCCCCGGGCGGGCGGCACGGGCGGCCCACGGGTGGGCGGGACCGGTGGCCCGCGGCTGGGCGGCACCGGCGGCGCTGCGTCGGGCGGGGGCTCGTCGTTGGCGGGCGGATCGTCCTCCGGCGGTGGCTCGTCATCGGGTGGCTGGTTCGGCAGCCGGTCGGGTGGCGGCTGGGCGTCACGCGGCGGCTCCACGGGCGGCTCTTCGGGCGGCTCTTCGGGTGGCTCGCGTACCGGCTCCACGCGCGGGTCGCGGTTCGGCGGCTCGGGAGGCTCGCGTTCGGGCGGTTCCCGGTCACGCGGGTCGGGAGGCGGCGGCCTGTTCGGCGGCTCGGGTGGCGGCGGCTCCCGCTCCGGCGGGGCCAGGCCGAGCGGTGGCGGCTCCAACGGCACCCCCAGGGCGGGGGGACCCCGCATCTTCGGCGGTTCCGACGAGCCTGCCCCGCGCGCGTCCGAGGCGCCGCCGCTGTGGCTGCGCAGCAGCCGTAACGGTGGCTCCGACGATCCGTCCGTGCCCTTCTGGCTCAAACCGAACAAGGACTGAACATGGCGCAGCCAGGTGACAGGCGGGGGCTGGCCTTCGCCGCCATCGTCGTGGTCATCGCCGGCGTCGGCCTCTACCTCATGTGGGCGGACAGGGAGGACCCGGCCCAGCCCGTGCCGCAGGCCACCCGCGCCACCAGCAGGGCCGTGGCCTCCAGCACGCCGCTCGCGACCGCGAGCTCGGCGCCGTTCGACGTCTACAACTATCTGCCGATGAAGAAGGAGCAGCTGGCCGCCGCGGCGGACGTGGCCGAACGGTTCACCGCCGAGTACGGCACGTTCAGGTACGACGAGGACCCGGCCGCGTACGCTGCCCGGATCAAGGCGTACACCACCCCCGAACTGGGCACCGCCCTGACCCGCACGATCACCTCGGCGGGCACCATCGAGCAGAACCGCACCGAGGAGATCGTCTCCACGGCCACGGCCAGGCTCAAGGAGATCAGGCAGATCGAGAAGAATTCCATTGTCTTCGTCGTCGTCGGGACCAGGCAGGTCACCGCGAAGAGCGGCGGCAAGCAGCTCACCGAGGAGTACGCGGTCACGGTCAGCCAGTCCAGCGCAGACTGGCGGATCTTCGACATCATGCCGGCGGCCGAGGGCCAGTTCGGAGACCCGGAATGAACGTCTCGCGAACCCGCCTCGCCCTGCTGATCGGCCTGGCAGGGGGGCTGCTGCTGGCCCTGGTCGTGGTGTCGCCGATGTTGCTGATCTCGATGCCGTCGTTCCTCAGCGAGGGCCGCACCTCCATCGACTGCACGGACACCACACAGGTGGAAGAGGCCTCCGACTCCGCCGCCGCCGACATTCCCGCCAAGTACCTGGAGCTGTACAAGGGGCACGGCGACAAGATCGGCGTCCAGTGGAACGTCCTGGCCGCCGTGGGCAAGCGCGAGACCGACCACGGCCGCTCCACGCTGCCCGGCGTCAAAAGCGGCACCAACTCGGCGGGCGCGGCCGGGCCGATGCAGTTCCTGATCTCCACGTGGGGCGGTAAGGCGAGGATCGCGATGTCGTCCACGTTCAACGGGTACGCCTCCGACGGTGACGGGGACGGCGTGGGCGACGTGTACAACCCGGCCGACGCGATCCTCGGCGCCGCGAAGATGCTCAAGCGCAACGGGGCGCCCGAGAACGTGCGGCAGGCGTTGTTCGTCTACAACCGCGCCTGGTGGTACGTCGACCAGGTCGAGGCGATCGCCAGGAATTATGCCAAGTCCGGGGACGTGAAAGTGCCGCCGCAGGCCGAGGACGAGTGCGACGACTCGCTGGTGGAGGCCGCGCCGAGCGACGTCGTGGCCAAGATCCTGCAGTATGCGCTGGCCCAGCGCGGCAAGCCGTACCTGTGGGGTGGCACCGGGCCGGACGCGTACGACTGCTCCGGCGTCATTTACGCCGCCTACCGGTCGGCGGGGCTCACGATCCCGCGCACGACGTTCCTGCAGTGGCCGTTCGGGGTGAAAGTGTTAGCGGGGGAGGAGCAGCCGGGCGACCTGGTGTTCTTCAACGCCGGGCCGGGCACCTCGGCCGACAACCCCGGACACGTCGGGCTTGTGGTGTCGAAGGGCAAGATGCTCGAGGCCAGGTGCCGGCTGTGCGGGCCGATCAAGGTCACCAGCTACGAGGTCCGCGGCAACCGCGTCGGGTTCACCCGCCCCCTGCAGAACCCCGACGTGCTCGAACAGCTGAAGAAGCTGCAAAATCCTTCCCTATGAGGAATCGCAACGCATGAGCGAGGACGTGGTGGTGGTCGTGGCGGCGGTGATCGTCGCCGAGGGCGGCCGGGTGCTGGCCGCCCAGCGCGCGCAGCCGGCGGCGCTCGCCGGTGGCTGGGAGTTCCCCGGCGGCAAAGTGGATCCGGGCGAGGACGAGGTCCAGGCGCTGATCCGGGAATGCCGCGAGGAACTCGGCGTGGAAATCGCGGTGGGCGCGCGGGTGGGCGGTGACTGGCCGCTGTCCAAGGGGTACGTGCTGCGGGTCTGGCTGGCCGCGATCGCTTCCGGGACGCCGGAGCCCCGGGAGCATCTGGCGTTGCGGTGGCTGGGGCCGGGGGAGTATTTCGACGTGGAGTGGCTGGGGGCCGATCTGCCGATCATGAAGAACGTGGAGAGCCTGATCCCGCCGGACTGAGTATGTCACCCTCTGTGACATAGTGATTACTAGACGTGAGTAACGGGTCATGTGTCGCAGCGGGGGAGTGGGAGTGATGCGTCGTGGCTGGATTCTTGCCGGTGTGCTGATACTGGTGGCGGTGCCATCCGTGCCCATGGCCGCGACCGGGGTCTCGCTGGTGGTGGAGCGGGTGAGCCAGGGCGACGGCGGTGCGGGGAAGCGGGTCAGGACCGGAGACGTGCAGCGGTTCAGGGTGCGGCTGAACGGGATGGCCAAGGGGGCCAGGGTGGCGGTGGCCGCCAGTCCGGTGGAGGCGTTGTCGGAGGTGGCTTGCGTGTCACCGGCCGGCCAGCCCTCCCATCCTGCCCTCAGCTCGCCCCTCGCCGGCCCCCTGGGCTCGGTGCCTGGCGGGCCTGCTCCCCTCGGCTCGCCGTCCGTCGGCGCCGCTTCCCTCGCTCCGGAGTACGGCGGTCCTCCGCTCCCCGGCCCGGCGTCCGTCGGCCCTGCTCCCCACGGTGCGGCGTCTGACGGACTTACGACCGCAGGTTCGGCGCCCGGCGGTCTTACGGCCACCGGCCCGCAGACCGACGTCCCCAGGACCGACGTCCCGACGGCCAGCGGCGCCACGGCCAGCGGCGCGATGCCTGGCGGCGTGACGGGCGGCGGCGTGACGGGCGGCGGCGTGACGGGCGGCGGCGTGACGGGCGGCGGCGCGACGACGGGCGGCGGCGCGACGACGGGCGGCGGCGCGATGCCTGGCGGCGTGGTGGGCGGCGGCGCGACGACGGGCGGGCCGATGACCCTCGAGTCGGGTGAGGACGGGCTGAGCGCGCCGACGGCCGACGGCGGGCAAGGTCCCGTTCCGGGTTGGCCTCCCGCGACGGGGGCCGTGACAGCAGGAGCGTCCCCCGTCCCGGTGCTCCCCGCGCGGGTGCTGGCGACGCGGGCGCTGGCCACCGTGGGGACGCCCGCTCTCCCGTACGGGTCCCTGCTGGGGGCGCACGTGTGCAGGCTGGGGAAGGTCGACGGCGAACGATCCGTCGACGTGACGCTCACGACGCCCGAGGGGGCCAGGAAGGTGGTGCTGGCGGCGGTGGCCGAGATGCGGGCCGAGCCGGACGACGGTCGGACGACCATGCGCAGATCCGTCGCCATGCGGGTCATCGGCACTGCACCGCCGATCAGCGGCGACGCCGCCAAGCTCGCCGATCCGCAGGCGCGCCGGACGGCCGAAGCCGAGGCGCCCGACCTTGAGCTGACCCTGCGGCAGGTTACACCGCAGCAGACGCTTCGCCACATGTCCGCACCAGCGTCTCCCCGCACGCCAGCGCAGAGTGTTCCCGCCGCGTCCGGGGGAGCCGTCGCGAGCTCGTCCATCGAGAGCGTTCCCACCGTGTCCGGGAAGGCGGTCGCGAGCTCGTCCACCCAGGGCGTCTCCCTCGATCAGGCGCTTCCGGACGTACTTCAGCAGGGCCTTGCCGACGTGCCAACGGTCGGCGCATCGCCCGCGCCCGGCACCACCCCGTCTCCCCAGATCGCCGCGCTCTCCGGGACGGAGGCCGCGCCCCTGCCGTGGGAAATGGCCGCCGCCACGAAGCGGGCCCGGCCGACCGGACAGGGCAATCCGCTGAAGGGTCCCATGGGGCATGCGATGGTCGTCGGCGGCATCGGGACGCTGCTGGGGGCCCTCTGGCTCATTGTCACGGTACAAAAGCACCGGAGGCGTAGAATGGTGTTGTAATCCGGTCTTTACTGTTACTTTGACCCGACTAGTATTCCCTTGACCATGGTTCCGGGATGACGGCGGAGGGCACCGGTGGCACGCAGACGAGCGACGGCCGTGTCTGCGATCGTCCTGGCGCTGGGACTGGCCGGCGCCGGAGCGACGCCTTTCATCGTGCAGAGCGCGAGCGCGTCCGTGACGGCCTACGACCCTCCCGTCGAGCCTTGCGACGTCGCCGACCCGGCGTGCCAGTCCGACCCCCAGACCACGGTCACGGTGACCACCACCTTAGGCACCCCGACGCCCGAGGGGGACCCGGAGACGACGGTCACCAAGACCGTCACCGCGTCTCCGAAGAAGCCCAGCAAGACCCCGACGCCGACGAAGTCCACCACGCCCCCGGCCACCCCGCCGCAGACCACCCCCACGCAGAACCTGGAGCCGGTGCCTTCGCAGAACGTCGAGCCCCCGCCCACGTCGAGCACCCCTGACGCGACCGTCGAGATGCCGACGGTCGGCCCGCCGACGACGACCGCCCCCGTGCTCCCCACGGAGACGCAGTCCGCCGCCTCCGAAGAGGTGCCGCTGGAGTTGCGTGGCGCGGCGCCGGAGTTCGACCAGCGGACGCTCACGCAGAAGCTCAGCATCCCGGCGCTGGTCCTGGTCCTGCTCGCGCTCTTCGCTGTGCTGATCTTCGAGGGCAGGCTGCGCCGCATGGCCCACGCGGCCGCCGTACGCAAGGCGGGACCGCAGATGGGCGGGCGTCCGGACATGCCGCCCGGCGGTTACCCGGCCGGTCCGGGATACGCCGCCGCGGCGGGGTTCCCGCCCGCCGGCTACCCGGGTGGCACGGCGTACGCGCCGATCATCAGCTTCGTGCCGGTGCAGACGTACCCGAGCGGTCAGGTCTACCAGGACGTCGGGCACCCGTACCCGCCGCAGGGCTACGCGCAGGAGCCGCCGCCCGCGGCGCCTTCCGAGCCGCCGCCCGTGGTGCTGCACCCGGATGAGTTCCACTCCTACAACCACGAGCCGCCCAAGCCCAAGGAATACCGCGACCCGTTCGAGCCGCTGGTTCCCCCGGCCGACATCCCGGCGGGCGGTGGCACCCCGTTCGAGGACGGGCACGAGCATCCTCTCGGCTCGGCCTCCGCGGCGGAGTCCGGTGACTCCGAGCCGTGGCAGCAGGGCACGTCCCTGTTCGAGCCGCCGCAGCGGCCCGGGCAGGAGTACGAGCCGCCGCCGTACCTGCCCGCCGACGAGGACGTGACGGCCGTGCAGCCGCTGCCGCAGCAGGAGCCGACCAAGGAGATGCCGGACTCTGAGCGCGAGCGTTTCCGCCGCTCCGAGTAGCCGCTGGACAACGAATGAGGGGGCTGGACACCTGTCCAGCCCCCTCATTCGTGTGACGGCCTACTTGGCGCGCTTGAAGATCTTGCTGCCCAGCCACACCAGCGGGTCGTACTTGCGGTCCACCACGCGCTCCTTCATCGGGATCAGCGCGTTGTCGGTGATCTTGATGTGCTCGGGGCAGACCTCGGTGCAGCACTTGGTGATGTTGCAGTAGCCCAGCCCGTGCTCCTGCTGGGCCGCCTCCTGCCGGTCCGCCACGTCATAGGGGTGCATGTCCAGCTCGGCGATCCGCATGAGGAACCGGGGACCGGAGAAGTTGGTCTTGTTCTCCTCGTGGTCGCGGATCACGTGGCAGACGTTGTTACACATGAAGCATTCGATGCACTTGCGGAACTCCTGGGACCGCTCGACGTCGACCTGCTTCATCCGGTATTCGCCTGGCCGCACCTCGGCCGGCGGCGTGAAGGAGGGGACCTCCCTGGCCTTCTGGTAGTTGTACGAGACGTCGGTGACGAGGTCCTTGATGACGGGGAAGGTCCGCATCGGCGTGACCGTGATGGTCTCGTCCTCCTCGAAGGTGGACATGCGGGTCATGCAGCCCAGCTTCGGCTTGCCGTTGATCTCCATGCTGCACGAGCCGCACTTGCCTGCCTTGCAGTTCCAGCGCACCGCCAGATCGGGCGCCTGCGTGGCCTGCAGCCGGTGGATGATGTCGAGGACGACCTCGCCCTCGTTGACCTCCACGGTGAAGTCCTCGAGCTTGCCCTCGCCGCCCTCACCACGCCAGACCTTGAACTTTGCCTTGTAGCTCATGCCTTCGCTATCCCGTCGAACTCGGTCATCTCTCCGTCGGTGAGGTATTTGCTCAGCTCGCCGCGGTCGAACAGGGTGATCAGGTCGTCGCGCATACGCGGCTGGACCTTCTCCTCGACCTTGATCGTCGAGCCGTCCTCGGTGGAGCAGACGAGCAGCTTGCGGCGCCAGTCCGGGTTCATCCCCGGGAAGTCGTCGCGGGTGTGCCCACCGCGGCTCTCCTCGCGCAGCAACGCGGCCTTGGCCACGCACTCCGACACCAGCACCATGTTGCGCAGGTCGATCGCGAGGTGCCAGCCGGGGTTGTAGATGCGCGAGCCGGCCGCCCCGACCATGCGCACGCGTTCCTTGATCTTCTCCACGACCTGAAGGGCCTCGGAGACCTCCTCGGCCTTGCGGATGATGCCGACCAGGTCGTTCATCGTGCGCTGGAGCTCGTGGTGGACCTCGTAGGGGTTTTCGCCGTTGCGGCCCAGCGGCGCGATCGCCTCCCCGTGGGCCTCGTCGACCTGCTCGGGAGCGACCTTGGGCCGGCTCTTGAGCCCGTCCACGTACGCCGCCGCGCCCGCGCCCGCCCGGCGCCCGAACACCAGCAGGTCGGACAGCGAGTTGCCGCCGAGCCGGTTGGAGCCGTGCATGCCGCCGGACACCTCGCCGGCCGCGAACAACCCCGGTACGGCCGCCGCGCCGGTGTCGGCGTCCACCTCGACGCCGCCCATGATGTAGTGGCAGGTCGGGCCCACCTGCATGGGCTCGGCGGTGATGTCGACGTCGGCCAGCTCCTTGAACTGGTGGTGCATCGACGGCAGCCGCTTCTTGATCTCCTCGGCCGGGAGCCGGGTGGAGACGTCGAGGAACACGCCGCCCTGCGGGGATCCGCGCCCGGCCTTCACCTCGGCGTTGATCGCGCGGGCCACCTCATCACGCGGCAGCAGCTCCGGCGGGCGCCGGTTGTTGGCCTGGTCGGTGTACCAGCGGTCGCCCTCCTCCTCGGTGGTGGCGTACTTGTCCTTGAACACCTCGGGGATGTAGTCGAACATGAAGCGCTTGCCCTCGGAGTTGCGCAGCACGCCGCCGTCACCGCGGACGGACTCGGTGACGAGGATGCCGCGCACGGACGGCGGCCAGACCATCCCGGTGGGGTGGAACTGGATGAACTCCATGTTGATCAGCTTCGCGCCGGCCAGCAGGGCCAGGGCGTGGCCGTCACCGGTGTACTCCCAGGAGTTGGAGGTGACGACGTAGGACTTGCCGATGCCGCCGGTGGCCAGCACCACGGCCGGCGCGTCGAAGAGGATGAAGTTTCCGGTCTCGCGCCAGTAGCCGTAGGCGCCGGAGATCCGGTCGCCGTCCTTGAGCAGCCGGGTGACCGTGCACTCGGCGAAGACCTTGATGTAGGCCTCGTAGTCGCCGTGGTTCTCGTAGTCCTCCTGCTGGAGCGCGACGACGCGCTGCTGCAGCGTGCGGATCAGCTCCAGCCCGGTACGGTCGCCCACGTGTGCGAGCCGCGGGTATTCGTGCCCGCCGAAGTTCCGCTGGCTGATCTTGCCGTCCTTGGTGCGGTCGAACAGCGCGCCCCAGGCCTCCAGCTCCCACACCCGGTCGGGAGCCTCCTTGGCGTGCAGCTCGGCCATCCGCCAGTTGTTGAGGAACTTGCCGCCCCGCATGGTGTCGCGGAAGTGCACCATCCAGTTGTCGTCGGAGTTGACGTTGCCCATCGCGGCGGCCGCGCCGCCCTCGGCCATGACCGTGTGCGCCTTGCCGAACAGCGACTTGCAGACGATGGCCGTCCGCTTGCCCTGCTGGCGGGCCTCGATCGCAGCGCGAAGCCCCGCGCCGCCGGCGCCGATGACGACGACGTCGTATTCGTGACGCTCTGTGTTAAGCGAGTTGTCCACTGAAAGCTGTCCTTACGCGTACGGGAAGGCGATGATGCCCTTGGCCACCAGGCGGACATAGAAGTCGGCGCCCATGACGGAGAACATCGAGGCCCACGCGAGGGGTTGGTGCTTGGCGTTGAGCTTGGAGACGAACGTCCAAGCCCGATAACGCAGCGGGTGACGGGAGAAGTGGTTGAGCCGGCCCGCCGTGATGTGCCGGCAGGAGTGGCACGAAAGCGAGTACAGATTGATCAGGACGGCGTTGGCGATCAGGATCCAGGTGCCCAGGCCGAGCGGCTTGTGGACGAGCGCCAGAACGGCGTCGTAGGCCAGGATGAGGCCGATCACGATGGCCCCGTAGAAGAAGTACCTGTGCACGTTCTGCAGGATCAGCGGGAAGCGCCGCTCACCGGTGTACTTGCCGTGCGGCTCCTGCACCGCGCACGCGGGCGGCGACAACCAGAACGAGCGGTAGTACGACTTGCGGTAGTAATAGCACGTCAACCGGAATCCGCCCGGCAGGCCGAGAATGATCAGTCCTGGCGGAAGGACCCACCAGTCACCGATGGGCGCCCACCCGAACAGCCTCGCGCCGTCACAGACCTCCTGGGTCGTCAGACACGGCGAGGCGAACGGGGCGACATACGGCTCGACGAAGTTGCTCGTGTCGATGATCGCCCACACACCGTACACAAGGAACGAGCTCAGCCCGAGGAATGTGAGCAGCGGGACCAGCCACCATCTGTCGGTGCGCAGGGTGCGCACCTTGACTTGCGCACGCTGCCTTCGCAGTGGGGCTTCGGGCGTCGTCTGGGTCATCGCGGACCTCTCCACCTCCCGCGGACCCTTTCGCGCAGGGGGTCCGTGGTTCGTTTCGCTGGGCGCGCGTAGGGGCGGTATCCGCTCAAGCGCGCGTTGGTGGGGGATACGTTACGACGACCGCATCGACATTTGTGAGCGGGGTCACTCACTTTTTCGATGACTGGCTGTGATTCCTGTCACGTACGCCCGTCAGGGCGCTGCCCCTGCGTGGGCAACTTAACCACAGTCACGAAGAAATCATCGATCTGCCGGACAACCCGGATAAATTGCTCAAAGTCCACCGGTTTCGACACATAGGCGTTGGCGTGCAGCCGGTAACTGTGGAGGATGTCCTCCTCGGCTTCCGACGTCGTCAGGATCACCACGGGGATCGTCGCCAGGTCGGTGTCGGCCTTGACCTCGCTCAGCACCTCCATGCCGCTCATCCGCGGCAGGTTGAGGTCCAGCAGGATGAGATCCGGGCGTGGCGCGTCGGCGTAGCCGTCCTCTTGGCGCAGGTAAGCCATCGCCTGCTCGCCGTCGTTCACCACGTTGAGGCGGTTGCGCACCTTGTTGAAGTCGAAGGCCTCCTTGGTCAGCAAGATGTCCCCTTGGTCGTCCTCCACCAGGAGGACCTCGATCGGGCGCCACTCAGTCATCGTCGTCTCCAGCCGCGGGTAGCGTCCAGCGGAACGTCGCACCCTGGCCCTCCGCACTCTTGTCGAGCCACATTTGTCCGCCGTGGTATTCGACGATCTTGCGGCACAGTGCCAGGCCGATGCCAGTCCCTGGATACACGTCCCGGGGGTGGAGACGCTGGAAGATGAGGAAGATGCGGTCGGCGTACTTGGACTCGACCCCGATGCCGTTGTCCGAGCAGCTGAACTCCCACATGTCGCCGGACCGCTTCACCCCGATGTGGACGCGCGGGGGCGCCTCGGAGCGGAACTTGATCGCGTTCTCGATCAGATTCTGGAACAGCTGGGTCAGCTGCAGCCGGTTGCCCTTGACCTTGGGCAGGTCGTCCCTGGTGACCGTGGTCTCGGTGTCCTCCAGGGTGGCCGACAGGTTCTCCAGCGCCTGGTTCAGCGCCTCGCCCGAGTCGGTCACGGTGCGCTCGCCGGTGGCCCGGCCGACTCTGGAGAAGTCCAGCAGGTCGTTGATCAGCAGCTGCATCCGTTTCGCGCCGTCCACCGCGTAGTGGATGTACTGCCTGGCCCGCTCGTCGAGCTGCTCGCTGTAACGCTGCTCCAGCATCTGGGTGAAGCTGGCCACCTTGCGCAGTGGCTCCTGCAGGTCGTGGCTGGCCACGTACGCGAACTGCTCCAGCTCGCCGTTGGATCTGCGGAGTTCCTCGGCCTGGTCGGAGGCCACCCGCCAGGCCGACACGACGCGGTCGCGCATGGCGTCGAGGTGGCTGGACAGCTCGGCCAGCTCCGCCGGACGGTCCACCTGCAAGGTGTGGTCGAAGTCGCCGGCGGCGACCTTGCGCACCTGGTCGGTGAGCTGGTCGATGGGCTTCAGCACGGCGTAGCGCACGATGATCGCCAATCCGACTCCGCAGGCGAGCAACACCGCGAACAGCACGATCAACGCCGCGTTCAGCTGCCCGATCTGCGCGGCCACGTCCGCGTTCGGGTCCAGTGCCTGGGCCTGGGAGAGCATCAGCATGGTGACCACGACCCCGGCCGCGAAGGCCACGCCGGCCACCGCGCCGATGAACATGAACCAGCGGGCGACCGGCAGCCTGCCCAGTCCCACCGGCTCCTTGGGTGGCGGCAGCGGATGGATGCTCATGCTCTCCCCCTGCTCACCAGGACCACGGCCAGGTCGTCGCTCAGTGTGCCCACATGCCTGATCAGCCGGTCGAGGTCGATCGCGCCGTGCCCGCGTACGAGGTCGATCAGGCCCTCCACACCCAGCAGCTCGTTGCGCTCGCCCACGGCCGCCTCGATCAGGCCGTCGGTGTAGAGCATCATCGACCACCTCTCGCCCAGCGGCACGTCGATCACCGGCCATTCCGCGTCCGGGAAGATCCCGAGCGGCGGGCCGGACGGGGCGCCTTCGACCACCTCGACGACGCCGTCACGCACGAGCACCGGCGGTGGGTGCCCGACCACGCGCATCCTGGCGTGCTGCAGGTCAGGGGTGATCGTCGCCATACAGAGTGTCGTGAAGATCTCCGGCGCCTTGCGCTCGGCCCGCAACAGGGCGTCGAGCGTGCGCAGCAACGTGTCGTCGGTCTGCCCGGCCAATACCAACGTACGCCAGGCGATGCGCAGTGCCACGCCGAGCGCGGCCTCGTCGGGGCCGTGCCCGCACACGTCGCCCACCACGAGGTGCACCGCGCCGTCCGGCGTCTGCACCGCGTCCAGGAAGTCCCCGGCCAGCGTGCCGCCGCTGCCCGGCAGGTAACGCGTCGTGTGCTCGATCGCGTCGGTGCGCAGGAGCGCGACGGGGAGCAGGCCCCGCTGCATCCTGGCGTTCTCCTTGGCGATCAGCTCCGCCTGCACGAGCCTGAGCTGGGTCTGGTCGGCCCGCTTGCGCTCCATGGCGTACCTGATGGCCCTGGCCAGCAGCCGCGCGTCGATGTCCTGTTTGACCAGGTAGTCCTGCGCCCCCGCCTGCACGGCGGCGACGCCCAGGTGGACGTCACGCAGCCCGGTGAGCACCAGCACGGCCGCGTGCGGCGCCAGCGCCAGCACCTCCTCCAGCGCCTCCAGCCGGGAGGCGTCGGGTAGCGAGAGGTCGACGAGCACACACTGGATCTTGGAGGTCAGCTTGGTCTTGGCCTCTTGGAGGCTCCGCGCCCGGAAGATCTTCGGCGGCGCGACCGCCTGCTGGAGCAACTCCTCGACGAGGAACGCGTCGCCGTCATCATCCTCGAGGAGGAGCAGCGTCAGCGTTTCGGAGAGATTTGCTGTCACCAAATCGCCTCACCGGGACATTGGAGATGTTGCTGCTCATTCTGCGATGAGCTCTACCCCTTGTGGAAGCGTGCCTTCATGTCCAGCTTCCACTACAAAGGTGAGCAGGGTCTCCCGGAACGCCTGCGCGGCCGTCGTCGGCTCGACATCCTTGCGGTGGGCCAGCGCGATCGTCCGGCTGAGCCCCGGCGGCGCGAGCGGCGTGCCGGAAAGCCCGGGCCGCCCGTCGAGCACCATGGAGGGCACCACGGCCACCCCCAGCCCCGCCTCCACGAACCGCAGCACCGCGTCCATCTCGCCGCCCTGCACCGCGAACCTCGGCTCGAACCCGGCCTGCCGGCACGCGGCCAGCGTCGCCTCCCGCAGGTCGTAGCCGCGCCGGAACATCACCATCGGCCGCCCGCGCAGGTCCTCGATCTCGATGTACGGGCGCCTGGATGCCTCATGGGAATGCGAGACCACCACGAGGTTCTCCCGCAGGATCTCCTCGGTCACCAGCGAAGGATCGTCGCTCTGCAGCGGCATGATGATCAGCGACAGGTCGAGCTGCCCGCGCGCCAGCGCCCTGATCAGGTCCCGCGAGCCGCCCTCCTCGACCAGCAGCTCGATCCCCGGGTACGCGCGATGGAAGCGGGCCAGCGCGTCCGCCAGCAGCCCCGCGCACAGCGACGGCGTGGCCCCGAGCCGCACCCTGCCCCTTCTGAGCCCCGCCAGCTGGGCCACCTCCTGCCTGGCGGTGTCGGCGTCGGCGAGGATGCGTCGCGCGAGCGGCAGCAGCGCCTCCCCGGCCGGGGTCAGTGTGACGTTGCCGCGCGCCCGGGAGAACAGGGCCGCCCCGAGGTCGCTCTCCAGCGCCTTGATCTGCTTGCTGAGCGACGGCTGCGCGACCCGCATGCGCTCGGCGGCCTGGGTGAAGTGCCTGGTCTCGGCGACGGCCACGAAGGAGGCCAGTTGCTGCAGCTGCATGTGATTTTCCTCGCATCGGCCCGCCTGATCGTCCGGAAAAGGCCGCACATACCAGCATCATAGCTTCCGGCTATGGAAACCAGGCCCGTGATGACTTGGACGGATCATTGCTGCGTACCTAGCGTCTGAAGACGTGACTGCGACGATTGAGCGCGGTGCCGCGACCGCGCCGGTTCCCGCTCCCAAGAGCACTCCAACGCGTAAGAAGGCCGGCGGGTTCCTCGGCTCGTCGAACGGCAAGAAGGCCGTGATGGCCGTCACCGGTGCCGTGATGGTGCTCTTCCTCCTCCTCCACATGCTCGGGAACCTCAAGATCTTCCTGGGCAAGGACTCCTTCAACGACTACGCGCACGCGCTGCGCACGTTGCTCGAGCCGCTGCTGCCGTACCGGACGCTGCTGACGATCCTGGAGGTCGTCCTCGTCGCGTCAGTCGTCCTGCACATGTGGGCCGCGATCTCCCTCTCCCGGCGGGCCGGCAAGGCCAGGCCGGTCAAGTACGTCGCCAAGAAGCCGCAGGCGAACGGCTACGCCACGCACATCATGCGGTGGGGCGGACTGACGATCGCGCTCTTCGTCGTCTGGCACCTGCTCGACCTGACCTTCGGCGTCGTCAACCCCAAGGGCTTCGACTCCGCCCCGGCCGACCGGATGGTCGCCGGCTTCGAGCCGTCCCGCTGGTGGGTGACGCTGATCTACTTCGTGGCCGTCGTCATGGTGGGCCTGCACCTGCGGCACGGCATCTGGAGCGCCGTGCAGACGCTCGGCTGGGCCAACCGCAACCGCTACCGGGTTCTGAAGGCTTCGGCCGCCCTGGTCTCCGCGGTCCTGGTGATCGGCTTCCTGGCGCCGCCTCTCGCGATCACGTTCGGAGTTGTGAAGTGAAATACACGGAAGGTCCGGAGATTCGGGACACCAAGGCTCCTGCCGGGCCCATCGCGGAGCAGTGGGAGAAGCGGAAGTTCTCCGCGAAGCTGGTCAATCCGGCCAACAAGCGCAAGCTCACCGTGATCGTGGTCGGCACCGGCCTCGCGGGCGGCTCGGCCGCGGCGACGCTGGGCGAGCTGGGCTACAACGTCAAGTCGTTCTGCTATCAGGACACCCCGCGCCGCGCCCACTCCATCGCCGCGCAGGGCGGCATCAACGCCGCCAAGAACTACCGCGGCGACGGTGACAGCATCTACCGGCTCTTCTACGACACCGTGAAGGGCGGCGACTTCCGCGCCCGCGAGTCGAACGTCTACCGCCTGGCCCAGGTGTCGGTGAACATCATCGACCAGGCGGTCGCGCAGGGCGTGCCGTTCGCCCGCGAGTACGGCGGCCTGCTCGACACCCGCTCCTTCGGCGGCGCCCAGGTCTCCCGTACGTTCTACGCCCGCGGCCAGACGGGCCAGCAGCTGCTGCTGGGCGCCTACCAGGCGCTGGAGCGGCAGATCGCGGCCGGGACCGTGACCATGCACACGCGGCACGAGATGCTCGACGTGATCGTCGCCGACGGCCGGGCGCGCGGGATCATCGTGCGCGACATGGTGACCGGCGAGATCGAGCGGCACCTGGCCGACGCCGTGGTGCTGGCCACCGGCGGCTACGGCAACGTGTTCTTCCTGTCCACGAACGCCAAGGGCTGCAACACGACGGCGATCTGGCGGGCGCACGAGCGCGGAGCGTACTTCGCCAATCCCTGCTACACGCAGATCCACCCGACCTGCATCCCGGTGTCGGGCGAGTACCAGTCGAAGCTGACGCTGATGTCGGAGTCGCTGCGTAACGACGGGCGTGTGTGGGTGCCGCTGCGCAAGAACGACACCCGCGCCCCCGGGGACATCCCGGACGACGAGCGCGACTACTACCTGGAGCGGATTTATCCCGCCTTCGGGAACCTCGTCCCCCGCGACATCGCCTCCCGCGCCGCCAAGAACGTCTGCGACGAGGGCCGCGGCGTCGGCCCCGGCGGCCTGGGCGTCTACCTGGACTTCCGGGACGCCATCAACCGCCTCGGCCGCGACGCGGTCGAGAAGAAGTACGGCAACCTCTTCGAGATGTACGAGCGCATCACCGGCGAGAACCCGTACGACGTGCCGATGCGCATCTACCCGGCGGTCCACTACACCATGGGCGGCCTGTGGGTGGACTACGACCTGCAGTCCACGATCCCCGGCCTGTTCGTCATCGGCGAGGCCAACTTCTCCGATCACGGCGCCAACCGCCTCGGCGCGTCCGCGCTGATGCAGGGCCTGGCCGACGGATATTTCGTGCTTCCGACCACCATCGGCGACTACCTGGCCGCCGGCCCGTTCGGCGACGTCGACGACGCGGCCATTGCCGAGGCCGAGGTCAAGGTCAGGAACAAGATCGACCGTCTCCTGTCCGTGAACGGCACCCGCACCCCCGACTCCTTCCACCGTGAGCTGGGCAAGCTCATGTGGGACTACTGCGGCATGGAGCGCACCGAGGAGTCGCTGCGCAAGGCCCTGGAGCGCATCCCTGAGCTGCGCGAGGAGTTCTGGCAGAACGTCAAGGTCACCGGCACCGCCGAGGAGCTGAACCAGGTGCTGGAGCGCGCCGGCCGCGTCGCCGACTTCTTCGACCTGGCCGAGCTCATGTGCCTGGACGCGTTGATCCGCACGGAGTCCTGCGGCGGCCACTTCCGCGCCGAGTCCCAAGACGCCGACGGCGAGGCCCTGCGTGACGACGAGCACTTCGCGCACGTCTCCGCCTGGGAGTTCTCCCCTTCCGGTGAGCCGGTGCTGCACAAGGAACCGCTCGAGTACGAGTACGTCAAGATGACCCAGCGGAGTTACAAGTGAACCTGACCCTGAAGGTCTGGCGTCAGAACGGCCCTTCCGACGACGGCCGGATGGTGACGTACAAGGTGGAGGACGTGTCCCCGGACATGTCCTTCCTGGAGATGCTCGACGTCCTCAACGAGCGTCTCATCCTCGAGGGCGATGACCCGATCGCCTTCGACCACGACTGCCGCGAGGGCATCTGCGGCATGTGCGGCATGGTCATCAACGGCGTCGCCCACGGTGAGCAGCGCGCCACGACGACCTGCCAGCTCCACATGCGCCACTTCGAGGACGGCGCCACGATCACCATCGAGCCGTGGCGGGCGGCACCGTTCCCGGTCGTCAAGGACCTGGTCGTGGACCGCAGCGCCTTCGACCGCATCATCCAGGCCGGCGGCTTCGTCTCGGTCCCCGCCGGCTCGGCCCCGGACGCGCACAGCGTCCCGGTGCGCAAGGAAGACGCCGACGCCGCCTTCGACGCGGCCACCTGCATCGGCTGCGGCGCCTGCGTGGCGGCCTGCCCGAACGGCTCGGCCTCCCTGTTCACCGCCGCCAAGATCACTCACCTGAGCCTGCTCCCGCAGGGCCAGCCGGAGCGCCTGTCGCGCGCCAAGGCCATGGTGGACCAGATGGACGCGGAGGGCTTCGGCGGCTGCACGAACACGGGCGAATGCACGGCCGTGTGCCCGAAGGGCATTCCGCTGGAGACGATCGCGCGCATGAACAGCGACTATCTGAAGGCGAACGCCAAGTAGGAGGCCGCCACCGGCCCGGGAGATCAGCCCGGGCCGGGCAGCCGGTTCAATGAGCGCCCACCAGGGTCTTGAGCGCGATGATGGCCAGTCCCAGTACGAGGTTGGCGGCCCCGGAAAGGACCATGGCTCGCGCGGAGAAGCGGGCCGTGGCGGCGGATGCGACCGCCCAGGCGACCTGGCTCGCCACCGCGACGACCAACGCCACCCAGGTGGCTCCCCTGTCGGACAGGCCCAGCGCCGAGGCGAAGGCGGCCCCGATGGCAGGCGGGAACGAGGCCTGGGCCACCGGCCAGTCCTGACGAGCGACTACGCGCAGGCGCCGCCAGGTCAGGGCGTAGGTTCCGTGGGACACCACCAAGGCGTAGACGTGGGTCAGCCAGAACACCACACCGGTGCAGATCAACACGACCACGAGGTCGCCCGCTGACAGCGGCGTGCCGTCCACCGCGCTGCCGGCCACGACCGAAGCCGCCAGCAGCGAGCCGTACACAGCCCCCGCGAACTCGACCCGTTCCGGTCTTCCCTTGGTGTCACGCACGTCCACATCGGGAGCCTTCCCGGCTCGAGGGGTTGGCGTGCGGGATGATGCCTAGTTTTGGGCTGTTCGGGGATCAGGAACACTCCCGCATGATGCGTGCCAGCTCATCAGGCGTCATGGGTGGCTCCGGCAGCGGATGAGCCGCCGACGCCCGGAACCCGTCCAGTATCAGAGCCAAATGCCGTCGCCACGCCTGCGGCCGCACCGCCCCCGTGGCCTCCACCGTGCGGGCGATCCCCCAGGTCACGAACGCCATGTCCGCCAGCGTGCAGTCCTCCCGCAGCACGCCTGCCTCTCGCGCTCGCCGGACGATCCGCTGCATGAGCTCGTAGCCCCGCGCATGGTTCTCTGAAGGGGGCGCGACCTGCGGGACCCGGCGCGAGACGAGGTCGTTGTAGCCGCGATCGGCGGCCTGCAGCTCGCACACCCGCTCCAGGAAGTGCACCAGTCCGGCCCATGGATCCGCCATCGACAGGGCATGCTCGGCGATCCGCGCCACCGTGGCCGTCCGGTCGGCGAAGACGGCGTCGACGAGGTCGTTGCGGCTCGGGAAGTGGTTGTAGAGGGTTCCGTTGCTCACCCCGGCCGTGCGGGCGATCTCGTCCAGGGCCACGTCCAGGCCCCGTGTGGCGAACAGGTCGCGGGCGGCCGCCACCAGCAGGTCCCGGTTTCGCTGTGCGTCCCTGCGAAGGGGCTTGGCGTGCGTCGGCATGCTGCCATCGTACCGAACTTGAGAACAGTCCCAACTTATGGCTAGGCTGCGAGCGGGAGAAAGTTGAGACTGCCATCAACTTCGCTGGATCGATTAAGGAAGGATTTGCCATGCCTAAAACGCTGGCCATCTTCGGCGCCGGTCCCGTCCTGGGCCTGTCCGTCGCCCGCCGCTTCGGGCGCGAGGGCTTCCGCGTCGCGCTCGTCGCCCGTACCAGGAAGAACCTCGACCGCCTCGTCGCCGAGCTCGCCCGCGACGGCATCGAGGCGGCCGGCTTCACCGCCGACGTCTACGACCGCGACCAGATCGCGAACGTCGTGACGGCGATCAAGGAGCGGTACGGGCGGATCGACGTCGCGGAGTTCAGCCCCGGCGGCGGGGATCTAGGGGACGGGATCGTGTCGACCCTGGACGTCGACGTCGACAACACGCAGCTCATCCTGGACCGCTTCCTGCTCTCCGCGATCGCCCTGGTGCGCCAGACTCTCCCCGACATGGTCGAGTACGGCGACGGCGCCGTCCTCTTCACGGCCGGACAGTCCGGCATCCACCCGGTCCCGTTCCTCGGGAACGCGGGCATGGCTCAGGCCGCGCTGCGCAACTACTTCCACACACTCAACGCCGTCCTCGCCGACAAGGGCGTCTTTGTCGGGGCGGTCAACGTCGGCGCGATGATCGAGGGAAGCGTGCCGCACCAGGCCATTGCGTCGTCCAAGGAGCCGCTCGGGTTCGAGCCGGAGGTCATTCATCCGGACGTTTTCGCGGAGAGCTTCTGGAAGCTGTACTCCAAGCGCGACCGGGTTGAGGCTCTGGTGGGGAACTTCGGTCGGAAGCTGCTAGAATGATAAGTACAACTATCATAGTTTGACTTATCATTCCTTGCCGATATGGAGGTGGCGAGTGCTGCGCAAGCCGGAGCGCCTGTTCGGCCGTGACGCGGAGTGGGAGGAACTGGCCGATTTCGCCACCGCCCCATCGAGCGGTGCCACCCTGGGCCTCGTGTACGGGCGTCGCCGTCAGGGCAAGACACTCATGCTCGAACTCCTGGCGCAGGAAACGGGTGGCATGCTCTTGGCCGCCACCCAGCAGTCCGAGGCCCAGAACCTCGCCGACCTCGGCGCCGCTTACGCGGCCTTTCGCGGTTTGCGTCAGCCGGTGTCGTTCAGGCATTGGCGAGAAGGGCTCGACGAACTGCTCCGGCTCGGCGAAGAGCGGGCAACGCCGGTGATCATTGATGAATTTCCCTATCTGATTTCCGCCACCCCCGGGTTGCCGTCCTACCTGCAGCAGGCCCTGAGTCCGATGGGCCACGCGAAGGAGCGCACTCGTACGCGCATGATCCTCTGCGGCAGTGCCCTGACGACGATGGCCCAGTTGCTCGGCGGAGGTGCCCCGCTTCGAGGACGAGCAGTGCTCGAGCTGATCGTGCGGCCATTCGGGTTTCGCGATGCCAGCGCGTTCTGGGGGCTGACGGAAAACCCGGAGTTGGCTTTCCGTGTGCACGCGCTTGTCGGCGGCACCCCCGCCTACCTGGAGATGTGCGGCGGGTCAGGGCCTGCCGATGTCGATGGTTTCGATCGATGGGTGGAGCGGCGTTTGCTGAACCCGGCCTCGGCCATGTTCCGGGAAGGCGGGCTGCTGCTTCGGGAAGAGCCGTCGATCGCCGATCCCAGTTCGTACGCGGCCACGTTGAGCGCCATCAGCGCGGGCAACCAGCGTCGCTCCGAAATCGCCGCAGCCCTTGGCCGGCCCGCCGGCGCATTGGCTCACGTCCTCAATGGCCTGCGGAGTATCGGCCTCGTTGAGCAGGTCGACGACGCGTTGCGCGACAAGCGAAGCGTGTTCAGGATCGCGGAGCCGATCGTTCGCCTCCACCAATTGATCACTCAGCGCCGTGAGCCTGAGCTTGTCATCGGTCAGGCCGGCCGAGTCTGGCGGGCCAACGCCGATACGGTGGCCTCGAAGATCTACGGTCCCCATTTCGAGGATCTCGCCCGCCAGTGGTGCTTCCTGCACGCGTCCAGTGACACGCTCAACGGAATCGCCAGTGCCGTACGTCCGAGCGATATCCCATGCCGTGTGCACCGCAAGGGACATGAGCTCGACATCGTGGTGACGGAGACGAATTCCTTCGCCGCCGACCGGATCATCGCGATCGGCGAGGCCAAGGGCACCCTCGCACCCATGGACATTTCCCAGCTCCAGCGGCTGGAGCATCTGCGTGCGCTGCTTCCTGATGCCCGGGTCGACAAGCCACCCAAACTGCTGCTGTTCGCACGGCCGGGATTCGCCGACGACTTGGTGGAGGCGGCACGGGGGCGCGCGGACGTGGAACTCGTCGACCTGAACCGTATGTATTCCGGGGAGTGACAGCCCGGCGTGCGGGCTCATGAGCAACGCGATCGCCCCGAGCACGATCCCGGCGTAGTGCGCATAGGTGCACCTCGTCACGCCGTTGATGCTTGAGATGGGCTGTGTCGTTGGCTAATTAGTATGCTGCCGAACATACTGATGAGGCGACGGTGACCCGGCGACGCACCGCGGATCTCGACGGTCTCGACCGGCTCAAAGAGTCCTGCTGGTCGACCTGCCTGCCCTTGTCGACTCGGGCGATCCGGTGGTCATGCCCGGAGCTCGGTGAAGTCCTTCGAAGGGGCGCGTAACAACGAGGGGGCTCAGACCACTTCCTGGTGTCAGAAGAACGCATCCGGAACGAAGGGGCTGGGCGGTGGCGGATGATGCGGACCGGTTCACCGGCATGTACGACGAATGCCGACAACGTGTGTGGGCCTACGTGGTCAGTCGCGCGGGGCGGCAGGTCGCGGACGAGGTGGTGAGCGAGACGTTCGCGATCGCCTGGCGGCGGCTCGACGACGTGCCCGAGCCTGCTCTGCCGTGGTTGCTCGGCGTGGCCAGGAACATCCTGCGCGACAACGTACGGACGGAGGCACGCAGGGAGGCGCTGGCCGCCGAGTTGCGGGCCTGGACCGAGGGCGACGTGGCCGAGCAGGTGACCGAGCGGATCGGGGTGTTGCGGGCGCTGGCCGCGTTGCCGGAGGACGATCGGGAGATTCTCCTCCTGGTCGCCTGGCACGGGCTGTCGCCGAAGGAGGCGGCCCGGGTCGTCGGGTGCTCGGCCGCGGCGTTCCGGGTCCGGTTGCATCGGGCTCGCAAACGGCTCAAGCAGGCGATGAACGAGGCCGCGGAGTCGGCCGCGGTCCACCTGCACGCTCGCCCCCAGGCGCGCCCGTCCCTGCCTCACATCCGGAGCTACAACGAGGAGTTGTCATGAGTCCCATCGACGAACTCAGGGCCGCCAGGCCTGCTCATCTCGGTGACGGCCCGGTGGACGAGCGCACCAGGGCCGCCGAGCTGTCCTACGCCATGTCCCAGCCGAGGCAGGCGCGGCGGCGGCGCAAGGTCGTGCGGCCGGTCTGGGGACTGGGGCTGGCCGGGGCCGCGGCGGCCGTGACCGCGGTAGCGGTGGTCCTGGCGGGGAACGGGGCGGCGCCGACCCCGCGGGCGCCGGACGGTGGCGGCCGGAATGCCACCGCCACGGATGCCCCGGACGGCGCCGGCTCGACGGTGAACCCGGACGGTGCCGGTTCGACGGCGGACCCGGATGGCAGCGGCTCGACGGCGAGTCCGGGCGGGACCGCCGCGCCGCGCGTCACGTTGTCGGCGCGGGACGTGCTGCTGGCCGCCGCGGAGAAGGCCGACCGGCAGCCCGAGCGCACCGGGGACTACTGGCACACCGCGTCGGTGAGCCGGACGTTGTCCACCGTGGCGAAGGGCGGCTACGACATGGCGACGGAGAGCCGGGACGAGATGTGGACGCCCAGCGCAACCGGTGGCGAGCAGTGGAGCCGTAGCCAGTCGCTCGGGACGCAGCCGGCCACCGAGGAGGACAGGAAGGCGTGGGAGGCGGCCGGGTCGCCGGAGAAGGTCGAGGTGGCGGTGCCGGGCAAGGGCGGTTCGCTGGTCCTGGAGACGGGGGCGGCGCCGGGCAAGGTGCGGACCAGTCACAGCCCGCTGGTGGACGGGGACAAGGTGTTCTGGCTGGGCCGGAACGTGACCATGAAGGATCTGCGCGGGCTGCCGAGCGACCCGGACGACCTCAAGAAGTGGCTACTGCGCTCGTACGAGGGGCATGACACGGAGTCCTCGAGCACGCCGATGGCCTCGGGTGTCTGGCTGTTCAAGGTGAGCGCGGGCCTGATCACGGATATGCCGGTGACGCCGCAGGTACGGGGTGCGGCGTTCCGCATGCTGGCCGAGCTCGACACCGTCAAGGTCATCGAGAACGTCACCGACGCCCAAGGCCGCCAGGGCACCGCGGTCTCGATCGAGGAGCGCATCAAGAGCGGCGCCGTCCTGGAGAACCGGCTGATCTTCGACGAGTCGACCGGCCGGGCACTCGCCAACGAGAACGTCGTGGTGAAGCCCGGTGGGTTGCAGGCGCAGTTCGAGCCCGGAGAGGTGTTCAGCTCCACCGCGGTGCTGGAGGCCGGCTGGACCGACGACAAGCCGTGACGGCAGGGCCCGGCAGACCGACTCCGCGCTGATTGGTTCGAGAAACGGTCCAATTTGGGGCTATTGGCTCTGGGAAGGGGCCGACGGTGGACGGTTCGATGGAGTCCTGGACTTTCGAGGAGGAACGTCATGAAGATCGAATCGTCTGCCGCAGTGTCGATTCCGCAGGTCATCCCTACGCTCCCGGGCCCCTTCCAGCAGCGGGAGCTGGCTCGGGCGAACGACGCCGTGGTGCGACTGGCCCAGCTGCACGGCGAGTTCCCCTGGCACGATCACGACGAGGACGAGCTGTTCCTGTGCTGGGACGGCACGTTCCGGATCGAGATCGAGGGTCGCGACCCGGTCACCATGGTGGCGGGCGACGTCTTCGTCGTGCCCAAGGGACTGCGGCACCGGCCGGTCGCGGACGAGCCCGCGCACGTGCTGCTGGTGGAGCGGGACGAAACCCGGCAATACGGCAGCTGACCTGCGGCCGGCGGCGCTACATGTGGTGGGCGGTTATCGTGCGGGGCACCTGGTTCTCAGTGCCCGGCTCCACGACCACGAACTGCCCCATCATGCCGGAGTCCTCGTGCCGCAGGATGTGGCAGTGGTACATGTACGGCGTCGCCGGATCGGTGAACCGGCCGAACTGGACGGCGAGCCGTACCGTGCTCTTCGGCGGCACGTAGACGGTGTCCTTGTGGCCGCTCGCGTACGCGGGAGGTTTCTCCCCGTCCACGGCGAGCACCTGGAACGCCACCTCGTGGATGTGGAAGTTGTGGGCGTAGACGGTGTTCTCGATCTCCCAGATTTCCGTGGCGCCGGCGGGGACCACCTCGTCGATTCGCGACAGGTCCATTTCCTTGCCGTTGATGGCGTCGTGGCCGTTGAGCCGGAACCGGCGGACCTTGGCGTTCGGGGGGACCACGATCGGAGTGGGGGTGGCCAGGCCGGCCGGCAGGCGAGGGGAGGCGGCGAGCCGCGGCGCCGCGACGATCTTCAGAAGGTCGAAGTCTCCCTCGTCGATGTCGTCGGACCCCGAGACCGTGCGCAGGAATACCTGCTCGCCGGCGGCGAAGGTCACGACGACCTCCACGCGCTCGCCCGGGGTGAGCGAGACCTGGTCGACCTGGACCGGCGCCGGCAGCAGGCCGGCGTCATTGCCGACAACGTGGAACGCGCGGCCGTCGGCGAACGTGAGGTGGTACATCCGGGCGTTCGATCCGTTGAGGACCCGAAAGCGCACCCGCTCGGTGCGGACGTTGACGAAAGGGGCGTATGT
This sequence comes from Nonomuraea sp. 10N515B, assembly GCF_052245915.1. Classification (NCBI taxonomy): domain Bacteria; kingdom Bacillati; phylum Actinomycetota; class Actinomycetes; order Streptosporangiales; family Streptosporangiaceae; genus Nonomuraea; species Nonomuraea sp. 10N515B. Next base: position 182,086 of record NZ_JBQQBQ010000012.1, read on the forward strand.
GCCGTTGACCAGGATGTGGTCGCCCAGGATGCCGAAAGTGCCCTTCAACGGGTCGCCCGTCGGCGAGCCGTCCTCAGCGAGGCTCTTGTCCTGGAGGATGAGGGGGACGTCGTCGATCCCGTAGGTGGCGGGGAGCTCCGCTGTGGTCCGGTCGTCGATGATGAACATGCCGGCGAGGCCGCGGTAGACCTGCGTGGCGGTCATGCCGTGTGGGTGCGGGTGATACCAGGACGTGGCGGCGGGCTGGTCGATGGTCCAGTGCGGGCTCCACGTGGCGCCCGGTTCGATCATCTGGTGCGGCCCGCCGTCCATCTTCGCGGGCAGCCGCATTCCGTGCCAGTGCACGGTGCTCGCCTCGTCCAGCCGGTTGGTGACCGTCATCCGGACCCTGTCGCCGCGTGCCGCCCGGATCGTCGGCCCTAGGTGCGGGCCGTTGAACCCCCAGGTCTCGACCGGCTTTCCGGCCAGGATCTCGCTGCGGCCCCGCTGCATCGTCAGTACGTATCGCCGCGTCCCGTCCTTGTCCACCTCGGGCTCGAGCAGTGGCGGTACGCGCAGCTCGGTGCGGAAGGCGGCCGGATCGCGCGGAGCACGGGCGCCTGCGGCGCCGGAGCCGCAGGCGGAGGCGAGGCCGGAGAGCGCGGCGGCCGCTAGGAACTGTCGACGATTCATGGTCCCCGGTTGATCTTTCGTGTCAGTGTGGCGGATCCACTGTGAGGTACCGGGCGCTCCCCGGCACAGTCGCCGGATTCACCTCGTGGGCGTGAGATCCTCATGATCGACTGGCGTGCGGGCGAGGAGCTCGAAGCGGTCGCCGGTCCGGGCGGTGGTGAGCTCGCCGCCGATGGCGGCCAGGCGGGCACGCAGGCTCGGCAGCCCCGTGCCGGGCTCGTCGGAGTCGGGGGCGGCTCCGTCGTTGGTCACCCGCAGCCGTACGCGGCCGTCCTCGACGGCGATCTCGATCAGGCATTCGCCTGGTGTGCTGTGCCTGAGCACGTTGGTGACCGCCTCGCGCAGCACGACGGCGAGCACGGGCTCGACCGGCCAGGGCACGGGCGCGGCATCGATCCGCACGCCCGCTCCCGCCGACTCCAGCACCGCTCTGGCGGAGTCGACCTCGCCGGCCAGCGACAGGCGCCGGTCCGGTGTGCTCAGCCGGGCGGTGTCGGCGAGCGCGGCCCGCGCTGCCTGCGTCACCCGCTCGAGTTGCCCCATCGCCCGGCTCGGGTCCGCCTTCAGCAGTCGCAGCGTGAGCTCCCCCTGCAGGACGATCGTGGTGAGCCCGCGGCCGAGCAGGTCGTGTACGTCCCTGCCCACCTTCAGCCGTTCGCGCAGGGCTGCCACCTCGACGAGCTCGGCCCGGGTCTGCTTGAGCTCGGTGACGAGAGCGACCAGCCGGGTCAGGCCGTAGACCGCCAGGGCGGTGGACAGGGTACTGAAGGATCGGTAGGCGGAAGCGATCGGGCCCCAGGCGGTCCAGGCCTCGACGGCGGGGAGACCGCAGATCACCACGCACAGCGGCCACGACACCGGCGCCCGTACGTAGAGCAGGACGACACCGGCGAAGAACCCCGATACGAGGAGCCCGGACGCTTCGCCTTGCACCAGCGGTGCGTAGATGGTGAGCGCCTGAGCGGTCATGGTCCAGGCCAGGCCCCGGGGCCGGGTGCACGTGCGCAGGGCGGCCAGGTGCCAGAACTGCAGGCCGAAGGTCACGGGCAGCAGGGCCAGGTAGCCGACGTCCCCAGAACCGGGATCGAGCGTCTCGTCGGCGGCGAAGTTGAACAGCGACTGCCCGATGAACAGGACGTGCGTGACGACAAGGATCGGCGTGGCCAGTCGTAGGATCCGCGTGTCGTCATCGCCAGGCGGGACCGGGATCGCCGCTTCGGCGGGCGGCAGGGACCGTACCTGCTCGAGCGCCTCCCGCGCGACGGCGACGGCCCGGGCGATCGCCGTTTGCGCCGCCTCCATGTCGCCTTGGCGCCGAGCGCGCCGCGCCAGCCGTTCGACGGCGGACACGCTGCTCACGACCAGGCGGTGTACGTGCCCCCACAGCCGTAGCCGTTCGACTTCGCCGGCCCTGGCAGCCAGCTCGGACCGCTCCCGCTGGACCCGGTCCAGCAGGTCGGCGAGCCGGCTGAGGCCGTACAGCATCAGGCCGACAGTGAGGGGGGCGACGACTGCGTAATAGACGTACACGGGAGCGAGGACCAGCGCGGACGCTATGGCGCCCTCGGCGACCGCGATCAGCCCGAAGATCAGCCAGGCGGAGGGACCGTGCACCACGAGGAGGGCCGAGGCGGCGACGAACCCCGACCCGCCCGCCCGCCAGCTGTCGGCCTCGGCCAGCAAGGGCAGGTAGTTCAGTACGGCCTGCACCGGGAAGAGCACGGCGGACAGGCGCCGCCGGCCCGGCAGCGAGATCGGCAGCTGGAGGGTGGCGACCCCGATGATGCTCGCCACGGTCAACGGCCCGGCCGAGGCCTCGCCGAGATGGAAGCTCACCCGTAGCAGGCACATCACGCAGATGAAGCCGGCGAGCAGGCGGGCTGGGCTCAGAGCCAACCGGCGTCCTGGGCGATCCGGACAGCGTGCAGCCGGTTGCGGGCGTGCAGCTTGGCAACGATCCCGGTGAGGTAGTTGCGTACGGTGCCCACGGACAGGAACAGCGCCTCGGCGATCTGCTCCACGTCCTCGCCGTCAGAGAACCTCCCGAGCACCTCCAGCTCACGCGGCTTGAGCGGGCTCTCGACCGCCTCCAGCGCGGCCACGGCGAGCTGGGGATCGATCACCCGCTCACCTGCCGCGACCCTCCTGATCGCATCGGCAAGCTGATCCGGCGGGGCGTCCTTGACCACGAACCCGGAGGCCTGGGCGGCGAAGGCCTTGCGGACGCTTCCCGGGCGGCCGAAGCTCGTCACGATCAGCACCCGGCATCGCGGCAACCGCCTGCGCAGCTCGGCCGTGGCGGTGAGCCCGTCGACGTGGGGCAGCTCGACGTCGATCACCGCCACGTCCGGCGCGTGCTCCAGCGCCATGGGCACGATCTCGTCGCCGGTCGCGGCCTCCGCGACGACCTTGATGTCGGGTTCGAGCTCGAGCAGTGCGACCAGTGCCCCTCGGACCATGTGCATGTCCTCGGCGAGCAGAACCCGGATCATCCATCGCCCCTACCATCAGGACACACTTTCGAGCCATTTCTACCATCTCGGGAGATCTTCACTGTGGATCATGAAGAATTCACGCCCTGAGCGAGGCGCTGTCGGGTCTCACTTGGCGGGGGTCGACGACTCGGGATATTCGGTTGCGGTGGGTATGGGACCTCTGGCCTGATAGATCCAGTTCGGTGATCGGGAAGGAGGCGACACGCGATGACGTACCACGAGGTGACCGGGACCCGGCATCCGATCAGGATGTGGGCTGAGCCCGAGACGGTCGACCCGCAGGCGATGCAGCAGCTGCGTAATGTGGCGAACCTGCCGTGGGTGCACGGTGTCGCCGTCATGCCCGACGTGCACCACGGCAAGGGTGCGACGGTGGGGTCGGTCATCGCGATGCGGGACGCCGTGTCGCCGGCCGCGGTGGGCGTGGACATCGGCTGCGGGATGACGGCCGTGAAGACCTCCTACAAGGCGTCGCAGCTTCCGGACAATCTGGCCTACCTGCGGGGGAAGCTGGAGCAGGCCGTGCCGGTCGGGTTCCACCACCACAAGCGGCCGATCGATCCCGGGAAGGTCGCCGGGATGAAGACGTCCGGGTGGGCGGAGTTCTGGGAGGGCTTCGACGATCTGGCGCCGACCGTGCGGAGATTGCGGGAGCGGGCCGAGGTGCAGATGGGCACGCTCGGCGGCGGCAACCACTTCCTGGAGGTGTGCGCCGACGACGAGGGCGCCGTCTGGGTCGTGCTGCACTCCGGGTCGCGCAACATCGGCAAGGAACTGGCCGAGCACCACATCGACGTCGCGCACGGGCTGTCGCACAACCAGGGGCTGGTAGATCGCGATCTGGCGGTGTTCGTCGCGCACACGCCGCAGATGGACGCCTACCGGCGTGACCTGTTCTGGGCTCAGGACTACGCGCGGCGCAACCGGGCGCTGATGATGGGGCTCGTCTGCGACGTGCTGCGCCGGCACCTGCCGAACATCACGTTCGAGCAGCCGATCTCCTGCCACCACAACTACGTGGCGGAGGAGCGGTACGACGGCGTGGACGTCCTCGTCACGAGGAAGGGCGCCATCCGGGCCGGCTCCGGTGAGCTGGGGATCATCCCCGGCTCGATGGCCACCGGCACCTACATCGTCAAGGGTCTGGGCAACAGCCTGGCGTTCAACTCGGCCTCGCACGGGGCCGGGCGGAAGATGAGCAGGACCAAGGCCAAGAAGACGTTCACGGTCAAGGACCTGCAGGAGCAGACGCTGGGCGTGGAGTGCCGCAAGGACCCGGGAGTGATCGACGAGATTCCGGGGGCGTACAAGGACCTGGAGTCCGTGATGGCCGCCCAGACCGACCTGGTGGAGGTCGTGGCCCACTTGCGGCAGCTCGTCTGCATCAAGGGGTAGCCGGATCCGTCGGTAGGTTGAGCGTATGGTGATCGGCGAGCTGCTGGGGTCGGGGCGCAGTGCGGACGTGTACGCGATCGACGGCGACCGGGTGCTGCGCCGATACCGTGCCCCGATCGACGTCCGGCGGGAGGCGGCCGTCATGGCGCATGTGGCGCGGCACGGGTTTCCAGTGCCGGATGTCTATCCCAGTTCCGGTGATGGGCGCGCCCACGATCTGGTGATGCGGCGGCTGTCGGGGCCGACGATGTTGCGGGCGCTGGCCGACGGGGAGATCTCGCCCGCGGAGGCGGGCCGGGTCACAGCGCGGCTGATGCGGCGGTTGCACGCGATCCCGGCCCGGATCTCCGGCGATCCCCGCGATCGGGTGCTCCACATGGATCTGCATCCGGACAACGTGATGCTGACGCCGGGCGGCCCCTTCGTGATCGACTGGCCCAACAGCATGGAGGGGCCGCCCGGGGTGGACTGCGCCATGTCGGCGGTGATCGTCGCACAGGTCGTGGTGGACGAGGAGAGTGAGCTCGCGGTGCCGGCGCGCGAGATGCTCCTCACGTTACTCGATGAGCTCGGCGCCGCGATGGACTACGGGGACGGGCTCGATCGGGCCAAGATCAGGCGAGCCGAGGATGAGGCGCTCTCCGCACGGGAGGTGGGGCTGATCGACGCGGCGGTGAGCCTGGTCAGGGAACTCTAGGGACGCCAGGCGCCCTGGGCGGCGGCCTCCGTAGCGTAGGTCTCGAAGGGTTTGGGCGGGCGGCCCGTGACCTGGCGCACTGCCTCCGAGACCGGCTGGTCGCCGAGGTCGCGGAGTGCGGCGAATGCTTTGAGCTCGGCCATCGCCTGCTCAGAGAAGCCCATCGCCGTCAGGTAGTCCTCGTCGCTTCCCCGGTAGCGGACCTTGCGACCGGCCGCCCGGCCGATGATCTCCACGGCCTCACCGAACGTCAGCGAGCGCGGCCCCGTGATTTCGTAGGTCCGCCCCGCGTGGCCGTCCTCCGTGAGGGCAACGGCGGCGACGGCCGCGATGTCGCCGGCGTCCACGAACGCCTGCCGCACGTCCCTCAGCGGGACCACTACCTCGCCCGTGAGGATCGTGGACTGGAAGAAGCCTTCGTCGAAGTTCTGGTCGAACCAGCTCGGCCGCAGGATCGTCCACTCGGCGCCCGAGTCGCGCACGGTGCGCTCGGCGGACATCAGGCGCTCGTCGCCCATGGTCTCGATGGCCGTGCTGGACAGCAGCACAATGCGCCGGACGCCCCGCTCGACGGCCAGCGACACGAACCGCGGATCGACCGGGATGCCGTCTGGTGCCATGAGATAGACGGCGGAAGTGCCTGCCACCGCGGGCTCCCAGGTGCCCGGCTCCGACCAGTCGAAGGTGGTCTCGCCGCTCCTGGACGCCGCCCGTACGGCGTGCCCGTAGGTACGCAGCAGGCTGGCCACCCGACGGCCGGTGGAGCCGGTCGCGCCGAGAACAAGGATCACATGCTGAGCCATGTCCCGAGTCAAGCAAACGCCACCGACAGAACCGTCAAGGGCAGCCCGCAGCATCCTGCAGCGCGTTGAGCGTGAGCATCGGGCCGGGGCGCAAGGAAGTTCAAGCTTTTCGAGGGGCTCGGTTGTCACGCTGGGCGGGTCGGACCATCAGTGACAGGGAGTGGTCGTCCATGACCTCAATGTTGGAGATCCTCGAGCTCCGCGGCGCCGACGGGCCCCACCCGGAGCACGTCGACGAGCTCATGTTGTACGGGCGCCTCGTCGGCGACTGGAGTGTCCACAACCGTTATCGCGCGGCGGACGGTGCATGGCGGACCGTGCGGGAGCGGTGGTGCTTCGGCTGGGTGCTCGGCGGGCTCGCGATCCAGGACGTGCTCTACACGCCGGAGGAGGGGCCGCGGGGGACCACCGTCCGCTGTTACGACCGTACGGCGAAGGTGTGGCACATCACCTGGCAGGACCCGCACCATGGCAACTACGTCAGCCAGATCGGGCGCCCGGACGGGGACGGGATGATCCAGGAGGGAACGGCGCAGGACGGGACGCGGGCGCGGTGGGCGTTCTCCGATGTCACGGACACGTCGTTCGTGTGGCGGGGGTGGGTCGCGGTCGAGGGCGGCGAGTGGGAGTTCGAGCAGGAGATGCACGCTACCCGGGATTGATCGTTACTCGGTCCAGGAGGCCGTGGTGTCGAGGCGGCGGCGCCAGAGCTTCTCGGCGTCCCCGCCCGGCTCCCACCGGGCGCAGAAGTCGAGCAGGTCGCGGCAGCGGGCCACCATGGCCGCCTGCCGCTCCGGCCATCCCGGGACGGACCCGTCGTAGGCGGCGAAGAAGTGCGGGAGCAGCGGCACGTGCTCGGGGTGGTGGCTGCGGATGATCCACTCGCACCACGCCAGGTCCTCGACCGGCCGTCCGGGGTGGGCCCACTCCCAGTCCAGGATGGCGGTCGTCTCGAACGTGGCCGGGTCGAACAACATGTTCTGCGGGCCGAAGTCGCCGTGCACGATGCCCAGCCGATGGATGCCGCCCAAGATCCGGCCGCACTCCGTGAGCACCTCCACCGCGCGGCCCTCGTCCAGGAGGTCCTGGCCGTGGGCGCCGGAGACGAAGCGGGTGGTGAGGCTCGTCTCGGTGACCTGGTGAAGGCGCGGGACCGGGAGACGGCCGCGCAGTCGGCGCAGGTATCTGCTCTCCGTACGCAGCCTGAACGTCGCCTCAGGACCCTGGTAGCACTTCACGACCAGGGCGCCGTCGCCGACTGTGCTGTTGGTGTACCCGTGCTTCACAAGGGTCGATTCTGGCGCACGGAAACCCCTCCTGGGACCCGTGGCGCGCTACCTCGGCCGCCTCCGATACACGATGTAAGGACGGAACAAATAGCCCAACGGGGCGGAAAGCGCATGCACCAAGCGGCTGAACGGGAAAAGTACGATCAGCGCCATCCCGATCAATGTGTGCACCTTGTAAAGGCCGCTCGCCTGTCCCATCGCCGTCACGTCGGGCTGGAAGGTGAGCACGCCGCGGAACCAGGGTCCGACCGTGGTCCGGTAACTCACCTCGCTGGGCACGAACCCCGCCACGGTCGTCACCACCCCCGAGAAGATCGCCGCCGTCAGCACGGCGTACATGGTCTTGTCGTTGGTCGTGGTCGCCAGGAACACGGGACCGGTGGTGCGGCGGCGGTAGATCAGCAGGCCCACCGCCACGAGCGTGGCAAGGCCGGCGATCCCGCCCCAGGTGAGCGCGTTCACGTGGTAGGCGTGATTGCTCACGCCGATGGCGTTGGTCCAGCTCACCGGGATGAGCAGCCCGGTGATGTGGCCGATGATCACGAAGAGCAGCGCGTAGTGGAACAGCGGGCTGGCCACCCGCAGCAGCCGGCTCTCGTAGAGCTGGGAGGAGCGCGTGGTCCAGCCGAACTTGTCGTACCGGTAGCGCCAGAGCAGGCCGCCGACGAAGATCACGATCGTGACGTACGGAAGGATGATCCACATCACGCTCTCGCCCCAGCTCATGCGTGCCTCCCCACGGTCTCGGCAGGCGGCCCGCCCGTGGCCAGCCGGCTCGCCGCGGCCCGCTGGGCGGCGGTGAGCGGCGGGAGTGCGGCGCACACGGCGCCGATCACGTGCGCGTACGGCGACTCGCGTGCCGCCAGGGAGGCCAGCAGCAGCTCCAGCCCCACACGATGCTCGGCGAGCAGCGCGGGCCCGGAGGGGTCGAGCGCGGCGAACTCCAGCACGACCGGCAGGAAGTCCGGCAGCTCGTCCTCCATCAGCTCCCATCCCGCGGCGCGGTAGCGGCGTTTCAGCGCGGCCAGCGACTCGCCCCGGCGGCGGGTGTCGCCGTCGGTGTAGTAGGTCAGGTAGAGGCAGCAGCGCCGGTTCAGGTCGAACGTCTCCACGTAGTGCGCGGCCAGCTCACCGGGACCCAGCTCGGCGGCCCGGCCGAGGAACGCGGCGAAGTACGTCTCGGCCGCCTCCCTGATCAGCGGCAGACGTCGCCAGAACCGTTCATCTGGGTAGGCCAGCAGATGCGCGGCGGCCTGCCAGAGCACGCGCTCGGTCATTTCTTCTTCCTCCGCGGCGGGAACAGCCCGGCCGGAGTGCCCCGGCCGTCCCAGTTGAGGAGGTTCACCCGGTCGTGGGTGGTCTCGTCGCTGGTCTGGCGTTCCTTCAGGCCGTGGAAGCTCTCGATCGAGACCGGCACGGGATGGCCCGACGCCTCCCCGAACGGGGGCTGCATGCCGGGCCCGCCGTCGTAGTCCAGGCTGCACGCGCCTTCCTCCCAGATCCCCGGCGGGTTGCCGTACGCGGTCGGGATCACATAACGCTCGTCGTACTTGGCGAGCGCCAGCAGCCGGTACATGGCGTTCAGCTCGTCCTCCTCCAGGCCCGCGTCGGGCGGAACCGGCTGCGGCACGCCCAGGTTGACCGCCCGCATGTACGAGCGCATCGCGGCCAGGCGGCGCAGCGCGGTGGTCACCGGCGCCGGGTCGCCCGCGGTGAACAGCTCGGCCAGGTAGCCGACGGGGATGCGCAACGCCTCGATGGCGGCGAACAGGTTGACCGCGTCCTCGCCGTCGTGGCCGGTGCCGGCGAGCGCGTCCACGACGGGGGAGAGCGGCGGGACGTACCAGACCATGGGGAGGGTCCGGTACTCCGGGTGCAGAGGGAGCGCGATCCGGTATTTCTTGATCAGCTGGTAGACGGGCGATCTGCGCGCGGCTTCCACCCAGTCGGGAGGCAGGCCGGCGCTGGCGACGGCCGGGTCGTCGGGGTCGACGAAGATGTCCAGCTGCGCCTCGTACAGGTCCCGTTCGTCGGGGACCGAGGCGGCCTCCGAGACCCGGTCGGCGTCGTACAGCAGGACCCCGATGTAGCGGAGGCGGCCGACACACGTCTCCGAGCAGACGGTCGGCAGGCCGACCTCGACCCGCGGATAGCAGAACGTGCACTTCTCGGCCTTGCCGGTCTTGTGGTTGAAGTACATCTTCTTGTACGGGCAGCCGGTCACGCACATGCGCCAGCCGCGGCAGCGGTCCTGGTCCACCAGCACGATGCCGTCCTCCTCGCGCTTGTACAGCGCCCCCGACGGGCAGGAGGCCACGCACGACGGGTTGAGGCAGTGCTCGCAAATGCGCGGCAGGTAGAACATGAACGCTTCTTCGAACGACAGCTTGACCTGCTCCGACACCTGCTCCAGCACCGGGTCGGGCGTGGGGTCGCCGCCGAGGCTGTCGTCCCAGTTGGCGCTCCAGCGGATCTTCGTGGGCTCGCCGCTGATCAGCGACCTGGGCGGCGCGACGGGGATGTCCTCGGAGAGGGGCGCGTTCGTGAGGTTCTCGTAGTCGTAGGTCCAGGGCTCGTAGTAGTCCTGGATGGACGGCATGATCGGGTTGGCGAAGATGGTGAGCAGCTTGCGCAGGCGGCCGCCCGCCCGGAGCTGGAGTTTGCCCTTCCGGTCGAGGGTCCAGCCGCCGTGCCAGCGGTCCTGGTCCTCGTACCGTCTGGGGTAGCCCTGGCCGGGGCGGGTCTCGACGTTCTGCCACCAGACGTACTCGACGCCGGGCCGGTTGGTCCAGGTCTGTTTGCACGTGACCGAGCAGGTGTGGCACCCGATGCACTTGTCCAGGTTCATCACCATGGCGATCTGGGCCATGATCCGCATCAGTAACGTACCTCCTGGGATCTGCGACGAATGGTGGTCAGCTCGTCGCGCTGGTTGCCGGTGGGGCCGAGGTAGTTGAAGCCGTACGAGAGCTGGGCGTAACCGCCGATCATGTGCGTCGGCTTGATGAGGACCCTCGTCAGAGCGTTGTGGATGCCGCCGCGACGGCCGGTGGCCTCCGACTTCGGCACGTCGATCAGGCGGTCCTGGGCGTGGTGCATGTAGACCGTGCCGACCGGCATGCGGTGGGAGACGATCGCCCGCGCGACGACCACGCCATTGCGGTTGACCGCCTCGATCCAGTCGTTGTCGGCCACCCCGATCCTGGCGGCGTCCTCGACGGACATCCAGATCGTGGGGCCGCCGCGGGAGAGCGACAACATGAGCAGGTTGTCCTGATACTCGGAGTGGATCGACCACTTGCTGTGCGGGGTCAGGTACCGCAGCGTGCCGGTCTCGCCCAGCAGCGCGGCCAGGTCCAGCGGGGGGCGGAAGATCGGCAGGGCCTCGCCGTACTCGTGCATCCAGTCGTGGTCGAGGAAGAAATGCATGCGGCCGGTGAGGGTGTGCCAGGGTTTGCCGTTCTCGACGTTGATCGTGAAGGGGGAGTAGCGGCGGTTGTGCGCCTCCTTGCCGGACCATTCGGGGCTGGCGGCGACGTGCACCGGCCGGGCCTGGGTGTCGGAGAAGACGATGCGGTGCCCCTCGTGGGCCAGGCCCTCGAGGTCGGTGCCGGTCCGTGCGGCGAGCTCGCGGAAACCCTGGACGGCCAGGCGGCCGTTGCTGACGCCCGACAGGGCGAGGATGGCCTCGCAGGCCTTGGAGTCGGTGTCCAGCTCCGGCCTGCCCTTGGCCACGCCGCGCGGGACGAGGCCGCAGCGCTGGCCCAGCCAGGCCACCTCCTCGTCGGGCAGGAAGGTCACGCCCTTGACCGGGAGGCCGAGCTTCTCCGTCAGCGGGCCGAGCGCGCCCAGTTTCTCGGCGATCGCGCCGTAGTCGCGCTCGACGAGCTTGAGGTCCGGGCCGGCGTCCCGGGCCAGCTCGCCTGGGGTGTCGTGCTGGTGTGCGGTCGCGACCACGTCGCGGCGCACGCCCAGGTGCTCTCTGGCGAGGTCGCTGAAGGCGCGGGCGATGAGGTGGAAGGCGGTGAAATCGGTCTTCGTCTGCCAGGGAGGGGTGATCGCCGGGTTGAACGCGTGCACGAACGGATGCATGTCCGTGGAGGACAGGTCGTGCTTCTCGTACCAGGTGGCGGCCGGGAGCACGATGTCGGAGAAGACCGTCGAGGACGTCATCCGGAAGTCGAGGGTGAGGAGGAGATCCAGCTTGCCCGTCGCCGCCTCCTCGTCGGGGTGCTCCAGGTTGGAGGTCGCGCCGAGGAGGTGGTGCAGGAAGTACTCATCGCCCTTGGCCGAGGAGCCGAGGAGGTTGGAGCGCCAGAGGGTGAGCACGCGCGGCCAGTTGCGTGGGTCGTCCGGGTGCTCGACGGCGTACCCGAGTCTGCCCGCCCGCAGCTCGTCGCGGGTGTGGGCGATGGGGTCGTCCGCGTCGCCGAGGTCCAGCGGGTTGCGGTCGAACATCGGGGACATCGGCATCCAGCCGTTGCGCACGGCCTCCGTGATGAGGTCGGCGGTGTGCTTGCCGCGGAAGGTGCCGCGGGCCAGAGGCGAGGTCAGCTCGCCGGCGTCGAAGCGGTCGTAGCGCCACTGGTCGGTGTGCAGATACCAGAACGGGGTGCCCGGGGTCTGCCGGGGCGGCCGGGACCAGTCCGTGGCGCTCGCCAGCAGCGCCCATCCGGTCTGCGGGCGGCATTTCTCCTGGCCCACGTAGTGCGCCCAGCCGCCGCCGTTGCGGCCCTGGCAGCCGGTCAGCAGGAGCAGCGACAGGAACGCCCGGTAGATCGTGTCGCCGTGGAACCACTGTGTGGTGCCCGCCCCCAGGATGATCATGCAGCGGCCCTTGGACACCTCCGCCGTCCTGCCGAACTCCCTGGCGATCTTGGTGGCGCGCTCGGCCGGGACACCCGTGATCGGCTCCTGCCAGGCCGGCGTGTACGGCTGCGCGGCGTCCTCGTAGCCGGTCGGCCAATCGCCGGGCAGCCCCTCCCGCTGGACGCCGTACTGGGCGAGCAGCAGATCGAACACCGTGGTGACGAGATGGTCCCCGACCTTCACCACCGGCACGCCCCGGTGGGTCGCGGCGCCGCCGTCGAAGCGGGGCAGCAGCACCTCCGCGCTCTGCCCGCGGCCAAGGAGGGTGAGCTCGGGGTCCGTGTCGAGGTTCAGGTTCCAGCGGCCCTTGCCCGACTCCGTCCAGCGGAAGCCGATCGAGCCGTTCGGTACCACCGGCACGCCGTCCCGCGACATGAGGACGGTCTTCCACTCGGCTGCCTCCTCGTCCGAGCCCAGGTCCCGCGCCGTGAGGAACTTGCCGGGCAGGCAGGCGCCCTCGTGCTCCTCCAGCCGCACCAGGAAGGGCAGATCGGTGAACCGCTTGATGTAGTCGGTGAAGAACGGCGTCTCGCGGTCGACGAAGAACTCCTTGAGCAGGACGTGCCCCATGGCCATGGCCAGCGCGCCGTCCGTGCCCGGTCGCACGCTCAGGAACTCGTCGGCGAAGGTGGCGGCGTCGTTGTAGTCGGGGCTCACGACCACGACCTTCTGGCCGCGGTAGCGGGCCTCGGCCATCCAGTGGGTGTCGGGGGTGCGGGTGACGGGGACGTTCGCGCCCCACATCAGCAGGTACGCGGCGTCCCACCAGTCCGCGGACTCCGGTACGTCGGTCTGGTCGCCGAACACCTGGGGAGAGGCCACCGGCAGGTCGGCGTACCAGTCGTAGTAGGACAACATGGTGCCGCCGATCAGGGACACGAACCTGGAGCCGATCGCGTGGGAGACCATCGACATGGCGGGGATGGGGGAGAAGCCGGCGATGCGGTCCGGGCCGTAGGCCTTGATGGTGTGGACGTGGGCGGCGGCGATCATCTCGGTGGCCAGGTCCCAGCTGACGCGGACGAGGCCGCCCCGGCCGCGGGCCTTTTGGTACCTTTCCCGCTTTTCCGGATTTGTCGTGATTTCGGCCCATGCGGCCACCGGGTCGCCGAGGCGTTGCCGAGCGTCGGCGTACATCTCGAGCAGGACGCGCCGGGCGTACGGGTAGCGGATCCGCGTCGGCGAGTAGGTGTACCAGGAGAAGGCGGCCCCGCGCGGGCAGCCGCGCGGCTCGTACTCGGGGCGGTCGGGGCCCACGCTCGGGTAGTCGGTCTGCTGGGCCTCCCACGTGATGATGCCGTCCTTGACGTAGACCTTCCACGAGCACGATCCCGTGCAGTTCACGCCGTGCGTGGAGCGGACCACCTTGTCGTGGCTCCATCGGTCCCGGTAGAAGGCATCGCCCTCGACGCCGCCCGTCAGGTGGATGGCCCGCAGGTCCGGGCTCGTGGCCGACCTGCGTAGGAACCGGCCCATCTTCAGTAGGACGTCCTCCGCGCTCATACCCCCACTTCATCACAGAACGTAGTCCTCTGTTACACAGGGTATATGTCTGAGCTCCGTAAAGGTCAGGTGCGGAACCTGGTGCTGGCCACGATGGCGTTCGCGATCACGTTCTGGGCGTGGAACCTGATCGGGCCACTGGCGGGGAGCTACAGCAGGCGACTCGGATTGTCGCCGACGCAGACGTCGTTGCTGGTCGCGATCCCGGTGCTGGTCGGTGCTCTGGGGCGGATCCCGGCGGGGATGCTGGCCGACCGGCTCGGCGGGCGGCGCATGTTCGCCGCGGTCTGTTTCGTCTCGATCGTGCCCGTGTTGTTCGTCGGGTGGTCGGACTCGTACGGGTGGCTGCTGTTCTGGGGATTTCTGCTCGGCATTCCCGGCACGTCGTTCGCGATCGGCATCCCCTTCGTGAACGCCTGGTACGAGCCCGCCCGCCAGGGCTTCGCGACCGGCGTGTTCGGGGCGGGCATGGGTGGGGCCGCGCTGGCGGCGTTCTGCACGCCGCGCCTGGTGGAGGCCTTCGGGCGGGGGGCTGCCCATGTGCTGATGGCGGCGCTGCTGGCGCTGACCGGCGTGATCATGCTGGGCGGCAGCCGCGACTCGCCCCGCTGGTCGCCCGCCACCGCCTCCGGGCCGGCCGCCCGGGAGGCGCTGCGCATCAAGGCGACCTGGCAGTGCGCGTTCCTGTACGCGGTCGCGTTCGGCGGGTTCGTGGCGTTCTCCACGTACCTGCCGACGTTGCTGGCGAACGTTTACCAGTTCGTTCAGACCGATGCCGGGCTGCGTTCGGCCGGGTTCTCGATCGCGGCCGTGCTGTCCAGGCCACTGGGCGGCACCGCCTCCGACCGGATCGGGGCCGTGCGGGTGTTGCTGATCGCGTTCGCCGGGATCGCGGTCATGGCGCTCGTCCTGGCGTGGCGGCCGCCGCTCGAGGTGCCTGCCGGGGTGAGCTTCGTACTCATGGCCTTCTTCCTGGGGCTCGGGACGGGCGGTGTGTTCGCATTGGTGACCAAGGTCGTCGAGGCCTCCAAGGTGGGCACGGTGACCGGTCTCGTCGGCGCGGCCGGAGGGCTCGGCGGGTACTTCCCGCCGCTCGTGATGGGCGTCGTCTACAGCGCCACAGGGGCGTACACGATCGGGTACATGTTGCTGACGGTGACGGCGTTGGTCGCGCTGGCGTACACGTGGCGGGCCTTCCGTGCGGTCTGACCGCGGACACCCTCCGGTGGAGTTGTGGACGGGACAGTCGCGGGGGCGACGTGCCCTGGAGGTGCGGACGGGGCAGCCTCGGCGGCGACGTGCCCTGGAGGTGCGGGCGGGACAGCCATGGGGGCGACGTGCCCTGGCGGCGTTTCGCATGCTCAGGCCAGGCCGCGCGGGAAAACCGTTTGCTGGGCCGGGGGACATCTTGTCAATCTTGTCGAGCTATGCGCTCCCTTCCTGAGGCCGATCCCGGCGTGCCCGACATCCGCAGCCCGCTCCGCTATCTGTGGTGGACCGCGCGGCGGCAGATGCCATCCCTGCTCGCGGGCATCGGCTACGCGACCCTGTGGTGGCTGGTGCAGGCCTTGATGCCGGCCGTGCTCGGACAGGGCATCGAGGCCGTGACCGCCAAGGACACGCGGGCGCTGCTGATCTGGTCGTCCATCCTGTTCGGGCTCGGGTTGCTGCAGGCGTTCAGCGGAGTCATGCGGCACCGGCTGGCCGTCTACAACTGGCTGGCCGCCGCCTACCGCACCGTGCAGCTCACGGCCAGGCAGGCCGCCAGGCTCGGCGCCACGCTCCCCAAACGGCTCTCGACCGGCGAGGTCATCAGCGTCGGCAACTCCGACATCGCCCACATCGGCAGCTCCATGGACATCCTGCTGCGCGGCGTCGGCTCCGTCGTGGCGATCATCACCGTCACCGTGATCCTCATCTCGACCTCGCTGCCGCTCGGGCTGCTCGTGTTGTTCGGCGTGCCGCTCATGGCCGTCGCGGTCGGGCCGCTGCTCAGGCCCCTGCACCGGCGGCAGGCCAGGCAACGCGAGCTGACCGGCGAGCTGTCCACCAGGGCCGCCGACATCGTGGCCGGGCTGCGGGTGCTGCGCGGCATCGGCGGCGAGCAGGTGTTCGCCGAGCGTTACCGGGAGGAGTCGCAGCGGGCGCGGCAGGCCGGCGTGCGGGTGGCCCGGGTCGAGTCGGTGCTGGAAGGCGCCCAGATCCTGCTGCCCGGCCTGCTCATCGCGGTCGTCACCGGCGTCGGCGCCTCCTTCGCCGTGGCCGGGGAGATACCTACCGGGCAACTTGTCGCGTTCTACCTGTACGCGGTGTTCCTCATCGGCCCCATGCGCACGCTCACCGAGATGGCGGACAAGCTCACCAAGGGGCATGTGGCCGCCGGACGGGTAATCCGCATCCTGTCCCTGGAGCCCGAGGTCAAGGGTGGTCAGGGGAGCAGCCCGGGTGGGGTGCTGCGGGACTCGTACAGCGGGGTCACGGTGCAGCCGGGCATGCTCACAGCGGTGGCCGCGAACGCGCCCGAGGACGCCATCGCCATCGCCGACCGGCTCGGCCGCTACACCGTCGGGGACGTCATGTTCGGGGCGGCCGACCTCGGCACGTTGCCGCTGGATGAAGTCCGCCGCCGCATCCTCGTCGCCGACAACGCCGCCCGTCTCTTCACCGGCCGCCTCCGGGACGAACTGACCATCCGCACCGACCCGGCCCTCCGCACCGACCCGGCCCTGGGCGCCGACCCGGCCGTCCGCGCCGACGCTGGTCCAAGGCCGGACGCCCGCGATGCGGCTCCCGTCCGGATGCGGGCGCTCGTCCGGGCCGACACCCCTGCGCGGCGCGCTGGCCGGCCAGACGGCGGCCGGCCAGACGGCGGCCGGCCAAGGGACGGCGGGTTGGACGACGGCGGGTTGGACGGCGCCATCCGCCTCATCGATGGGGCCGACGGAGAGCCGACCGACGGAGAGCCGATCGACGGAGGGCTGGCCGATGGACGGCTGATCGGTGGAGGGTCGGCCGACGGGCCGCTGATCGATGGGCGGCTGATCGATGGCCGGTTGGTCGACGGCGGATTGATCGATGGCCGGTTGGTCGACGGCGGGTTGGTCGACGGAGGGTTGGCCGACGGAGGGTGGAAGGTGCGGGACGGCGAGGGCGTCGACGGTGAGCGGATGCGCGAGGCGCTCTACACGGCCTGTGCGGACGACATCATCGAAGCCCTGCCCGACGGGCTCGACACGTGGGTGGCGGAGGCGGGCCGGGAGTTCTCCGGTGGACAGCAGCAGCGGCTGCGGCTGGTCAGGGCGCTGCTGGCCGACCCCGAAGTGCTCATCCTTGTCGAGCCCACCAGCGCCGTCGACGCCCACAGCGAGGCGCGCATCGCCGAGCGCCTGGCCACGAGCCGCGCCGGCAAGACCACGCTGATCTGCACCACCAGCCCGCTGGTGCTCGACCGAACGGACCACGTGATCTACATCGAGAACGGCCGGGTGCTCGCCGAGGGCACGCACCGGCAGTTGCTGGACAGCTCGCCTGAATACGCGGCGACCGTCACTCGTGGAGAGGACTGACCCGTGGCCCGTGACATTCTTCCGGTCGCCGACCGGAAGCAGGTGCGCGCATACGCCCGGCGGCTGACGCTCAAATATCCGCGCCCGCTCACCATTGCCCTTCTGCTGCACGGGCTGGCCGCAGTGGCCGGGCTGGTCGTGCCGTGGCAGCTCGGCGCCCTGGTCGAGGACGTCGAGCGCGGCGCCGAGGTCCACGTCACCCTGGTGGCCGCCGCCATCGGCGGGTTCCTGCTGCTGGAGGGCGTGCTCATGCGGTACGCCGTGCTGGCCTCCGCCCGGCTCGGGGAGAAGGTCCTGGCCGAGCTGCGTGAGGAATTCGTGGACCAGGTGCTCGCCCTGCCCCTGTCCACGGTCGAGCGGGCCGGATCCGGCGACCTGATCACCAGAACCTCCCGTGACGTGGACTCCCTGTCGCGCACCGTCCGGCACGCCGTGCCGGAGACGCTGATCGCGATGGTCACCTTCCTGATCACCATGGGCGCGCTGGTGCTGGTCAGTCCGCTGCTCATGCTTCCGATGCTGATCGCGGGGCCGGTCCTCTGGGTGGCCACCCGCTGGTATCTGAAGCGGGCGCGTGACGGCTACCTGCGCGAGAACGCCGCATACGCCGACATGACCGAAGGATTGGCCGAGACCGTCGAAGGCGCCAGGGCCGTGGAGGCGCTGGGCCTCCAGGAGCGCCGCAGGGCGCGTACCGACGGCGACATCAGGAGCTCGTACGCGGCCGAGCGGTATACGCTCGGGCTGCGCGTCAGGTGGTATCCCGCCGTCGAGCTGGGCTACATCATCCCGGTGGTGAGCGCGCTGCTGGTCGGCGGCCTGTTCTACACCAACGGCTGGGTGACGCTCGCCCAGGTGACCGCCGCCGCGCTCTATGCCCAGCAGTTGATCGACCCGCTCGACAGGTTCCTGATGTGGATCGACGAGCTGCAGGTGGGCGGTGCGGCCATGGCGCGCCTCCTCGGCGTGGCCAACGTGCCCGAGGACCGCGTGCCCTCCTCCGCACAGCCCTCGGGTGAGCTGCTGGAGGCCTCCGACGTCAGGTACGCCTACCGCGAGGGCCGCGACGTCCTGCACGGCGTGTCGCTGACCGTCCAGCCCGGCGAACGGCTGGCCATGGTCGGGCCTTCCGGGGCGGGCAAGTCCACGCTGGGACGGTTGCTGGCGGGCATCCACGGGCCGCGCACCGGCTCGGTGAGCGTCGGCGGCGTGCCGCTCGTGGACCTGCCGCTGAACGATCTGCGGGGGCACGTCGCACTGGTCACCCAGGAGCACCACGTGTTCAAGGGCACCGTGCGCGACAACCTCCTGATCGCCCGGCCTCACGCCGACGACGCGGCGGTGCGCAAGGCACTGGAGGCGGTGGACGCGCTCGACTGGGTGCAAGGGCTGCCTTCCGGGCTGGAGACGCAGGTCGGGTCCGGTGGGCTGGCCATCTCGCCTGCCCACGCCCAGCAGCTGGCACTGGCCAGGCTGGTGCTCGCCGACCCGCACACCCTGGTCCTGGACGAGGCCACCTCCCTCATCGACCCCCGGGCGGCCCGGCATCTGGAGCGTTCCCTGGCCGCCGTGCTGGACGGGCGTACGGTGATTGCGATCGCGCACCGGCTCTACACGGCGCATGACGCCGATCGGGTGGCGGTCGTGGAGGACGGGCGGATCAGCGAGCTGGGTTCGCATGATGAGCTGGTCGCCGAGGGCGGGTCCTATGCCGCGCTGTGGTCC
The DNA here is from genome assembly GCF_052245915.1 of Nonomuraea sp. 10N515B. Taxonomy (NCBI): domain Bacteria; kingdom Bacillati; phylum Actinomycetota; class Actinomycetes; order Streptosporangiales; family Streptosporangiaceae; genus Nonomuraea; species Nonomuraea sp. 10N515B. The sequence goes on from NZ_JBQQBQ010000012.1 coordinate 201,100, forward strand.
AGCTGGCACGGGACATCGACGGTCGCCCGGTCCTGAGGACGGCAGGCCTGTGAGGCGCGGGCACTGCCCGGTCCTGAGGACAGCGGGCCTGTGAGGCGCGGGCACTGCCTGGTCCTGGACGATGACGGTGGGTCGGTAGTCAGCACTTTGCCGGGTGGGAGGGCAGGGTGCGGTCGGTGAAGTAGCGGTTGACGTGGGTGCGGGCGCACGCGTTGTTGCCGTAGAGCGTGTGGCCCGGGCCGTCATGGTAGATGGTGACGCTGCCCGGGACCTGGGACAGGACGCGGGCCACCGCGTCAGACTCGCCCCACGCGCCCGCGCCCAGCATGGGCGGCAGGCCCTTGGGGAGCGGGGCGGGTGGGTTGCTCACCGGCTGTGGCCAGCCGATGCAGCCCAGCGTCGCCGAGGCCATGGTGTTGGCGGTGCCGGTGTTGGGAGCGAGGCGCTGCAGACGGCGAGTCGTGGCGACGGCTTCCTTGAGGTTGGCGAAACGGGGCCAGTCTGCACATTCCGTCACACCGGTGGCCTGGTCGGGGTAGCGGGAGCCGCGAGACGAGACGAAGACCGAGGCATCGCCCTTGGCGGCCTTGCGGATGGCCTCGGCCAGTCCGGGCCAGGCCGTGGAGCCCTGACGGGCGTGGGACAGGGCGAAGGACTGCAGGTCGCGGGCCTTGTAGGCCACGTTGGCGGTCGTGGTGGGGATGGGTGTGCGGTCGGCTCGGGCGATCAGCTCACGCCAAAGGCCGGGGACGTCATCGCAGCCGTTCGCGGCGCACCAGGTGAAGAAGCGCCGCATGGCCTGCTCGTTGGACTTCGCCATTTCCTCCAGCTCGTCGGTCCAGTCGGCGGCGCTGTGGCTCCAGGTGCCGTCGAGGACCATCGTGCGGATCCGGCCGGGGAAGAGGCGGGCGTATGCCTGGCCGTAGAAGCCGGCGTAAGAAGCGCCGTAGTAGTTGAGCGGCTGGTCGCCCAGGGCCTTTCTGATCGCCTCCATGTCTCTGGCCTGGTCCGCTGAGCTCATGTTGGCGAACAGCTCGGGGTCCTTGAGCCGGCATGCCTCGGCGTAGCCGCGGTTGGTGTCGGACAGGCGGCCGAAGTCGGCGTCGTCCTGGGGGAGGTCGGGGAGGGGAATGCGGGTCCAGACGCAGGGCAGGCCGGTGCTGAGACCCTGGAACTGCTCGCCGTAGCCGCGGGTGTCCCAGGTGACGATGTCCATGCGCTTGCGGAGATCGGTCCACCAAGTCGAGGCGGCTGACTGGGTGATGGCGATGCCCGGGCCGCCGGGGCCGCCGTAGGCCACCAGGACAGAGCCTTCCGAGGTGCCGGTGGATCTGAGCCGCCCCAGTTTGAGGGTGATCGTGCGGCCCTCGGGTTTCTTCCAATTGGCGGGGACTCGCAGGTCGGCACACTCCATGCCGATCTTGTCGTTGGGGCAGGGACTCCAGTCCTGGATGGTGGTCACAGTCTCGGCCGGTCTCACCGAGCGAGGTCCGGCCTGCGCCGCCGTCGCCGTCGCCGTCGGGACGCTCACGGTGAGCACGGAAAGGGTGATGAGGATGGGCTTCAGCATGGCGTTAACGATCGCGGACCGGCGGCCGCGGGCGCGTCAGACCAGGGTTTGGTTTTGCCGGGCGCAGAGTCCTACCACGGGTTGTCAGACCCGGCCGGCGCCCGGCGATCGTGGCGGCGGCCAGTCACGAGGTCACGCCCAGTGACTTCTTCAGGAAGTCCACCTGGAGCAGCAGCAGGTTCTCCGCCACGACCTCCTGGGGCGTCATGTGCGTGACGCCGGAGAGCGGGAGCACGCTGTGCTGGCGACCGGCCGCGAGCAGGGCCGACGACAGGCGGAGCGTGTGCGCGGCCACGACGTTGTCGTCGGCCAGGCCGTGGATCAGCAGCAGCGGCCGATCGAGCTTGTCGGCGTCCGCGAACAACGAGGACTTCTCGTACACCTCGGGCTGCTCGTCCGGATGGCCCAGGTATCGCTCGGTGTAGCAGGTGTCGTACAGCCGCCAGTCCGTCACGGGGGCTCCCGCCACGGCCGCGTGGAACACGTCGGGGCGTCGCAACACCGCGAGCGCGGCCAGGAAGCCGCCGAACGACCAGCCGCGAATGGCCACCTTCGTCAGGTCGAGGTCGTCGCCGTATTGCTCGGCCACGCCCTGCAGGGCGTCGATCTGGTCCTCGAGCGCCGGGGTCGCCAGGTCGCCCCGCACCGCCCGCTCGAAATCGGTGCTCCTGCCGGGGGTGCCGCGGCCGTCGGCGACGACGACGGCGAAGCCCTGCTCGGCGAACCACTGGCTCTCCAGGAACGCGCCACGCCGGTTGAGCACCCGCTGCGCGTGCGGGCCGCCGTACGGGTCCATGAGCACCGGCAGCTTGCCTGAGCCCTGCTCGTGCCAGGAGGGGAGCACCACGGCGGTGGCCAGCTCCCTGCGGCCCGAGCGGCCGATCGAGACCCGCAGGTCGAGTCCGGGGCGCTCGGCGAAGGACGGGATGGGCACGGCCATGCCATCGCGGCGGACGACCGTGGTCGACACTCCCTCGGTGTCGAGACTCTGCTCGCTGAGCACGCCCACGCCACCCGCCATCCGCCCCGAGAACACCCCGGAACGGGTCGAGACCGGCAGCAGCGAGTGCCCGTCCCACGTCCACAGCTGGATTTCGGTCGGGTCGCCGCTCGCGCTGAACAACACGCTGTCGTGGTCGACGTCGAGCACGGCCCGCACCTGGAGCGTCGGCGGCGTGACGGCGCGCTCGCCCACGAAGAGGCGGTGACCGCCGTCGGAGGCGGCCACCCAGACCAGCGAACCGTCGTCGAGGTGAGCGGGCACGCCGGTGACGATGTCGACCCAGGCGGGGTCGTTGTCCTGGCGGACGAGGGTGGAGGCGCCGGTCGCCGGGTCGACCGTGAACAGCCGCATCGTCTTCTGGTCGCGGGTCAGCGTCACGATCGACAGCGCGTGGGCGTCCCAGGCGGCTGTCGTCAGGTATTCCTCCGCGTACGGCACCGTGACCCGCGACCCGTCGAGCCCCAGCACGTAGAGCTCGGTGATCGCGTTGGGCGTGCCGGCGGCAGGGTAGCGCTGAGCCGTCGCGGGCCGGTCGGGATTGGCCGGGTCGGCGATGTGCCAGGTGCGCACCGGAGCCTCGTCCACCCGCTCCACCAGCAGCGCGTCGCCCGAAGGCGCCCACCAGTAGCCGCGCATCCTGTCCATCTCCTCAGCGGCGATGAACTCGGCCAGCCCGTACGTCACCGTCTCCGACTCCGGCGTGGCCAGCGCGCGGTCCTCGCCCGACACCAGGTCCTGGACGTGGAGCGCGCCTCCCTTCACGTAGGCGACACGTCGCCCGTCGGGGGACAGCCGGGGGTCGATGACCGCGCCCGGAGTGTCCAGCTTGCGGGCCCGGCCGGTGGCCAGGTCGACGACGTAGAGGCCGCCGGACAGGGCGAAGCAGGCGGTCGTCACACCGGTGTCGGTGGCGTACGCGACCACGCCGCCCGCCGCCTCGCGGCTGCGCTCGCGCCTGGCCCGCTCCTCGGGCGGCAGGTCCTCGTCGTCGCCGTGGATCGTACGAGGGTCGACGACCAGGCGTTCGACGTGCGTTTCCGTGTCGAGCTCCCACAAGCACGTCACCGGGTCGGTGCCCGATCGCGTCCGCAGGAACACCACGCGGCCGCCGTCCGGCGAGATAGTGAAGCCCCTGGGCACCCCGAGGGTGAACCGGCGGGTCCTGGCAGACAGACGCGGAAAGCTCTCGCTCATGGCCCCAATCCTGCCACCGCCGGGCCCATGGCCGGGCCGGGGTCTGAGGAACAGGACCCTGGTCGGTACGCTCGTGGCCATGACGGATCGACGGCTCCTGCTCGTGCACGCCCACCCGGACGACGAGTCGATCGGCACCGGCGCGACCATGGCCAAATACGTCGCCGAGGGCGCCCACGTCACGCTCGTGACGTGCACACTGGGCGAGGAAGGGGAGATCATTCCCGGCGATCTCGCTCACCTGGCCGCAGATCAGGACGACGCGCTCGGCCCCTATCGGATCGGCGAGCTCGAGGCCGCCTGCCAGGCGCTCGGCGTCGAGGACCACCGCTTCCTCGGCGGTCCCGGACGCTGGCGGGACTCGGGGATGATGGGGGTGGCGTCCAATGACCATCCCCGGGCGTTCTGGCGCGCCGACCTCGACGAGGCCGCGGGCGAGCTGGTCAAGGTCATCCGCGAGATACGCCCGCAGGTGCTGGTCACGTACGACGACAACGGCTTCTACGGTCACCCCGACCACATCCAGGCCCACCGTGTTTCGCGCAGAGCGTTCGAGCTGGCCGCGAAGCCGGGCTTCGGCGAGGGCGAGCCGTGGCAGATAGCGAAGCTCTACCACACGGCCCTGCCCAGGTCCGTCATGGGACGCACGGCGGAAGCGCTGCGCGAGGCCGATGTGGACTTCATCACCGAAAACGTCGATGACCTGCCGTTCGGCAACCGGGACGAGGACATCACCACCGAGATCGACGCGCGCCCGTGGATCGGCAACAAGATCGAGGCCATGCGCGCGCACGTCACCCAGATCAGCGTCCAGGACCCGTGGTTCGCCCTGTCCAACAAGATCGGCCAGGAGGTGCTGGGCGTGGAGCACTACATCCTGGCGGTCGGAGTGCCCGGCCGGCCGGTGCCCGGGCCGCCGGTCGAGGCAGGCGGCCTCGGTGAGCCGCACAACCGCGAGAACGATCTCTTCGCGGGCATCCACTAACCTCATTCGACATGGAGCATCGCAGCCAGGCCGAGTCGGCGCTGGGTGGGGCGGCCTACGGCATGCTGTTCGTGCTGGGGATCGTCATGGGGGTCGTGGGCGGGTTCACGCATCCGGTGTGGCAGATCGGCCCGATTCCGGTCGCGGCCGTCGTCTGGATGCTGGCGTTGTTCGGGGTGTGCCTGGGGGCGGGCAAGCTGATGCGCGCACGGCTCGGGGTCGTGACAACGGGGGGCGGGTGGCTGCTGGTGACGATGCCGTTCGCGCTGGAGCTGGGACCCGGTGACCTCGTGATCGCGCACGGCGTTGCCGGCTACCTCTACCTGTACGGGGGGCTCGTGGCTCTCGTTGTGGCCTACTTGCTGTCGCCCTCGTCCGGTGGGGAATCGTGGCTTCTGCGGGGGTATTCTCCAAAGAATCCCATGTAGCGGCATACAGTGACTTCGTGCATTCGATAGAGCGGCCTGTGGACCCTGAGGCATATCGCAAGGTCGTCGGCCGCTTCGCCACCGGAGTCGCGATCGTCACGACCAGGTTCGGCGGCATCGATCACGCGATGACGGTGAATTCCTTCACCTCTGTTTCGCTCGAACCGCTGCTCGTGTTGTTCTGCGCCGAGAAGGTGGCCCGCTTCCACGACGTGGTGCTGGAGACGAGGGTGTGGGGGGTGTCCGTGCTGCCGGCCTCGATGGAGGACGCCTCACGGTTCTTCGCGCATCGAGGGCGGCCGTTGAACGGGCAGCTCACCAAGTGGGCGCACCATCGGGGACATTCGGGGGTGGCGTTGTTCGACGAGGCGATCGCCACGCTCGAGTGCACGACGACGGATGTCCATGAGGGCGGAGACCATTCGATCGTGGTGGGCGAGGTGACCGCGATGGGCACGCCGTCCGAAGAGGCGCCGCTCATGTACCACGAGGGGCGCTACAAGCGCCTCTAGTGCTGTCGGAAGCGGCCCTCGCCCCACCGGCGCCCTGTCCGCCGCGGCGAGGGCGAAGACAACGACGCTGATCAGGATCGCGAAGGCGTTGAGCGAGCTCGGTGTGCGGGTGCTGTCGCCGCGCGGGTGCTGCCACCTGCTGTCGCCGCGCGAGCGGGCGGTGTCTGGGCATGAGCCGGGCCAGGCACGGTGGCCTGGCCCGGGTCAGACGGTCGGTCGTAACTCCGCTGTCACTGAGCGGGAGTGGTCGCCGTCTCCGTCGGTGTCGCGGTTGGTGTCTCCGTCGGGACGCCGGTCGGCGTCTCCGTGGGCGGTGGCGCCGTGTCCGTCGGGGGCTCCGAGGGCTGCTCCGGCGCCGGGCAGACGGGGATCTCCGTGGGAGTCACCGTCGGCGGCAGCGTGTCCGTCGGGGTCCCTGTCGGGGTTTCGGTAGGCGTGTCCGTCGGAGTGGTTGTCGCCGTCTCCGTCGGAGTCACGGTCGGGGTCGGGGTCTCGGTCGGTGGGGTCGTGGGCGTCTCTGTCGGGGTCACCGTCGCCGTCGGCGTGTCCGTGGGGACGTCGGTCGGCGTGGCGGTGTCCGTCGGTGCGGGCTGGCAGGTGACCGTCACCGTCGGACCGGGCTCGGTGACCGTGACCGTGGGGCCTGGCTCCGTGACCGTGACGGTCGGCAGAGGCGTCATGGCGACGGCCGGCTCACCACGCTTCTTGTACGAGCCCCAGCCCAGTCGCTTGATGGATTGTGCTGTTCCTTCAGTGACCGGGATGTCCGCGGTCGCGGTCTTGCACGACCTTCGCTTGCACACTTTCTGCTTGACGCTGAAGATGGCGGCCCCGGTGTACTCAATGGAGACGTCCAGGTAGGACGTGCCTCTCCTCTTGACCACCGCCGTCGTGACGACGTAGTCCTCAGCGGGTGGAGCTTCGGTGGGAGTGGGGGGCGGCGGCGTCTCAGTGGGAGTTGGTGGAGGCGGCGTCTCCGTGGGAGAAGCGGTCGGAGTCGCGGCGGCTAAAGCCACTCGCCCATCGGCAGACGTGTCAGAGAATCGTAGGGGATCGGACGTTGACGTCTGGGTGAACGCGACTCCGCCGGCTCCTGCCAGTGCGACGGTGCCGAGCAGCGCGCCCAGGAGAGAGAATCTCATAATCCTGCTCTTGTAGGAGATTTCAGGACCCTGGCCATTATTCCGACATGTCAAGATTGGTCAAGACTGAGACGCATGGACAGGCGCTTTCGGTTCCGGCGCGTGGCGAACTTCATCAACCTCGCCACTCCGCTCGGTTTGCTGATCTCGATCATCGGTGGCGCCACCCGCCGACCCGGCCCCGACGGCCTCATCCTCGCCTTCGGCTACCGCTACCGCTTCCCCATCGCGGGGGCGTTCACCGTGGGAAACGTCGTCCTGACCAGGTGGGATTCGCTGAGCAACCGGCTCCTGCTGCACGAAGGGCGGCACGCCACCCAGTGGGCCTGGTGCGTCGGATTGCCCATGTTGCCGCTCTACCTGCTGGCCATGCTGGTGTCGGTCATGTTGTGCGGGCACCAGGCGACGTACAACATTTTCGAACGCCTCGCCGATCTCGAGGACGGCGGTTACCCCCGCGCGCCGCTGTGGTGGAGGAGGGGCGGCGGCAGCCAAGGTTGACAGCCTTCAGTCAAGATGATGGCTTGGTTTGGAGGTGCCCGAGGTCGGTAGCGTGTCTCCGAGCTGGTTCGCCGTCAGGGGCGGACACGTATGTTTCCTTCTTGATCGTGTAGGCGTAGCCATCGGCTCGCTGGAGCAGGCGAAGATGCTTGTGCGAGGTGTCGAGGCGGCCGGAGGGGGTCTGTATGGTGTGGTAGCCGGAGGTGCGGACGGAGACCCTGCCGGTGTGGGTTCCGGCGTATTTCCCTTTTGGCACGATCGCGCGCACGAGATCCCCGGTCTGGTAGCCGTGGATCTGCTTGGTGCGGGGCAGGCGGAGCCGGGGGAAACCGAAGGCGTCGGTACGGGTGCGGCAGTATGTTCCTCTCCCGGTGGCGGCGACCACCAGCACTTGGCTCGGCCAAGACACCACGTGGTCGAGTTGGCCGACGTGGAGAGCGTCCAGGGTGTGGGACTTGGGGATGCCGTTGCGGTGGCGGTTCCACTTCGTGCGACCGCCGCTGCCACAGCCTATCGGCAGGACGGTCGCCGCCAACGCTCGGTAGAGCGCTCGGCGGGTGCTATTCACGGCCGTAGCATCCCGCAGTGGTGCCTTGGCGTGGGCGAGCACGCGAGCCAACACCGCCGGGCGGTCGGCCAGGAACGCTCTGACCGGGATGCTGTTCTTGGCCTGGTTACAGGTCACGCACGCCAGGCACAGGTTGCTGATCCGATCCGTGCCGCCTCGAGCGCGGGGCTGGATATGGTCGACGTTCAACGGGACGCCACTCGCTCCGCAGTACGCGCATGCCCGCCCCCATTTGTCCAGCAAATATTCGCGCACTTCATAGCCGTGCAGTGTGCCGTGCTGGTACTCCACACCTTCCAGCGGCCTGCCGGCGACCAGGGCATTGGTGTCGAATCGCACGGTTTCTACATGGATAGCACGTACCGGGACCAGGCGGCGCAACCGCCGCACCCAGCTCATCACGGTCTCCACCCGATGCCTAAGGCTCGGTGGCAGCCAGCCCTGTGGACGGGCGCGATTGGCGAACCGGGGGGCGCGATAGCGCAGGTTGGCCGTGCGGCGACGATTGCGGTAGGCCGAGCGTGCGGTGAGCTTGTCGCGGATCTTATCGCCGCGGTGGTCGAGCTGGATGCTATATAGGCCGAACCGGATCCTGTCACGAGCCTGGAACACGCTGATGCCGGTGTGCCGGCTGCCCGGGTCGATGCCGACCTCCACACCCTCGACCTGTGACTGCTCCGCGGTGCGGTCCTTCAGCCGGATGGCGAAGGGCGTGTGCCGGGCCACGACCGCCCGTCCCGCCGTCAGGAGCTTGCGTGCGCGGGCGGGGTGGCACGGGTCTAGCGGCGTGCCATCCGAAGCGAGGACGAACACGCGGGGTGCGGTCTCACGACCGCGTGCTCCGCTTGCGCGGGTGACGCCCGCGCCGCCAGGTGAGGCGGCGTGGGTCTCCCCTCGACCATGTTGGGCACTCCGCTGCCTGAGGGCCTCCGCGCCCCGTTTCGTCCCTGCTTCAGGGGTGTCTGCTGACGCGGATTCCAGGGTCCGCCGCTGAGGAAGCACGGCGGAGTGGATCTGCTGACGTGTGTCCAACGTAGCCACCAAGGTCACCTCCTTGTGCGTGGTGGCTGGGTCTGGTCACTCCGACCCGCGCCGATTCACGGAGGGCAAGTCCAGGCTTTCCGCTTCGGGTCGTGGAGCGAGCGACGTTGAAGTGCGACGGTAGGCATCATCAGAGCAGGGCTCCGACGAGTTGCCAGAGGCGATTCATGGGCCCATGCTGGCAGACCGACCCCGGCCCGTGCGTCGGCCCACGGTTTGGATCGTGACTACGACCCTGGTCGTACGTTCAGGGCGTCAGCCTGAGGGTGTGCGCGGCGTCCTTCTTGACCGACTCCGGTGTGGAGCGCATCGGTAACAGGTCGCCCCTGGCCCACACCTCCGCCTGGTCCCAGTAGTTGTCGTGGAAGGCATGCCCGGAAGCGCCCGTCAGGTTGATCCATTGGGAGGCGTCCAGGTCGGACAGATCGACGATCATGCGCATCGACGGCACGGCGCTGACCGTGTAGTCCCTCTGAACGTTCCAGCCCGTGGCGTTCAGCGCGTCCTTGCTCCCCGCCACGGCGAACGGGCCGCGGTTGAACAACCACTCGACCGGCGCGATCCCCGAGGTCCCCAGCGAGCCGTTGACCAGCTCCAGCTGGTGCAGATCGCCCCACCGCCACGCGCGGGCGTCCGTCCCGAGCCGTTCCGACAGCTCGTGGTAGGCCGACGCCATCGCCTGCCGCAGGATGTCGTCACGCCTCTCCGTATGGTTCTTCGTGGTCACGTCATCCCAGAAGGGGTCGTCCGGGAGTTGGAGCAGGCGCCTGATCACCTCGTACCAGCGGTCGCCTCCGGCCGGCCTGGCCCCCTCCGGCAGCTCGTCGTTGAACGTCAGCACGAGCAGCTGCCGCCAGACCGCGTTGAAGAACGCGGCGGGTGCGGAATCGGCGCTCTGCGTGCCGTCCCACGCCTTCAGCAGCTCCCTGGCCCGGATGCTCGGGCCTGCCAGGTTCACCTCCATCAGTGCAGGCACCAGCGTGTCCGCGAAGCCGTTGTGGGTGTCCTGCTGGATCCGGGACATGGTCGCCGCGTCGACCTTGCCCTTCTCGATGGCGTCCTTGACGAGGTCGCGGATGCGCTCGGAGCGGTAGCCATGCGCCCAGTCCGCGGTCAGCAGCGGCCGGTAGCGCCTGGGGTCGATGACCGCGTTGTTCGCCGTCACGATGAAGCCGTCCGCCGGGTCCTCCACTGACGGCAGCTGGTCGTACGGGATGGGCGCCGCCCTCCAGTCGTACTCGCCCGTCCACCCGGGGACGGGCCAGGTGCCGTCGCCTTTCTGGCGTACGGGGATACGCCCGGGCGCCTGGTAGCCGATCTTGCCCGTGGTGTCGGCGTACACCAGGTTCTGCGCGGGCACGTCGAACAGCGCCGCCGCGGCCTTGAACTCCTGCCAGTCGGCGGCCTTGTCCAACGCGAAGATCGCGTCGGCGCTTCTGCCAGGGGTCAGCGCCGTCCACTGCAGCGCGACCGCGTTCGTCTCGCCGGTGGGCTTGGCGTCGCCGATCACCTCGTTGATCAGCGGGCCGTGCATGGTGCTCTTCACGGTGATCGTGACAGGGGAGCCGCCCGCCACCTTGATCTGCTCCTGCCTGGTTTCCAGCTTCAGCTGCTCGCCCTTGTGCAGGTACGTGTCGCCGTCGACCTTCTCCAGGAACAGGTCGGCCACGTCGGGACCCAGGTTCGTGAAACCCCACGCGATCTTGTCAGTGTGCCCGATGATCACGCCGGGAACGCCGGAGAAGGTGAACCCCGTGACGTCGAACGGGCACTCCTCGGAGACCTTCCTGCAGTGCAGCCCCGCCTGGTACCAGACGGACGGCATCTGCGGGGACAGGTGCGGGTCGTTGGCCAGCAGCGGCTTGCCACTGGCGGTGTGCGCGCCGGAGATCACCCACGAGTTCGACCCGACGCCCTCGCGGTCCTCGGTGCCCATCGTGCTCGGCACGGCGTCCATCGTCGCGGCCGCCTGGGTCAGCGCGCCGACGCCGGCGCGTAGCCGCGGCTCGGCCCGCTGGTTGAAGCGGTCCTCATCGATGGTGCCCTCGGTGACGATCGGGGAGTGGCGGTCGTACGGGTAGCCGGGGTAGAGCTGCTCGACCCGCTCCCTGGGCAGCGTGGCGGCGATCAGCGCCCGGTCGATCTCGTCCTCCATGTTGGAGCGCAGGTCCCAGGCCATGGCCTTCAGCCAGGAGAGGGAGTCGACCGCGGTCCACGCCTCCGGCTGGTAGGCGCTGTTCTGGAGCTTCAGAACGGAGTATTCGAGGCTGCGATCGGAGGCGTTGGGGTTGGCGCTGAGCCAGGCGTTCACACCCTTGGCGTACGCGTTGAGGTAGTCCTGGGTCGGCTTGGCCAGCTCGGGCAGCTCCTGTTCGGCGACCCTGCGCCAGCCCATGGTCCTGAGCGCCTTGTCCGTGCCGAGGGTGGAGGCGCCGAAGAGCTCCGAGAGGCGGCCCGCGGTCATGTGGCGGCGGAAGTCCATCTCGTAGAAGCGGTCCTGGGCGTGGACGAACCCTTGGGCCATGAAGAGGTCGGCGGCGCTGCCGGCATAGATGTGGGGGACTCCCCATTTATCGCGATAAATCTCTACATCGGCGGATAACCCGGGTAGTCGCAACGATCCATCAACCTGCGGGAACGACTTCCGCACGGTGTAGACGACGACCCCTGCCAGCACGAGGGCCAGGGCGAGAAGAACGGTCAACACCCGAGCGAACCACCGCAACGGCCGCGGCATCCACGCATAGGGCCTCACCGACACCTCCATCTTGCCGAAACTGGCACTAAGTCTGGCAGCCCGCGATCACTCCTCCGGCCGACTTCACGGTCCTTCGCAGGCGACTTTGAGGTGGCGGTCACAGGAGGCTGCCGACGTCTCACCCGCCGTAGATGGTTGGGGTCATGAACAGCCCGGCGGGCGCACGGTGGTGCGGCGAGCGGCGGTAAGGGTGGGTCAGGTCCAGGTTTGGCCGTCGGGGGTGTCGGAGACGCGGACCCCCAGAGCGGACAGCTCGTCCCGCAGGCGATCAGCCTCCTTCCAGTCCTTCGCCTCGCGCGCCCGGGCCCTCGCCTCCAGGAGTTCCCCCGCCCCCGGGGGCAGCACGGGCACCTTGCCGATGTCCGTGGACAGATCCAGCCCGAGCACCTGGTCCAGGTGCAGGAATGATTCGAACTTCGCCCCCGGGGCCACCGACTCGTCCCGCTCCAGCTCCCGCAGCACCCGCAAGGCCTCGGGCGTGTCCAGGTCGTCGGCGAAGGCGGTCTCCATCCGCTCCACGTACGTGGACGCCATCGGCGCGCTGGGCGACTCGGCCCACTCGGCCACGCGCGTCCGCCACCGCCGCACCGTGCGATCGGCCGCCCGCAGCGTGTCCCACGTCAGGTTCATCTGCTGCCGGTAGCGGTGCTCCATGAACGCCATCCGCACGGCGAGCGGATCGAGCCCGGCCGCCACCACGTCGGACAGCAGCACCACGTTGCCCGTGGACTTCGCCATCTTGCGCCCGTCGAACAGCAGGTGCTCCCCGTGCACCCAGTGCCGTACGACCTCCTGCCCCGCCGCCGCGTTGGACTGGGCCCGTTCGTCCTCGTGGTGGGGGAAGCGCAGGTCGATCCCGCCGGTGTGGAGGTCGAAGGGCGCCCCGAGGTAGCGCAGCGACATGGCCGAGCACTCGACGTGCCACCCCGGGAACCCCCGCCCCCACGGAGCCTCCCAGGTCAGCTCGCCTTCGGCGGGTTTCCACAGGGCCCAGTCGGCGTGGAAGCGCTTGCGCGGGTCGACGGTGTCCACGCGGTGGGCCGGCTTCAGTGCATCCAGGCGATTTCCAGAAATTTCGCCGTAGGTGGGAAATGTCCGTACGTCAAAGAACACCGATCCGTCCGGCACCACGTACGCGTGCTCCTTCTCGATCAGCTTGGCGATCAGCTCGATCATCAGCTCGATCGTCTCGCTCGCGCGCGGCGTGTGCTCCGGCGGACGGAGGTTGAGCGCGGCGGTGTCGGACCTGAAGGCGTCCTCGTAGAAGCGCGCCAGCTCCCGCACGGAGCGCCCTTCGGCCTGCGCCTGCTGCACGACCTTGTCGACCCCGGAGTCGGTCAGGTGGCCGACGTCGGTGATGTTCTGGCAGGCCAGCACGCGCGTCCGCCGCCGCTCGAGCACCCGCCTGATCAGGTCGGACAGCAGGTAGGTGCGCAGGTTGCCCACATGCGCGTAGCGGTAGACCGTCGGTCCGCAGGTGTAGATCCGCGCCGCCCGCCCGAAGGCGAGCTCCTCGACCTGCCTGGTCCGCGTGTCGTAGATCCGCAACATCTCCCGAGCCTAACCGACCCCGGAATGCGGGAGCTCACTCGCCCAGGAAGCCGAGGATGTCCCGGTCGCCGCGCTCGCGCAGCCTGCCCAGGATCTCCTCGCGGGTGGCCGTGTCGGGCAGCCCGATCCTGGCCCCGATCAGCCGCAGCCCCTCCATCTCCGAGCTGACCGGAGCGGTGTAGCCGAACAGGTAGAGCGCGCGATTGATGGGCGGCATCCCGACGGGCGCGGCAGGCAGGTAGCGGGTCAGCAACTCGCCGCCGTCCGACACGGTGAGGAAGACGTGGTCGCCCTCGCTCGCCTTGTACTCGGCCAGCACGTTCCTGATCGACCCCATGGTCGGCTGGTTGTGCCAGCTGATCACCACGTCACCGGACGGCGCCGAGGCGGTCAGCTGCCCACCGGGCGCCATGCCGAGGTAGGCCGCGAACCCCGTCGGCAGCGGCGACCCCGACCCGCGCAGGTGCTCGGCGTTGATGTCCACCCGGTGCCACCAGCGCCCGTCGCGGGAGCGGAAGCTGCGGCGCGTCTCCGACACGTCCTTGCGCGGCTGGTACGGCTCCGCCTCCCCGCTCGGCGAGGTGCCCGCCACGCGGATCCAGCCCCGCTGCGTGCGCTCGAACCCGGGACCGCCCGAGTACGCCCGCACCGAGCTCTCGGAGACGTCGTACCGGGTGGTCAGGTTCGTCACGATCGTGCTCACCGACGCCTCGCCGCCGGCCCGCTCGATCTCCCTGGCGATCATCTCCCTGATCCCCAGATACTCCTCACCGCCCCACCGGGTCAGCCCGTACTTGTTCCTGTCCACCCGCATGAACCGCTCGTCGGCGGTGAGCTGGTTGCGGATGCCGACCAGGCTGTAGTCCTCGCCGATGCGCTCCTGGATCTCTTCGGGCGACAGCGGCGCGCCCGCCACCGCCAGCACCGCCTCCGCCTTCTCGTTGATGCTGCGCGGCCACGGCACCACGTGCTGGCCGAGCACGCGGAGCTGCGGCACGGCCAGGATCCACCGCTCGGCCACGTCCTCGCGCACGCCGAGCTGGGACACCATGGACAGGGCCTCGCCGAGCGGGTGCGGCCCGTCGGCGAACAGCTGGCGCGTCTTCTCGCGCAGCTCGTCCGCCCCGCCCGCGACGAGCCAGCCGTCGGACTGCTCAAAGCCGGTGAGCAGCGTGCGCACGAACCGCCACGCGGGCATCCCGAGCGTACGCAGCTCGGTCCCGTGCCACGGAACGGCGGCCTGCAGGTCGTCGGCGGGGACGGCGGAGCCGAGCCGGGTACGCAGCCACGCCACGTGCGCCACCAGCGCCACCGCGTCGGGGCCGCTGAGCCAGGCCTCCACGTGGTCGCGCAGGTCGCGCTCGATCTGCCTGATCCGCTCCCGCGTCACCGAGAAGCGCTGCGCCAGCTCGTCGAGCGTGGCCCGCTGCGCCGCGTACAGCCGGTCGCGGGCGATGGCCCGCTGCCGCTCGTCCAGCGCCGCGAACAGCGCGTCGATCACTTCGGGCAGCGGCCTGTCCGGCCGGGAGGGCGCGGGCACAGCGTCGGGCACGGGCTCGAGCAGCCGCTCGAACACGCCGGTGAACAGCTTCTGCACGACGTCCTTGCCCAGCGACTCCGGCGTGCGCTCGGCCTCGGCGGGGTCGGAGAAGCGCACCAGCGGCAGGATGTCGCCGAGCATCAGGTGCGCCCAGCAGGCCACGGCCAGGTCGGCCAGGTGGCTCGCCACGGTCTGGGTGCCGACGATGGCGCACGCGCGGTCGAGGGGGATCGCCTGCCACCAGGCCTCGGGCAGCTGGGGCTCCTCCACGATCGGCGCGATTTGACCAGGGGAGGTCCAGCGCACGGGTGGCGCGAGGTCGCTCAGGCTGAGATTCATTGAGGTCCAACCGGCAATGGGAAGTATCCGCAGTTCAGACTATGTGATCAGAGGGGCGTAAAGGGGCTGCCTCTTCCGGAATGGGAGATATAGAGCATCGCCCGCGCACGTGTGCAGGCGACGAACAGTATGCTCCGCTCGCGCTGCAGGGCTCGAGCCCTTGCGCCAGGTTCTTCCGGCGGCGGCTCGGGCACCACGCCCTCCGCCACGCCGATCAGCGCCACCCGCTCGAACTCCAGCCCCTTCAGATGCTGGAAGGTCGAGGCCCGCACGTCCAGGCCCGCCAGCGCCTTCTTGGCCTGCCGGACGAGCCGGGTGGTGCGGGCGCCGACGGCGATCTCGCCGGTGGGCACGCCGTCGGCCAGCCACGACTCGATCGTGGCCCGCAGCCCGGCCAGCTCCGACTCGGGCGAGTCGTACGCCCTGATCATCGGGCGTTCGCCGTTGTGCGTGGCGCGGTAGCCGTACATCTCGGTCGCGCCCTTGACCAGGCCGGGCGCCGGGCCGCCGCCGCGCAGCCGGACCACGAAGGACAGCAGCTCCTGCGGCAGCCGATAGGAGACCTTCAACGTGTGCTGCTGGGCGGGGATGCCGAGGGTGCCCAGAGCCACCCGCGTGTCGGTGACCCGCTGGTGCGGGTCACCCACGATGAACAGGTCGTCGTGCGCGCGCGGCACCGCCGCCCGCAGCAGCCGCCACTGCGCCGGGCTGATGTCCTGCGCCTCGTCCACCACGATGTGACGGTACGGCTTGCGCTCCGGCTCCACGTCGTCCAGCAGGTCGCCGGTCGTGAGCGACAACAGCCTGAGCGCCTCGTCCGTCAGCTGGGCCAGCGACCGCGCCCCCGGGCCCACCAGCGGCGGGCGGCGGCCCTCCGCGTCGGCCACGATGCGCATGGCCAGGCGCTCGGCATTGTCCACTTCGACCCGCTTGCGAATGATCTCGTCCTCGATCAGCTCGTCCAGCCTGGCCGACAGCTCCTCGGCGAGGCCCTGCGAGAGCGTGATGAGCAGGACGGGACCGCTGCCGTTCGCGGCCAGGTGGGCGGCGCGGTGCAGGGCCATGACGGTCTTGCCGGTGCCCGCGCCGCCGACCACCAGCACCGGATGCTCGTAGCGGGCCGCCCTGGACAGCCGGTGCTGTGCTGGATGAGGGAACGTGCACCACTCCGGCGCCCCCAGGACCCGGTCGAGCGCCACCTTGTCGGCCGCGAACGCCGCCCGGTCCGGGCTGCGCCGCAGCGCCGCGTGCAGGTCGTCGGGGTCGATCGCCCCGGGGTCGGCGTCCGAGGCGCGCCAGGCGTCCAGCTCGCGCCAGGCCTCGGCCAGCGAGCCGCCGCGGGCCAGTACGGCGAGCGGCAGGTGCTGGGTGGGCGGCAGCAGGGGTTCGAGCGCGGCCACGTCGGCCTCGGTCGTGATGAGCCGGAACAGCGGCAGGGCGTGCCCGTCCAGGCCGAGTGCCAGCAGGTCGCCGTCGCAGATCGGGGCGAACAGCCGCGACGAGCCGGCGGACCTGCGTAACGCGGGCTCCACCCGCTCCAGGGCCTCGGCGTCCCACTCCTCGACGACGCCGACCACCGGGTTGACGCCGTACCTGTGGCGTTGCGCGTACGACCAGGCCTCGGGGTCGGGCAGGACCGTACGCAGCCAATAGACGTCCCGCTGGCGTACCACCACCCCGCGATGCCCCTCGGCCAGCCGCAGCGTGGCGACCCGCGGATCTCTGGCCCCCCGCACCCGCTCGGGGTGCGGGGCGCCGGCCACGTTCAGCAGGAACCGGCGCAGCGCGACCACGGCGTCCCTGCGCACTGGCTGGGCCAGTGCGCTGAGCTCCCTGGGAAACTCAGGGCCGATCGCGAGCCGCGGCACAGGCTCAGTCCAAGAGGGCGAGCAGATCGCGGTCCCCGCGTTCGCGGAGCCTGACGAGCAGGTCCGGCAGGCTGACCGGACCCGTCATGCCGATCCTCGTGGCGATCACCCGAGCTGCCTGATCTTTGGTGCCGCCCGGAGCCGTGTACCCGACCAGGCGCAGCGCCTTGGTGATCTTCTCGGCGCCCTGCGCGGCGACCGGCAGGTGCCTGGCCCGCAGCACGCCCTCGTCCGACAGCGTCAGGAACAGGTGCCCGCCCTCGCGGGCGCCGACGTCCACGAGGAGGCGTTCGATGGACTCGAGCACCGGCCTGCCGTGCCAGGTCATGGTCAGCTCGCCCGCGGCGCTCCTGACCGTCCTGCTCTCGCCCGGCGACAAGCCCAGGTAGGAAGCGAAGCCCGTCGGCAGTGCGCACTCGCCGCCCGCCAGCTGCTCGGCGGTCACGTCGATGCGCAACCACCAGCGGCCGTCCGGCTGCCTGAAGCAGCGCCTGGTCTGGGAGACGTCCTTCAGCGGCTGGTACGGCTTCTGCTCGCCCTGCCCGCCGTTGGACTCGCCCGGCGGGGGCGCGGCCGGAGCGAACGCCTGGAACTGCGGCGGTCCGGGGGGCGGCGGCATCGGCACGTGGCCGAACGCCGACTGCGGCGGCAGCTCCATCGGCGGATGCGGCCGCGGCGGGGGCGGCAGGTCGATCTGGGGCTGCTGGGCCACGGGCTGGGCCTGGCCAGGCAGCGTGGCCAGCACGAACTGCCAGGCGGGCACCTCCAGCGCGCGGATCTCCACCCTGTGCCAGTCGGCCGCGCCGATCAGCTCCTCCTTGGGCGCCGCGGGGCCGAGCGTCCTGCGCAGCTCGTCCAGATGCGCCCGGTACGGGGCCGCCTCCTCACTGGCCAGCCAGCGGTTCAGGCGGTCGCGGAACTCGTTCTCCGTGGCGGAGATCTCGGCCGGCGGGACGGCGAACAGCTTGGCCAGCTGGTCCACGGCCGAGGGCTCGTCCGTGAACACCCGGTTCTGCGCCACGGCCCAGCTCTTGTCGTCCAGCCCGGCGAACGCGGTTTCGATGAGCTGGGGGAGCTCCTGCTCGTGCGCTTCGGCCGCGGCCGGCTCCTCTTCCTCGTCCGCCTGCCCTGCTTCGGCGCTCTCCTCCGGAGCGCCCTCCGCTCGGGGGCTCTCCTCCAGGGCTCCCTCGGCTTCCGCGCTTTCCTGCGGAGCGCCTTCGGCTTGAGGGCTCTCCTCCAGGGCGCCGACGGCTTCGGGGGTCTCTTCTGGGGCGCCGACGGCTTCGGGGGTCTCCTCCGGTGCGCCGACGACTTCGGCGCCTTCCTCCGGAGAGCCCTCGGCTTCGGCGGCCTGCTCCGGGGCGTCCTCGGTCTCGGGCGAGCTCGGGGGCGCTTCTTCCGCAGACGCGGCCGCTTCTTCGGCCGCCGGCTCCGGCGTGGGGTCCTCGGCCGCGTGCAGCACGGGCTCGGGCCCATCGCCCGCCTCGACAGCGGGCTCGGCGTCGGCGTCCAGCACCGGCGCGGCGCTTTCCTCTGGAGCGCCCTCGGCTTCGGCGGCCTGCTCCGGGGCGCCCTCGGCCTCGGGCGAGCTCCGGGGCGCTTCTGTCGCCATTGCGGCCGCTTCTTCGGGCGCCGGCTCCGGCGTGGGGTCCTCGGCCGCGTGCAGCACGGGCTCGGGCCCATCGCCCGCCTCGACAGCGGGCTCGGCGTCGGCGTCCAGCACCGGCGCGGGGCCTTCCGGCGCGTCTTGAGCCGCGCCCTGCTGGGCCGCCGCCTCCTGTGGGAGCGCGCTCTCGGGGCCGTCCGCGCCTGCTGCGGCAGGCTCAAGGTTGCTTTCGGCCGGCGCGGCGGCCTCATGCTCGCCCGGCGCGGCGTCCGGCGCATGCGCGGGCTCCTCGGTCGCCGGCACCGGCTGCGGCGCCTCAGCGACGGCCTCGGGCACTGGCGCGGGTGCGGGCTGCGGCAGGCCGTGCCGCTCGCCCCGCGGCGCGGGGATCGCCGCGGGAGCCGGGCCGGCCGCCGATGAGGCCACAGAGGCCGTCCGGGCGGCCTGCGGGGACGCCAGGCGGGCGAACACGGCCGCGAACAGCGTGTTGAGCACCGGGCGCGCCTGGATGAAGGGCTGGTCGACCAGCTCCCGGCTGGTCAGCCCCAGCAGCCCGGGCCACGACCCGGCCCGGTCGAGCGCGATCGCGACGGCGGGCTCGTCGGCGTCATCCGGGTCGAGCACGTGCAGCGCGGGCAGCACGTCACCCAGGGCCGCCGCCGGCCACTGCTCGAGGGCGATCTCCGTCAGCAACTCGCCCAGGGACTCGGGGCCGATGGCGGCGAGGACATGCGGCATGGGCAGACTGCGCCACCACGCATCCGGCAGGTCCGGCTGCCCGGTGAGTAGCGTGATCGTCGACGCGTCGCTCCACCTCAACGGTGGTACGAGGTCGCTCAGGCAGAAGTTCATCCCGTTCCGTTCACCAGCCCCTCACGCCGCCGCAGCGGTGCAGCCATAATCTCGCCGCCCACGGAACAGACCATAGTCCGGCAAAACAGCCCTACGCATCATGCACTACGCATCAGCGCCGAACAGCGGCAAAGCGCAAACGCACGTAGTCGGCCATCCAGCCAGTCTCCCTGCGAAGCGCGGGCGCTGCCAGCTCATTGACCCGACGAAGCAGGGGCTCCACGATGTCCGGCGCGAGCCCCTTGAGCGCCGAGGCGGCGAACATGCGTACCCAATCGGCCGCCCCGCCAGGGCATTCGTCAAGTGGGGTCGGCCGGTCGAAGTATTCGAGCAGCCTGACGACGAACCCCTCCTGCTCGAGCCGGCGGGCGTACTCGGCAGGCGTGGGAAAGTACCACGGCAGATCGGGCTCCTGCAGGCCGTACTCGCGCCAGGCGGTCAGCATCGCGGCGGTCAGCTCGGCGCAGTTGCCCGCCCCGCCCATCTCGGCGACAAAGCGCCCGCCGGGCGTGAGCGCCTCGCGCACGTTGGCGATCACGATGGCGGGATCCCGGCTCATCCAGTGCAGCGCCGCGTTGGAGAAGACCGCGTCGTACGGGTCCACCACGGTGAAGTCGTGCCCGTCCCCGACGATGAAGTTGATGCCCGGGTACTGCGCCAGCGCCTTCTCGATCATGGCGGACGAGCCGTCTATGCCCAGGACGTCTGCGCCCCTGAAGGCGAGCTGCGCGGTGAGCACGCCCGTGCCGCACCCGAGGTCGAGCACACGCTCGCCGGGCCGCGGATCCAGCAGGTCGACCAGCGGTGCGCCCTGTGTGGAGACGTAGCCGAAGCTGCTGTCGTAGGCGCGACTGTTCCACCGCTCCAAACTCGGTGTGTCGTATCGCAAGACGATCAGCTCACATTCGTCAGACATCGGGCCCCCGTGGCCGTGCTGTCTGTTCACTTTAGAGCCTGAACGTCCCTAGGACATATCGAGTCACATTGGACTCATCCCACGCTCTTCGCCCACTCCTTCTTCAAGTACGCCTTCGCCGCGTCTGCCTGGGGAATCGTCATGAGGACGGGCGGCCCCGGCGCCTTGGGCAGTTTGGCCGCCTGGGCCGTGTCGAGCGTGCCCTTCATGGTCATGGCCTCACCGCGGGCCGGCCGGGCCCAGCCCTTCTGGAGCAGATTCTGGCCCTCGTCCGAGAACAGGAACTCCTGCCACAGGCGGGCCGCGGCGGGATGCGGGGCGGCCTTGTTGATCGCCTGCACGTGGTAGCCGCCGAGCGCCGCGTCCCGCGGAATCGTCACCTGCCACGCGTCGGGCTGGCCGGCGCTGCGGGCGGCGTTCAGGTGATCCCAGGCGACGATCGTGTTGGCCTTGGCCAGGTCGGTGAGCCGGCCGCCCTGCTTGAGCTTGGCGAACAGCTCCACCCCTTGCTCGGGCCGCGGCACTCCGGCCCGCATGGAGGCCGCCATCACGCCGCCGAACGCCGACGCCGAGCGCAGCGGGTCCCCGTCGAGTGCCACCCGGTAGCCGGGCTGGAGCAGGTCGGCGAAGGAGGCAGGGGGCTTGACCGCGCGCGGGTCGTACCCGATGGACATGTAACCGCCGTAGGCGGCGTACCAGGCGCCGGACGGATCCTTCACGTCGTCGGGCAGGTCCTGCCAGCCCAGCACCTTGTATGGCGCGAACCTGGCCGCCTCGCGCACCGCGACGTCCAGGGTCAGGTCGAACACGTCGGGCTTGAGCTGCGCGGCCGCGTCGATCTGGCGGCGGCTGCTCGCGCCGGGCTCGAGCTCGTTGACCTTGAGCCCGTACTTGTCGGCGAAGGTGTCGATGATCTCGCCGTAGTTGACCCAGTCGCGGGGCAGCGCGATCACGTTGAGCTCGCCCTCCCGCTTGGCGGCCTCGGCGAGGCGCTCCATGTTGGCGAAGCCGGACTTCAGCGAGCCCGCCTGCACGTTGACCGGCGGCAGGTTCTCAGCCGGTTGCGAGGATGTGGACGCGCCGCATCCGGCGCTGGCGAGAAGGGCTGCTGCGGCGGCGCAGGTACGTACAGTCACACATGGAATACTTACCGTTACATCCGCTCAGGTCGAGGAGGCGCGGCCGGGACGACCTTGGCCGCAACCAGCGTCTCCTCAAGAATCTCCACCAGCGTGCCGTCTTTTTTACGAAGTCGTAGCACGCCGGACTCCCAGGACTCGAGGATCCCTACCGCATCGCGATACCCTCCAGATACGCGCCTGCGTGTGGTGATCCGTTTACCTGTGTCCTGACTTGTAATCGCGATGACGAGGCGTGCGGCCACGAGTTTGCCACCCTCCGTTTCGGCCAGCTGGCAAGCACGGCAATACTAGGGCGTAGCAAACCGCGGTCAGACTCATGCCATGGTGCGGAGAAGAAGGAGCTCGAGGTGACCTACGTCATCGCGCAGCCTTGCGTGGACGTCCTGGACAAGGCGTGCATCGAGGAATGCCCCGTCGATTGCATCTACGAGGGCGAGCGCATGCTTTACATCCACCCCGACGAGTGCGTGGACTGCGGCGCGTGTGAGCCTGTATGCCCCGTCGAGGCGATTTTCTATGAGGACGACCTTCCCGAGCAGTGGAAGGACTACTACAAGGCGAACGTGGACTTCTTCGAAGACCTCGGCTCGCCCGGTGGCGCTTCCAAGGTCGGGAAGATCGACAAGGACCACCCGGTGGTGGCCGCCCTGCCGCCGCAGGCTGAGGACCACTAGCCGGTTCTGATACGCCTCGCGAGGGGGCATCCCGTGCTGGATGCGCCCTCGCGGCGTGTGCTTTTCGTACGGCAACGCAACACCCTGGAGAACCGTGAACAACCTGCCCGACTTCCCCTGGGATCGGCTGGAGCCGTACAAGGAGCGCGCACTCGCACATCCCGACGGCATCGTCGACCTCTCGATCGGCACGCCGATCGACTCCGTGCCCGAGGTCGTCAGGCACGCCCTCGTCCAGGCCGCCGACAGCCCCGGCTACCCGTTCACGCACGGCACCAAGTCGCTGCGCGAGGCCGCGGCCGGGTGGCTGCGGCGCAGGCACGGCGTCACCGTCGAGCAGCAGGACGTGCTCCCGCTGATCGGCTCCAAGGAGTTCGTCGCCTGGCTGCCGACCTATCTCGGCGCCCGGCGCGTGGTCTTCCCCGAGCTGGCCTACCCCACCTATGACGTGGGCGCCCGCCTGGCCGGGGCCGTGGCCACGGCCTCCGACAGCACGCTCGCGCTCGGCCCAGAGCAGGTGGACCTGCTCTGGGTCAACTCGCCCGGCAACCCCACCGGCCGGGTGCTGCCCGCCGAGCACCTGCGCAAGGTCGTCTCCTGGGCCCGCGAGCGCGGCACGATCGTCGCCTCCGACGAGTGCTACATCGAGCTCGGCTGGGAAGAGGAGCCGGTCTCGATCCTCCACCCCGACGTCTGCGGCGGCTCCCACGAAGGGCTGCTCGCGGTTCACTCACTCTCCAAGCGCTCCAACCTGGCCGGCTACCGCGCCGGGTTCGTGACGGGCGATCCCGTCCTGGTCAAGCGGCTGCTGGAGATCCGCAAGCACGCGGGCATGATGATGCCGGCCCCCGCACAGGCCGCGATGACGGCCGCGCTCGGGGACGACGCGCACGCCGACGCCCAGCGCGAGCGCTACGCCGCGCGCCGCGCCCTGCTGCGGCCCGCGCTGGAGCAGGCGGGCTGGCAGATCGACCATTCGACGGCAGGGCTCTACTTCTGGGCATCGAACGGGCAGAACGCCTGGGACCAGGTAGGCAAGCTCTCCGAAATCGGTATTCTGGTCGCCCCCGGCGAGTTCTACGGAGCGGCAGGTGCGCGGCACATCCGCATCGCCGTCACCGCCACTGACGAACGCATCAGTGCGGCGGTGCGCCGCCTCCAGTAGGATCGCCCGTCAAAAGCAAGCCAACAAATCGATAAGGGCTTACGCCGAGGCAGGCCGCGAGTGGAGCGAGCTGATCGATGAGCGTGACCTCCATGGTCGTACTCGGGCTGAGCATCGCCCTGGTCCTCCTGCTGCTGGGAGCCTTCTTGGCCACCTTGCGGCAAGACAGGAAGGGCCGCACGAGCACGCCGCCGCCGGTGGTCGAGGTCGCTCCCGTCGAGAGTCCCATGCCGGCTCCGGTCAGCGTGCCGGGGCAGGCCGGCACCGATTACATCGACCCGCGCACGATCCAGGTGGGTGACCGGATCGAAGTGCTCGGGTCGCCCGCCCGTGTGCTGGGCGCCATGCACATTTCGTGGCAAGGGCAGCAGTGGACCGAATACCTGCTGCGGGATGCTTCCCGGCGCCTGCAGTGGCTCTCGGTCGAGGTGCGTGCCGGCGATCGGCCGCATTTGGAAGTGTTGCTCTGGAACGACGTGCCCACGCAGGGCATGATCCCGGCCAAGAGCATGCTGATCATGGAGGGCGTGGAGTTCTTCCCGATCGAGCGGGGCACGGCGGCGTTCCGGAGCGAGGGGGACACCGGTAACCCCGATCGGGGATTGCTCGATTTCGCCGACTACCGCGCCTCCGACGGACGGTTGCTGTCCTTCGAACGCATTCAGGGCAGCGGCTGGACGGCCAGCTACGCCCAGCCCCTGCCGCCTGGCTCCATCTCCATCGTCCGCCGCGCCTCGTAGCGCACCCAGCCCCGGGGCGGGTCAGGAGAGCTCGACCTGGGCGGTGCCGGACGTGTCGCCGGCTTTCCAGCCTTCCAGCTCGACGTCGTTGGACCACGTGGCGCCGCTGTAACGGACCTGGCTCAGCGCGTACTTCTCGGCGTGGGCCACCGACCAGGCGGCGATCAGCCACCCGCGCTTCTTGCTGACGATCGCGGTGCTGCCCAGCGCCCGGGCGAGTTGCTTGCGCGCCTCGGTCGTCTTGGGCCGCGGCGCCGGGGTCTTGGCCGTCGGATACCAGCAGTGCACGGCCTGCGGCACCCGGCCGGTGAAGGCCGCGGCGAGGATCTTGGCCTCCCCCTCGTGCGGCGCGTACGCGTAGCCGCCCGCCGAGCGCTGCACCGCCTGGGCCGCCTCCGCCAGCGGGATCTTCCGGTAGTTCTTCACCTTCACCAGGGCGGCGAAGAACTTGTTCGTGGCGTAGACGGGGTCCATGAGCTGCTCCTTGCGGCCCCACCCCTGCGACTCGCGCTGCTGGAACACGCCCACCGAGTCACGGTCACCGTATTCCAGGTTCAGCAGCTTCGACTCCTGGATCGCGGTCGCGTAGGCGATGACCACGGCCCGCTCGGGCAGCTTCCTGCGCGCCGCCACGGCGGCGATCGTGGCGGAGATCTGCGCCTGCTCTGGTTGGAGCTCACGGACGCCGTCGGGGGTGCGCACGACGCAGTAGGGGTCGGGCACCGCCAGCGGCGTCGCCTTCTTCAGCAGGTGGTAGACGCCCACGGATATGCCCACGGCGAGCACGACCATGATGATCGCGATGGTGATGACTCCACGGGAGAACCGCATGCGCACCCTGAAAAACCTACCCGGCCTGGATAAGCTCCGTGGCCATGAGTGACGTGAGCACCTCCACACCGATATCCCCGGCCATAGACAAGCTGTGGGAGCGTCGCGCGGAGCTGTCGACCTCCGACGTCGACGCGCGCCACACGGTCGTCGGCGCGGTGGATCAGCTCGACAAGGGCGAGGCCAGGGCGGCCCGCCTGGTGGACGGCGAGGTCGTGGTGGACGAGCGCGCCAAAAGGGCGATCCTGCTGGCCTTCAAGGTGCTGGGCATGGCGCGGTCCCAGGTGGGCGACTTCCATCACCACGACAGGATCCCTTTGAAGAGCTCGTTCGACGGGGTGCGGGTGGTGCCGGGCGCGATCGCCCGCTGGGGCGCCTATCTGGCGCCCGGGGTGGTGCTGATGCCGTCGTTCACCAACATCGGCGCGTACGTGGACGCCGGGACGATGGTCGACACCTGGGCCACGGTAGGATCTTGCGCCCAGATCGGACAAAACGTGCATCTTTCCGGCGGTGTCGGCATCGGCGGCGTGCTGGAGCCGCCCAACGCCGTGCCGGTCGTCATCGAGGACGAGGCGCTCATCGGCAGCCGGGCGATGATCGTCGAGGGCGCCCGGGTGGGGCAGGGCGCGGTCGTCGGCGCCGGCACGATCCTGTCGGGCACGATCCCGGTGATCGACGTGGAGACGGGCGAGGAGCTGGCCCGCGGCCGGATCCCCGACTGGTGCGTGGCGGTCGGGGGCACCCGACAGAAGGAATACCCCGGAGGCACGTTCGGGCTGCCCTGCGTGCTGGTGATCAAGCGGCTGAAGCCGGGGCAGCGGCACGACAAGGCGGCGCTCAACGAGGTGCTGCGGGAACACGGAGTGAACACCTGATGCTGGACCTGACGCAGGACGTACGCGCGCTCACCGCCGCGATCGTGGACATCGAGTCGGTGAGCGGCGATGAGCGGGCGCTGGCGAACATCGTCGAGCGGGCGCTGTCCGCGCTGCCGCATCTGAAGGTGGAGCGGTCGGGGGAGACCGTTGTGGCCCGCACCGAGCTGGGGCGCGCCGAGCGCGTGTTGATCGCCGGCCACCTCGACACCGTCCCCCTGGCCGCCAACCTGCCCAGCCGCGTGGAGGGCGACCTGCTGTACGGGTGCGGCACCTCCGACATGAAGGCCGGCGTGGCGGTCGCGCTCAAGCTGGCGGCCACCGTGCCGGCGCCCAACAAGGACGTGACCTACGTCTTCTACGACTGCGAGGAGGTCGAGGCGGAGCGCAACGGCCTCACCCGGGTGGCCAGGGACCACGCCGACTGGCTGCTGGCCGACTTCGCGGTGCTGATGGAGCCGACCGACGGCGTGATCGAGGGCGGCTGCCAGGGCACCTTGCGCGCCGACATCACGGTGACGGGCAAGCGGGCGCACAGCGCCAGGTCGTGGTTCGGGGTCAACGCCATTCACGGGATCGAGCCGGTGCTGGCGAGACTGAACGCCTACGAGGCGCGACGGCCGGTCGTGGACGCGCTCGAATACCACGAGGGACTCAACGCGGTCGGCGTGCGGGGCGGCGTGGCCGGCAACGTCATCCCGGACGAGTGCGTGGTGACGGTCAACTACCGGTTCGCGCCCGACCTGTCGATCGAGCAGGCGCAGGAACACGTACGGGAGGTGTTCGACGGGTTCGCGGTGAGCTTCGTGGACGCCGCGCCGGGGGCCAGGCCGGGGCTGACGCATCCGGTGGCGGCGGCGTTCACCGCGGCCGTCGGCGGCACGCCGCGGGCCAAGCTGGGCTGGACGGACGTCGCTCGCTTCTCCGCGCTGGGCGTGCCGGCCGTGAACTACGGGCCCGGCGATCCGAACCTCGCGCACCAGCAGGGCGAGTACGTGTCGCTGTCGAAGATCGTCGAGAGCGAGCGTGCGATGCTGGACTGGCTCACAAAATGAAAGTGGCCCTCCTCGCCGGCCATTTGGCGGGGAAGACCACTTTCAGTCCCGAGCAGCACCCTCGACGATTAGACGCGGGCTAGCCGAAATCCGGTTCCCTGGTTTCTTCAAGATTTTTTCTGCGGATGTTCTACCCCGCTTACCTGGGGTTTCGCCCGCAGGAGGCAATCTAGGCAGCCGAACGGGTAGGAGCGCGGGCCTGGACACGGCCGCAGGCGAGAGGGACTAGCGTGATCCGCATGGAACAAATACGTCGAGAACGCCGCCAGGGCCAGGCCGTGGTCCGCGGCAACCTCGTCCCCACCTCCACCCATGACGAGCGGCTGCTCGCCCGTCAGGGACCCTCCGATTGGGTTCACATGGACCCGTGGCGAGTGCTGCGCATCCAGGCGGAGTTCGTCGAAGGATTCGGGCAGCTGGCCGAGCTGCCGCAGGCGGTCACGGTCTTCGGCTCGGCGCGCACCGGCCCCGACTCGCCCGACTACGAGCTGGGACGGGCACTCGGCCGGGCGCTGGCCGAGGCCGGCTACGCCGTGATCACGGGCGGCGGGCCCGGTGTCATGGAGTCGGCCAACCGGGGCGCGCGTGACGTGGAGGGCGCGATCTCGGTCGGGCTCGGCATCGAGCTGCCGTTCGAGCAGCGCATGAACGACTATGTGGACCTCGGCATCGAGTTCCGCTACTTCTTCGTGCGCAAGACGATGTTCGTGAAGTACTCGTGCGGTTTCATCGCCCTGCCCGGCGGCTTCGGCACGCTCGATGAGCTCTTCGAGGCGCTGACGCTGGTGCAGACCCGCAAGGTCACGTCCTTCCCCGTGGTGCTGATGGGCTCCGAGTTCTGGGGCGGGCTGCTGGAGTGGATCAAGGGCACCCTGCTGGGCAGCGGCAAGATCGCCCCCCAGGACCTCGGCCTGATCACCGTCACCGACGACCCCGTCGAGGCCGTGCGCCTCATCGCGGACGCCGACCGGGCACGATCCCTGCAGCGTGAGGAAGAACGCGAGGCCGCCGCCGCGCAGACCGCGGAGCCCCAATAGGCTTCCTCACCGTGAACATCTGCGTCTTCTGCGCCTCCAGCCTGCACATCGACGACAAATACCTCGAGCTGGCCGGGCAGGTGGGCACCGAACTCGCCAAGCGCGGGCACACCATCGTGAGCGGCGGCGCCACCGTCTCCTGCATGGGCGCCGTCACCTCGGCCGCCCGTGCCGCCGGCGGGCGCACGATCGGCGTGATCCCCCAGGTCCTGGTGGACATCGAGATCGCGGACGAGGAGTCGGACGAGCTGATCGTCACGACCGGCATGCGCGAGCGCAAGGGCCTCATGGACGCCCGCTCCGACGCGTTCCTCGTGCTGCCCGGCGGCATCGGCACGTTGGAGGAGCTGTTCGAGATCTGGACCGCGCGCACGATCGGCATCCACGACCGTCCCCTGGTGGTCCTCGACCCCTGGGGCCTGTTCGAGCCGCTCAGGCAGCTGATCAGCAACATGTACGACGAGGGCTTCACCCGGGCAGCCGTCTTCGACGCGATCTCCTGGACCACCACGGTCGAGGAGGCGATCAGCCGCCTGGAGGCCCGCCCCCGCCCGGTCCGGCCCAGCCTCACCGAGCTCGGCGAGTCCACCGGCTGACCAGCGCACTGTCCGCCCGGACAGGCATGGGCTGAGGCAAGTGCGCACCTCATGCCCCGATGGTATGAGTACGATGCCAATGTGCTGGTCATACTCGCCATCGCCGCCATCGCCATCCTGGCCTGCGTGGTCCTGGTCTCCCTCGGCAGGGGCGGAGAGCTGACCGAGTTCCCGCCCGACGTGCCGCCGCTCGACCTGCCCGAGCCGGGGCAGCTCACGGCGGTCGACTTCATGGCGCTCCAACTGCCGGTCAACCTTGTCGGCTACCACACGGCGAGCGTCGATGAGACCCTGCGCCGGGCCGCCAACGCGATCAGCGCCCGGGACACCAGGATCGCGGTGCTGGAGCAGCGGGTCTCCGAGCTGCTGTCGAGCCGGCTACACGCGCGCCAGGAGGTGTACGCGGCGCCGGGCGGCGCTCTGCGTACCGATCACTCGCCCGAGGCGCCGGCCGTCGCCAGGGAGCTGCCGGAGTCGGGTGATCCCATGTCGGCGAGCGGGACGACGCTGTCCTGGGACCAGGGCGCGAAGGCGGCGCACGCGCAGGGAAGCCCGGAGTGGCGACTGCAGGCGGGCAACGGCGCGGCCTCCTCCGCCGAGGAGCCTTCCGCGGGCGACGGCCCGGCTTTCTATGACGAGGAGCCGTCCGTCGGCGGAGAGGCCGCCGACCGGCCCGATGCCCTCGACGATCAGGCGCACGATCTCGACCACGAGCCCGGCGAGACGGCCGACGAGGCGAAGGCCGGGGACGAGGCCGGCGCATCGGACGAGCCGGAGGGCGAGACCGGGGCCGCCGAGCAGCGCGTACGCGCCACGTTGGGCAAGGACGGGGACGAGCGTCCGTGACCGAGCCCATCCGCTGCAGCTGGGCGGGCACGTCGGACCCGATCTACCTGGCCTACCACGACGAGGAGTGGGGTCGCCCGCTCAACGGCGACGACGCGGTGTTCGAGCGGGTCACGCTGGAGGCGTTCCAGTCGGGCCTGTCGTGGCTGACGATCCTGCGTAAGCGGGACAACTTCCGCGCCGCGTTCGACGGCTTCGCCATCCCCAAGGTGGCCGCCTATTCCGAGCGGGACGTGGAGCGGCTACTCGGCGACGCGGGCATCGTCCGCAACCGCGCCAAGATCGAGGCGGCGGTCCACAACGCCAGGGCCGCGCTCGACCTCCCCGACGGCCTGTCGGAGCTGGTGTGGCGCTTCGCCGACCCCGGCGCGCCGGTGCCCAAGACGATGGCCGACGTGCCCGCCACCACGCCCGGCTCCAAGGCGCTGGCCAAGGAGCTGAAGAAGCACGGCTTCAAGTTTGTCGGCCCGACCACGGCCTACGCGCTCATGCAGGCCATCGGCCTGGTCAACGACCACCTCCAGGACTGCGTGGCGCGTACACGCTGAGCTCGGCCGTGTGGGTGCGCCCGAGCGACCCGCCGAGCGCGACGGTGACGGCCGGATGTCCTCCCGGCCGTACCGACACGGTGTCGTCGGCCCGGGCGACGCCGCGTGCCGGGCGGTCGAGCGTCACGGTCACGGCGTCCACGGTCCGGCTCGGATCGGCCACGGCCAGGACGACCCGCCCGCCGGCCCGCCGCACGAGCAGCGTGCAGGGCGCGTCCACGCGGACGCCGTCGACCTCGCCCGCCGCCCAGAACGTGGCGGCCAGCAACCCGCGCGCCCGCACGGCCTGGACCAGCGGCGTATTGGCCGCCACCCGGATGGGACGCGACCCGCGGAAGGCGCGCGTGCGCTCGCGCGAGGCGTTCGGCAGCAGCACGTAGGAGTAGGAGGCGTCCACGGGGTCGACGCCGTGGTCGAACCAGAAGGTCACGTAGCGCCGTGTGACGGGGCGGGAGGCGCCACGCGTGTCCTCGCCCGCGTTGATGTCGCGCCACCTGGCCGTGCGCGTCTCGACCAGGGAATGCGCCCCCTCCATCACGTAGCCGCCGACGCCCGCCAGGTGCGCCCAGCCGTCCCCCAGGTACGGCTCAGCGTCCGTGGCCCGGTTCTCCACCACGGTCTCCACGGAGTGTCCGCCGGAGCCGGTGATGCCGCTGCCCAGCGCCACCACGGCCGTGTCCAGGCAGAACCAGGACTTGCGCGCCCGCGGGCCCGCCCCGTCGCCGGTGAGCTCCATGGCGGTGGCGCCGTACCGGCCCTGGAGCACCGCGCCGCCGGCCCACGCGTTGTCCGGGCGGTCGGCGCGGAACGACAGGTCCTCGCGCTCGCGGGTGTCCACCGTGGTGCCCGGCAGCCGGTACGGGTTCACCGTCGGCCAGAAGCCGTCGCCGAACTGGCCCAGGTCGCTCGTGTAGAGGTAGGTCATGCCGTCGCCGGTGTACCAGCCGTGCGGATTCTCCCCGTTGATCGCCTCGTAGGCCGCGACGCGCCGGGACGACAGGCTGATCGCGAACGACCAGCCG
Source organism: Nonomuraea sp. 10N515B (assembly GCF_052245915.1). Taxonomy (NCBI): domain Bacteria; kingdom Bacillati; phylum Actinomycetota; class Actinomycetes; order Streptosporangiales; family Streptosporangiaceae; genus Nonomuraea; species Nonomuraea sp. 10N515B. The sequence continues at coordinate 232,008 of NZ_JBQQBQ010000012.1, forward strand.
GGCCGCCGGTGCACCACCCGGTCCATCGACGGGAAGACGAAGTGCCCCACGGGCCCCGGGGCGGCCTCGATCGTCTTGTCGTCCAGCACCGCGACCGCCCGCCGGGTCTCCGGCACGTCCGCCCGCTCCAGATAGGAGTGGCGGCCGCCGCGCTCGATCCAGCCCTTGGCCAGCTCCGCGAACCGGCCGCGGTACGGCTCCGGCGCGCAGCGCGCGAGCAGCAGCACGGCGCCGATCGCGGCGTGCCCGGCCACGCGGTCGGAGAACCTCTGGCGGGTGACCGCCCGCCCCCTCACGGTGTCCATCAGCAGCCCGTCGTGCACGAACGGGGCGAAGGACCGCTCGACCGCGTCGAGCACCACCGCCCGCCCGGGATCGGTCACCTCCCAGGGCGACCCGTGGAGCAGGGCCAGCGTGCCGGCGACCGCGATGAGCAGGGACAGCCCGTACGAGCCCGTGTAGGCCACGTCCCCGTGCTGGATGAACGACCCGTCGCGGTAGAAGCCGTCGCCGGACTCGACGTAGTGGAACACGCCGCCCCGCACGTCGGACAGCCCGTCGCGGGCCGCCGCCAGCTTGGCGGCGCTGCGCCCGGCCACGCCGCGCAACGCCACGATGTACGCCTTGTCCGCCAGGTTCGCCCCGGCCTCGCACGCCGCGGGGTTGCCGGCGCGGCGGCCGGCGTCCGCGCAGAACCGGTCGATCGCCCCCAGGTACGCCTCCAGCCTGCCGGCGTCGAGCCGGTCCCCGAGCAGCACGCAGGCGCGGCCCAGCTCGGCAGGCGTGCCGATCTCCCAGAACCACCAGTTGCCCGTCTCCGGGAGCCGCTCGTTGTAGTGGCGCTCGTAGAGCAGGTCGAGCGCCGCCACCACCCGCGCCGCGACGGCGTCGTCGCCGTGTTGCGCGGTGCCCGGCGTCGCCCATGCCGTGGCGATCCGCCGCAGCCGGCCGTAGCTGCCGCTCACGTTGCCCGGGCTGTCGTCCAGCGGGAGGTCCGGCCAGGTCAAGCCGGGTGTCATCGCGCCCAGCCAGCCACCGGCCCGCTCGCTGAGCCGGGCCAGGGGGCCGGCGTAGACGGGGTCGGAGGTGTCGATGTCGCCGCCGGTGAGCAGGTCGAGCGCGGTCGCCCTGAGCGTGTCGAAGTCGTGCATCCGATGGCCGCGTCACTCGCCGTGGAACGTGGGGCGTTCCTTGGCGAGGAAGGCGCGGGTGGCGTTCACATGGTCCTGTGTGGCGGCGCAGGCGTCCTGGAGCTCGGCTTCCACGGCCAGCGAGTCGGGCAGCGAGTGCGTTGCCGCGTAGGCCAGCGCGCGCTTGGTCGCCGCGTACGCCAGGGTCGGGCCCTGCGCGAGGCGTGCCGCCAGCTCCTGGGCGGTCTTCAGCACCTCGTCCGGGGGCACCACGCGTGTGACCAGTCCCAGCTCCAGAGCGCGGGGCGCGTCGAGCGGCTCGCCCAGCAGCATCAGCTCGGCGGCGCGGCCCCGCCCCACCAGACGCTGCAGCGTCCACGACGCGCCCGAGTCCGGCGCCAGGCCGATCCCGGCGAACGCCAGCGCGAACTTGGCCTTCTCCGAAGCGATCCGCAGGTCGCAGGCGAACGCCAGGGACGCGCCCGCGCCGGCGGCCACACCGTTGACCGCGGCCACCACCGGCTTGGGCATGGTGGCGATCAGCTCCACGATCGGGTTGTAGTGCCGGTGGACGGTGCCGGCCAGGCCGCGGCCCGCCTCCAGGTTGTCGGCGTGCTCGCGCAGGTCCTGGCCCGCGCAGAAGGCCCGCCCCGCGCCGGTGAGCAGAACGGCCCTGGCCGAGGGATCGCCCGCGGCCCGGCGTACCGCGTCGAGCAGGGCGTCTTTGAGCTCGGCGGTCAGCGAGTTCATCGCGTCGGGTCGGTCGAGCGTGATGGTGGCGACGGCGTCGGTCACGTCATAACGGATCAAGTCAACTCCCTGTCGACGAACGCGGCGGCTGCGGGCAGCAGCCGGGCGGCCTCCTGCTCGAAATAGGCTCTGGCCTTCTCACCGGGCCAGCCGGCGGGCAGCAGCTCGGGCGGCAGGCCGGGATCGCGGAACAGGAAGTTGCGCCATCCGTGCACGAGCCTGCTCCTTGCCGCGAACACCTGGTCGTCCGGGGCCGATTCGGGCAGCGTGCTGATCAGCGTGACAGCCTCGGCGTGCCACTGCTCGTACGCCTCGCCGATGGCCGTCAGATCCCACGCCCGCGCCACCAGCTCGCGCGGGTCGCCCTCCAGCGCCGCGTCGAACCTGTCGGCCCGCACGCCCTCGCCCTCCAGCAGGTTGTCCAGCTCGATCGACGAGCGTGGACCGATCCAGGTCGTCTCCGACAGCGCCGCGTAGCCGAGGAACGTCAGGTCGGCCCGTAACCGCTCCCTTTGCGGCCGCTCCTTGACCGGCTCCAGGACGATCATGTGCCAGCGGCCGTGCCAGGTGAGTGTCCCGGCTCGGTAAATTCTCAGGGCCGCCTCATCGAGGCGCCTGACGCATTTCGGCGTGAGCGCGTACCCGGCGCCTTGGGGGAGCCTGATCGGCCGCAGCCAGCCCTGCCGCACCATGCGCGAGACGGCCGTGCGCACGGCGGGAGCCGCTATTTCCAGGGGTTTCATGAGCCGGACGAGCGCAGCGACGGACGCCTGTCCACCGCGCGAGAGCAGGTGGTCTCCGTAGAGATCGAAGAGGGCGGCGCGAGCGTGCACGCAGTCCAGTTTGGACGTCCGCGCACTCATCGACAACGCATTCTGGGAGGAGATCGTTACCCATGAGCGCTCTCGATGCGGGAGAATGGGACATCACAGAAGACGTGAATGCGCCGACCACCCCCTCGGGAGGTCGGAAATCGCGGGCCGCGGGAGCCCAAGGCAGGAAGGGATGCACGCATGGCGGCGATGAAGCCGCGGACCGGCGATGGTCCGCTCGAGGTCACCAAGGAAGGGCGCGGCATTGTCATGCGGGTCCCCTTGGAGGGTGGCGGCCGGCTCGTCGTGGAGATCTCCGCCGACGAGGCCAAGGCGCTCGGTGAGGCGTTGAAGAACGTCGTCGGCTGAGCGCTCCCCAGAGACAACCTGATCCCACGACCCTGGCGTAATCCGGCGCCAGGGTCGCTGACGTTCGAGGAGAGATCTTCCGTGCCCATTGAGACCACTGCTTCGGTGGTCGCCGAGGTTCCGGACGACGCCGAGCTGCTGGCCGTCCCCTACGCCTCAGACCTCGACCCCGCTCACGTGGTCGAGCTGCACCTGCCCGTACGCGACCTGCTGACCCACTACGAGGCCAAGGGGGAGGCCGGGGAGATCGTCGACGTGCCGGTCGCCCGGGCCGGTGGCGTGGGCAGGGTCCTGTTCTACGGCGTCGGCGACGGGTCGCCGCGTGCGCTGCGCAAGGCCGGGGCCGCGCTGGCCCGCAGGGTCAAGGGCAGGGACAGGCTGACCGTGGTGGTGCCGGAGGGCGACGTGGCGGCGTTCGCCGAGGCGGCGTTGCTGGCGGCGTACTCGTTCAAGATCGGCAACGGGGGCAAGAAGGCCGTGCGCACGCTCGCGTTCGCCGGGGCTGACGAGGTCGTGGTGGGGCGCGCGCAGGCCGTGGCCCAGGCGGTGGCGCTGGCTCGTGACCTGGCCAACACGCCGTCCTCGGTCAAGAACCCCGCTTGGCTCGCCGAGCGGGCCGCCGAGAGCGGGCTGCCGGTGCGGGTCTGGGACGAGGAGCAACTGCAGGCCGACGGGTTCGGCGGCATCGTGGCCGTCGGGCGGGGCTCGGCCAGCCCGCCCAGGTTCATCCAGATCTCCTACACGCCTGCCGAGCCGGTCGACCGGCACGTGGTGCTGGTGGGCAAGGGGATCACCTTCGACTCGGGCGGGTTGTCGCTCAAGCCCACCGACAACATGAAGACCCAGAAGACCGACATGGCGGGCGGGGCCGTCGTGATCGCCGTCCTCGGCGCGCTGGCGCGGCTGGGCGCGCCCGTACGGGTCACCGGGCTGATCGCCGCCGCCGAGAACATGCCGTCGGGCACCGCCCAGCGGCCCAGCGACGTCATCAAGCACTACGGCGGCCGCACGGTCGAGGTGCTCAACACCGACGCCGAGGGGCGGCTCGTGCTGGCCGACGCGCTCGCCTACGCCGACGCCGTCCTCGACCCCGACGCGGTCGTGGACATCGCCACGCTCACCGGGGCGATCAGCGTGGCGCTCGGCCGAACCGTGGGCGCCGTCTACGCCTCCGACGACGTGCTGGCCAAGCAGCTCGTGGACGCCGGGCAGGCCAGTGACGACCTGCTGTGGCGGATGCCGCTGATCGAGGACTACACGCCCGCGCTGGAGTCGTCGATCGCCGACCTGGCCAATGTGGAGGCGGGGTCGAGGTTCGGGGCCGGGTCGATCACGGCGGCGTTGTTCCTGCGGGAGTTCGCCGGCCGGCGGCCGTGGGCGCACCTCGACATCGCCGGGGTCGGGCGCAGCACTGTGGACGAGGGCACCCTCAGCAAGGGCGCGACAGGCTTCGGCGTACGCGTCCTCCTGGAGTGGCTCACCCGCTCCTAAAGGTCGCGGCGCTAGTCGGAGACCTTCACGGCGGCGAGCAGGCCGTCGCCCAGGGGCATGAGCACCGAGCGCAGGCGGTCGTCCGACTGCACCAGCTTGCCCACCTCGCGCAGCGTGACCGTGTCCGGGTCGCGCTGCGCGGGATCGGCCACCCGGTTGTGCCACAACATGTTGTCGAAGGCCACAATGCCGCCCACCCGCAGCAGCCGGACCGCCTCGGCGAGGTAGTCGGTGTATTCCTGCTTCGCGCCGTCGGCGAACACCATGTCATAACCGCCGTCCGACAGCCGCGGCAGCACGTCGAGCGCCCGCCCCGAGATGAGCCGCACCCGCCCGCCGGAGAACCCCGCCTCCGCGAACGCCTGCCGGGCCAGCCTCTGGTGCTCGGGTTCGACGTCGACGCTCGTCAGCGTGCCGTCGGCGCGCATGCCGCGCAGCAGCCACAGACCGGAGACGCCGCATCCCGTGCCGATCTCCACGACCGACTTGGCGTTGACGGCGGTGGCGAGGAAACACAATGCCGCCCCGCCGCCGGGGAGGATGGGTGTGGCCCCCATCTCCAGCCCGCGCTGCCGCGCCGCGTGGATGATCTCATCCTCGTGATGAAACTGCTCCGCATAGGCCAGAGTGGCCTCCACCTGATTGGTCATCGGCCGCCTCCCCCCACTTTCGTGCGATTGGTCGCAAAGGGTCATACAGGTGATTGGCACCGATCGCAGCCTAGGGGAGACACGCCGGGACGGGAACTCAGGAGGGTCCTGAGGCGTTGCAGGTTTAAACGGGCTTTGCCGGTCCGGAGGGCAGGCAGTGCGCACGAAGGGACGAAACCAGGCACTATGGCGATAGCGGTGGTCCCAGAGAGAGGAGTTCTGGTGGACGAAAGCGACCACCAGACGGATGCTCCCGTGTCGTCTGACTGGACGCCTCCCACGTGGGAGGAAGTCGTGCGGACTCATTCCGCACGCGTGTATCGGCTCGCTTACCGGCTGACCGGCAACGTTCACGATGCCGAGGACCTCACTCAGGAGGTCTTCGTCCGGGTCTTCAGGTCGCTGTCGAGCTACACCCCCGGCACGTTCGAGGGGTGGCTGCACCGGATCACGACGAATCTGTTCCTCGACATGGCGCGGCGCAAGCAGCGCATCAGGTTCGAGGGACTGGCCGACGACGCCGCCGAGCGGCTGCGCGGCCGGGAGCCGTCACCGGCGCAGGCGTTCGACGACGCCCACCTGGAGCCCGACATCCAGGCTGCCCTCGACGCACTCGCACCCGAGTTCAGGGCCGCGATCGTGCTGTGCGATATCGAGGGCTTGTCCTATGAGGAGATCGCGGCCACGCTCGGCGTCAAGCTGGGTACGGTCCGAAGCCGTATTCACCGTGGCCGGGCGCAGTTGCGGGAGGCGCTCGACCATCGGGCCCCGCGCAATTCTCAACTCCCCCCGACCGTTATCCGTGGGGAGGAAGTCTGACATGGCTCATCTTGGAGAACGTCTTTCCGCGCTCGTCGACGGGGAGCTCAACCACCACGAACGCGAGCGCGCGCTGGCCCATCTGACCTTCTGTGCTGACTGCCGGCGCGAGGTCGAGTCGATGCGGGCGCTGAAGTCGCGCCTGCGCTCGCTCGACACCCCGGCGATGCCCACCGACCTGACGATGTCCCTGCTCCGGATGGCGGAGCCGGGCGGTCCGCTGCCGCCGAGGGAGCGCCCTTTCCCCGCGCGTACGTTCGGGGGAGTGCCCATTCCTGGGCCGCACAGCATCGCTCCCCTGGACAACCGCCCGCGCAGGGACGCGAGTGGCGGGGCTTCGGGCCCTGGCCGCGCTGGTAGGCGGCGGACCGCCTACGTCGCGGTCAGTATGGTCTCGGCCGCCGTGGCGCTCGGGACGTTCTTCGCCGTCTCCGGCGCGGGGCAGGATTCCACGACGCCGCCGGTCGAATTGTGGAGGGTGCAGCAGTCGCCGACCAACTCGCCGTCGGTCGCCACCCCGTGACGTCCGGATATGCCGGTGATGACTCCTGTTGGCGTAGTCGCCCACTCTAAGGGCATACGATCTGGGTTCGGGATTTGTTACGTGTGGGCGGAACAATCTGCTTTATGACCCTCGTATACCGCAAGAGTGAGGATTGCGGTGGCCGAGCCAAGGAGTGGTGAGACTTAGATGACCGACGAGACGCGCCCCACCGAAGGACGCATGCCGTCGGACTACCCCGAACCACTGGGGCGGCCGGAGTTCCTCCCCGCGGAGCATCCGGCCGATCAGGCTGGACAGCGGCCTGAGCCGCCCGCCTCGTTCGGCGCGTCGTGGGGTGACCCGTCGGGGTCTTCCTACGGCAGCCCATCGTTCTCCACCGGCAACCCGTACAGCGGGACGTCTCCCTACGACGCGGCCTCTTCCTATGGTGAGCCGGACAACGGCACACGGTCGTACGAGAGCCCGTCCTTCGGCGGATCTTCGGACGGCGGCACCCGGTCTTACGAGAGTCCTTCCTTCGGCCCTCCCGACGGCGGCCCCTCATTCGGCGGCCCTTCGTTCGGAGGTTCGTCCTTCGACCGGTCGGACAGCGGCCCTTCGTTCGGCCGTCCGGACGGCGGTCCTTCGTACGGTGCGCCGGACAGCGGCCCTTCGTTCGGCCGCCCGGACGGCGGTCCTTCGTACGGTGCGCCGGACAGCGGTCCCTCGTACGGCGGGCCGGGCGGTGGCCCTTCGTACGGTGCGCCGGACAGCGGTGGGCGGTCCTATGACAGCCCGCCGTTCGGAGGCGGCGGCGCTCCGCCGCCTCCGCCGCCGCGACCGCTCGGCATGGGCGCCGGCTGGGGGCCGCCGCCTCCGGGCGGGCAGGGACCGGGCGCGACGGGCCGGCGTGGTCCGGGCCTCGGCGCCCTGGTCGCGATCGCCGTGGCCATCGCCCTGGTGGCCTCCGTGCTCGGCAGCGTCGGCACGTACGTGCTCACCAAGCCGAGCAGCGGCAACGACCCCTCCTACAGCCTCGGCCCGCTGCCGACGGGCGCCACCAACCGGGCGCCGGACTCGGTGGCGGGCGTCGCCGCGCGGGTGCTGCCCAGCGTGGTCTCGCTCGAGGTCGGCAACGGCTCCAGCACCGAGGGCGCGTCCGGCTCCGGGTTCCTGATCAAGAACGGCTACGTGGTCACGAACAACCACGTGGTCTCCCTGGCCGCCCGGGGTGGCGAGATCCAGATCATGTTCAACAACCGGAAGACCACCACTGGCCGCATCGTCGGCCGTGACCCGGGCTCCGACCTGGCCGTGGTCAAGCCGGAGGAGACGTTCGGCACACCGGAGATCACCCTGGGCAACTCCGACCAGGTGGTGGTCGGCGACCCGGTGATCGCCATCGGCTCGCCGCTGGGCCTGACGGGCACCGTCACCACGGGCATCGTCAGCTCGCTGAACCGCCCGGTCATCGCCGGTGACGACACCGGCACCAGCACTGAGGAGCCCGCGTACATCAGCGCCATCCAGACCGACGCCGCCATCAACCCGGGTAACTCGGGTGGGCCACTGGTCAACAGCCGGGGCGAGGTCGTCGGCGTGAACTCGGCCATCGCCACCCTCAGCCGGTCGGTGAACAGCCAGAGCGGCAGCATCGGGCTGGGCTTCGCGATCCCGGTCAACCAGACGCGGCGGGTGGCGGAGGAGCTGATCAGCACCGGGCGGGCCAAGCGGCCCAAGATCGGCATCGTGCTGGACAAGGACTATCGGGGGCAGGGCGTGAAGATCGCGTCCGAGCCCGCCGCGGGACGGCAGCCGGTGGACGCCGGCGGGCCCGCCGACAAGGCCGGGCTCAAGGCCGGTGACATCATCATGGAGATCGACGGGCTGGCCTTGCAGGACGGGAATGAGCTGATCGCGCTGATCCGGAGCAAGGAGCCGGGATCCAAGATCACCATCAAGTATCAACGCGACGGCCAGGAACGCACCGCTTCGCTCGTCGTGGTTGCCGAGGACGAGCCCACGCCGTCGCCATCGTAAGGACATACGGCGATCATGGGGCGGGCGGCCGAGCCATGGCTGAGAGCCCTTAGTCTGTGGGTAGGCCGGGGTTCTCCTCGGATTGGACGGCTGTAGGAGCTCACGGTGTTCGGACTCGGGTGGGCGGAGATCGGGGCGCTGATCGTGCTGGCGCTGCTCGTCTTCGGTCCCGACAAACTGCCTCAGGCCGCCGCGCAGGCAGGCAAGACGCTGCGCAATCTGCGCCGGATGGCCAACAACGCCCGCGACGACCTGCGCACCGGCCTGGGCCCGGAGTTTCAAAACTTCGACCCGGCCGACCTCAACCCGCGCAACTTCGTCCGCAAGCATCTCCTCGACGACCTCGAGGAGGACTGGAACGACAAGCCGAAGGCACTGGAGCCCGCCACGACGGCCCCTTACACGGACCCGGTCGTGGACGAGCTGGGTTACGGCGAGCTCCCGCCCTACGACTCGGAAGCGACCTGACGGCCAGGCCGCGAGTAGAGTTCTGAGATGTGAGCGACATCACCACGGCCATCGAGGAAGGCGCCAAGAAGTCCGGCATCCTCTGGCTCACCCTCGACCGGCCCCGCCTGGCCTGGCATGCCTGGCACGACGGGGCGATCTACCTGGTGACCGGCGGTGAGGAGCAGCGGCTGCCCGGGCTGGAGGCCCTCGAGCGGGTTCACGTGACGCTGCGGAGCAAGGACAACGGCGCCCGGCTGGTGGAGTTCGACGCGGCGGTGTCGGTGGTGGACCAGGCCGCGGCGGCCGACGCCGTGGCCGCGCTGGCCAAGGAGCGACTCAACGCCCGCGACAGCGAGCATCTCACCGAGCGCTGGGCCGGCGAGTCCGTCGTCCTGCGCCTCACCCCCGACACCGGTGCGACCACCGAGACCTCCGCGGCCCCGGAGCGTCAGGCCCGGACGACCACGGGCTCCTCGGCCGTCGTGACCGGGGACGGCTGAGGGGACGCGGAGGCGGTCTGAGCCAGGAGAGCGCCGGACAGGACGATCAGGCCGCCGACGATCTGGAAGACGCCGAGCGTCTCGCCGAGCAGCGCCCAGGCGACCAGCGCGCCGCCGATGACCTCCAGAGTCGCCACCGTCGCGCCCACCGCGGCCGACAACCGCCGCACGGCGTTCACCCCCAGGATGTACGCGATCACGGTGGCGATCAGCACCATCCACAGGTACGCGCCGAGCACCGGCAACGTCAGCCCGTCCTCAGACGGCGTGACCGAGGCGGCGAAGGCGTCCCACGGGATGTTCCAGGGCCGGGCGAACGGGATCAGCACCACCGCCGCCCCCGCCATCCCCCAGGCGATCAGCCCGAGCGGGTCCACGTCGTCGCCGAAGCTATCGTTCATGAGGAAATATCCGGCACAGCATGCCCCGGCGATCAGCCCCAGCAGCAGCCCCAGCGCATCCAGCCGCAACCCCTGCCACGCCTCGACGACGATCCCGAGGCCTACGAACGCGACAACCGCGCCCACGTAGGCGGCCCGCGCGAGCCGGATCTTGCGCACCAGCCGCACCCAGGCCACCACCATCACCGGAGCCATGAACTCCAGCAGCAGCGCCACCCCGACGGGCAGCCGCGTGATCGCGACGAAGTACAGCGACTGCACCCCGGCCACCGCCATGACCGCGTACAGCCCGAAGAACGGCAGCCTGGACCGCGGGATCCGCAGCGCCTGCGGGCGGACCACGGCCAGCACGGCGAGCAGCAGCAGCCCCGCGCCCGCCATCCGCGTCCACACGGCCTCGATCGGCGCCAGCCCGGCGGTGATGAGGTATTTGGCCATGGGACCCGAGAACGCGAAACACCACGAAGACACGAACGCGAGCGCCAGCCCCGCATACCTCATCGCACACCACCAGCTACGTAATGACCGTTAACCGGGTTTGATACTGACACGCCGGGCGTCCCGGGCGCAACGGGGCAGCGCTGTTAGCCTGGCCACGTGAAGATCTTCGTGGCCCGGCTGCCGGGGACCCCGGTCTTCGACCCGGCAGGGGATCAGATCGGCCGGGTCAGGGACGTCGTGGTCGGCCTGCGCATCGGCCGCCGGCCCACCGTGCACGGCCTGGTGGTGGAGGTGCAGCCGCGCCGCCGGGTGTTCCTGCCCATCACCCGCGTCCGCCGCATCGAGCCGGGCGCCGTCGTCTTCACCGGCCGCATCAACATGCGCAGGTTCGAGCAGCGCGGCACCGAGACGCTGGTGGTCGGCGAGATGCTGGACCTGGCCGTCCACGTCGACAGCGAGCCCATGACCGTCTACGACCTGGCCATGGAGGAGATCAAGCCGTCCACCTGGGAGATCACCGAGGTCGCCGTCTACAAGGGCAGGCGGCGCGAGCCGCGCATCGTGGACTGGAGCGAGGTGTCGGGGTTCGACAAGCTCCAGAAGGACCAGGGGGCGGCGGGGCTGATCGCGGCGTTCGAGTCGATGCGCGCCGCCGACATGGCCAGCGCTCTGCACGAGCTGCCGAGCAAGCGGCGCGTCGAGATCGCCCGCGCGCTCAACGACGACCGGCTGGCCGACGTGCTGGAGGAGCTGCCGCCCGACGACCAGATCGGCATCCTCGGCACGCTGGAGCCGGAGCGGGCGGCCGACGTCCTGGAGGAGATGGGCCCCGACGACGCCGCCGACCTGCTGCACGACCTGCCCGACGAGCAGGCGGCCAGGCTGCTGGCGCTGATGGAGCCGGACGAGGCGGACCCGGTGCGGCGGCTCCTGACCTATCCGGAGGACAGCGCGGGCGGCGTGATGACCAGCGAGCCGGTGATCCTGCCGCCCACCGCCACGGTGGCCGAGGCGCTCGCGCACATCAGGCAGCAGGACCTGACGCCCGCGGTCGCGGCCCAGGTCTACGTGACCCGGCCGCCCACCGAGACGCCGACGGGGACGTACCTGGGCGTCTCGCACTTCCAGCGGCTGCTGCGCGAGCCGCCGTCCACGCTGCTCGGCGCCGTGCTCGACCCGTCGATCGACCCGATCAGGCCGGCGTTCTCGCTGATCGAGATCACCGCTTACCTGGCCAACTACAACCTCGTCGCGGCCCCCGTCGTGGACGAGCTCGGCAGGCTCGTCGGCGCGGTGACCGTGGACGACGTCCTGGACCACCTGCTACCCGAGGACTGGCGCGAGGAGGCCCCGTCATGACCGCCGAACGACTGGACCAGCCCCGTGCGCTGCGCCGCTCGCTGCGGCCGCACTACGACCCGGAGGTTTTCGGCCGCCTGTCGGAGCGGATCGCCCGCTTCCTTGGCACGGCCAGGTTCCTCGTCTACATGACCGTGTTCGTGACGGTCTGGGTGAGCTGGAACTTCCTTGCGCCCCCGGGCCTCATGTTCGACCCGTACCCGTTCATCTTCCTCACGCTCATGCTGTCGCTGCAGGCCAGCTACGCCGCGCCGCTCATCCTGCTGGCCCAGAACCGGCAGGCCGACCGGGACCGCATCCAGTACGAGCACGACCGCGAGGTCGCCGATCGCAACCAGGCCGAGATCGAATATCTGACCCGCGAGATCGCCGGGCTGCGCATGGCGATCAACGAGGTCGCCACCCGCGACTACCTGCGCGCGGAGCTCGGCCGGCTGCAGGAGGAGCTCAAGGAGCCCCGCCACTGATGTTCAGCTTGCCGAGCATGGCCCGGATCTGGGCGATCTCGCCGACGCCGAGCATGTCGAGGAACTGGCTCCGGATGCCGCGCAGGTAGGTCGGGGTCGCCTCGGCCAGCCGGGCGGCGCCGGCGTCCGTCAGCACCGCGAACAGCCCGCGGGCGTCGTCCGCGCACGCCTCGCGCGACACCAGCCCGTCACGTTGCAGCCGGTCGATGAGCCTGGTCAGGCCGCTGCGGGAGAGCAGCACGCGGTCCGCGAGATCGTTCATGCGCAGCCGCCGCTCGGGCGCCTCGGCCAGCTGCATCAGCACCTCGTAGGAGGCCAGCGGCAGATCGTGGGCGACGAGCAGCTCCGCCTCCAGGTGGCGGGTCATGCGCACCTGGGCACGCTGCAGCAGCCGCCAGACCGTCAGCTCCTCGGCGGTCAGCCCGTCGTCGCGCAGGAGAGTCACGGAGTAACCTTAAGACGTTGTTGCACAGACATCTAACAGCATGGATTAACCCAGCGCGGCCCCTCGTTCATACGATGGAGGGGCATCCTCGCTGGCGTCCAGCGCCTGTCACACATATCGACATAGCCGACTAAGGAGGTACGGCACTCCTTCGTGCCGAGACTTCGATGGCACCAACCCAGGAACTGGTGACGGCGGCCCTGTCCACCGTCATCGACCCCGAGATCCGTCGCCCGATCACGGACCTCGACATGGTCAAGAGCATCGAGATCGCTCCCGATGGGGCGGTGCGGGTGGGCGTCTACCTCACCGTGTCCGGATGTCCGATGAAAGACACTATCCGGCGCGACGTGACGAACGCCGTCTCCAAGGTCGAAGGCGTGACCGGCGTCCAGATCGAGCTCGACGTCATGAGCACCGAGCAGCGCAAGAAGCTGCAGACCATGCTGAGGGGCAACCGCGGGCCGGAGAAGGAGATCCCGTTCAACCAGCCGGGCTCGCTGACCCGCGTGTTCGCGGTGGCCAGCGGCAAGGGCGGTGTCGGCAAGTCGTCGGTGACGGTCAACCTGGCCGCCGCCATGGCCGCGAGCGGCCTCAAGGTCGGCATCGTCGACGCCGACATCTACGGCCACAGCGTTCCTCGCATGCTGGGCGCCGCCGAGAAGCCCACCAAGGTCGAGGACATGATCATGCCGCCGGTGGCGCATGACATCAAGGTCATCTCGGTCGGCATGTTCAAGCCCGAGGGCAACACGCCGGTGGTCTGGCGCGGGCCGATGCTGGACCGGGCCCTCCACCAGTTCCTCGCCGACGTCTACTGGGGCGACCTCGACATCCTCCTGCTCGACCTGCCCCCGGGCACCGGCGACATCGCCATCTCCGTCGCGCAGCGGCTGCCGGGTGCGGAGATCCTGGTCGTGACGACGCCGCAGATGGCCGCCGCCGAGGTGGCCGAGCGGGCCGGATCCATCGCGGCCCAGACCCACCAGCAGATCGCCGGCGTCATCGAGAACATGGCGTGGCTGCCCTGCCCGCACTGTGACGAGCGCGTCACTGTGTTCGGCGAGGGCGGCGGCCAGATCGTGGCCGACGCGCTGACCCGCACGCTGGGGGCCCGGGTGCCGCTGCTCGGCCAGGTGCCGATCGACCTGCGGCTGCGCGAGGGCGGCGACGAGGGCAAGCCCCTGGTCCTGACCGACCCCGACGCGCCGGCCGCGGCCGAGCTGCTCAAGATCGCCTCCGGGCTGAGCAAGCGTTCCTCCAGCCTGAAGGGACTCCAACTGGGCCTGGCTCCCCGCCGCTGAGCCGTCTGGCCTCGCGTGCTCGCACCCGGTGCGGGCACACGCGGCCGGGACGGCCCTCGCGCCCTGGCGACGACCTCGGGACAGTAGCGTGTGGCGCATGCGCTCACGTCGTTCGGTTCTCGCGGTGCCCGGCAGCAATCCGCGTTTCCTGGAGAAGGCCCAGACCCTGCCCGTCGACGAGGTCTTCCTCGACCTGGAGGACTCCGTCGCGCCCGCGGCCAAGGAGGAGGCGCGCCGCAACGTCGTGGCGGCGCTGCGCGAAGGCGACTGGACCGGCAAGACGCGGGTGGTCAGGGTCAACGACCTCGCGACGCAGTGGACGTACCGGGACGTGATCGAGACCGTCGAGGGCGCCGGCGAGTTCCTCGACTGCGTGATGCTGCCCAAGGTGCAGGACCCCACGGAGGTCGTCTGGCTGGACACGTTGCTCAGCCAGATCGAGAAGGCCATGGGCTACGAGGTCGGCCGCATCGGCATCGAGGCCCAGATCGAGAACGCCCGCGGCCTGGTGAACGCCGACGCCATCGCCGGGTCGTCCAGGCGACTGGAGACCCTGGTGTTCGGCCCCGCGGACTTCATGGCCTCGATCAACATGCGCACGCTCGTCGTCGGCGAGCAGCCGCCCGGCTACGACGAGGGCGACGCCTACCACTACATCCTCATGCGGCTGCTCATGGCCGCCAGGACGCATGACCTGCAGGTGATCGACGGACCTTACCTGCAGATCAAGGATGTCGACGGCTTCAGGCGGGTGGCCAGGAGATCGGCGGCTCTCGGCTACGACGGCAAGTGGGTGCTGCATCCCTCCCAGGTGGAGGCGGCCAACGAGGTGTTCTCGCCGGCGCAGGAGGACTATGACCACGCCGAGCTCATCCTGGAGGCGTACGACTACTACACCACCGTGGAGAAGCGCGGCGCGGTCATGCTGGGCGACGAGATGATCGACGAGGCCTCGCGCAAGATGGCGCTCGTCGTGGCCGCCAAGGGGCGGGCGGCCGGGCTGGTCCGTACGAAGAGCTTCACACCTTGATGCCGATCGCGGTGAAGAACCAGAACGACGACGTCAGCCAGAGCCCCACCAGCGCGGTGAACGCCAGTCCGCCGAGCACCGGCAGCGTCCAGCCCGGCGTGTCCCGCTTGGGCAGGGCCAGCAGCTTCGTGGTGAACACGCCGTAGAAGAAGCAGCCGAGCAGCGAGTGCGCGAGCACGCGGGGCACGTCGTACTGCAGGCCCAGGGCGTAGAGGCAGTGGAAGGCGACCGGGATCGTCAGCAGGAAGGCCAGCCGTCCCGACCAGCGGTGCACGGCCGGCGGGATGGTGATCCCGAGCTTGCCCCACATCGACAGGGCCGAGACGACCTGCACGATCGCCAGGACGAACGCGCCGGTGGTCAGCCACACCTTCATGGGCAGCGCGGCGGAGAAACCGGCCACGCCGACCGCGAACCCGGTGGGCGTGTGCACCCGGCCGTACACGCCGAGCGCGAGCACGACCAGGCCGCCGATCAGCAGCGGCACCAGTAACGGCGTCAGGCTGCGTGAGGGGCGATGGTGGATGGCGGTCATTGCATCTCCTCGATGAAGCCGTCGACGTCCTTCGGGTAGATCGTGGTGTCGCCGACCGTGAGCGGCGCGGTCGGCTGGTCGCCGTTCAGCTCGGGGACCGGGACCGGGCTTCCGGCCTCGGAGGCGGCGCCGACCGTGGTGTAGCCGCCGTTCGGGTTCTTCACCCTGATCCAGCCGGCCCGGAACTGGGCGCCCCGGACGATCGCGCTGGCCCGGTACAGGCCCGACGGCTTCTCCGCCGTGGGCGCCACGAAGCTCCACTTCTTGCCGCCGACGGAGACCCAGCCCTTGGCCCGGCCGCCGCCCAACGCGGCCGTGACCTTCCCGGCGCCGATGCCCTTGAGGCTCACCTCGTCGGCGGACTGGGTGCCCTTGAACCAGGACTCGGTTGTGCCGTCGCAGAAGTAGCCGATGGCCTTGCCGTCCCTGATCGAGATCGCAATGAGGGCGCCGTTGCCCTTGACACGTCCGGCGTAGTCCGCCTTTTCGATCCGCTTCTCCTCGGACTCGGCCGGCGACGGAGACGGCTGAGCGGTGTTCTCCTTCGCCGCGGACCCTTCCGCGGCGGGGTTGTCGTCTGTGGCGGCGGTCGTGGTGTCCGCCGCGGGTGTCGCGGTGATGCTGGCGACACCAAGCCCCGCGGCGAGCACAGCTCCCGCCGCGAGGGTGATGACAGGTCCCAGCCTTGACATGGACTGCTCCCAGGGTCGAAATGCCTACCTCGGCCGCGTCCAGCGGCCGACCGCAGGTGGCAGCTGACTGCCCCTACGGCTCAGAGCATCCGCCTAAAAGGCGGGCCCGTCTGTGAACTAATGCGCATCAGATGGACAGAATGGAGAGATGCAGGAGAATCCTGGGCCGCATCATCCATACGGCATGCAGTATCCGGCTCCGCCGCGGTCCTGGCTTATGCCGGCGCCCCACGGGGCCCGGTACGACCACCTCGCCAGGAACGGGGTCGCCAGGCCGTGGCGGGCGATCGTCGGCACGATCGGGATCGCCGCCATATTCCTCCTTGTCGCGGCGGTGGTGTTGTCCGCCGGCGCGGTGGTGGCGACGCTGCTCGGCATCCCCGCACCGCTCGACGTCGAGCGCGGGCTGTTCGGCGACCCGGTGTTCGGGCTGACCGTGACGTTGTTGTCGATCGCCGCCGTGCTCCCTTTCGTGTTCGGCATGGCGGCGTTGTTGCAGCGGCGCCGTCCGGGGACGCTGTCGTCGGTGGCCGGGCGGCTGCGCTGGCCCTGGCTCATGGCCTGCGTCGGACTGGCGATCCTGGCGCTCGTGCTCGGGCAGGCCGTGCAGGTCCTCGCCCTGGCGATGAGCGGCGAGGATTACTCCGACATGTTCGGCTGGGTCGGGTGGGAACGTTTCCTGCCCGCGCTCATCGTGATCGTGCTGCTGGTGCCGTTCCAGTCGGCCGCCGAGGAGTACGTCTTCCGCGGCTGGTTCCTGCAGGCCGTCGGGGCGCACGTGCGCAATCCGGTCTGGGGCATCCTGATCGGGGCCGGCTTGTTCGCGTCGGTGCACGGATACACGTGGATGGGGCTGGCCGACGTGTTCGCCTTCGGCGCCGTCATGGGCTGGCTGGCGGTGCGGACCGGGGGACTGGAGGCCGGGATCGGGCTGCATGTCATGAACAACATGCTGGCGTTCGGGATGAGCGCGGCCGCGGGGACCCTCGAGGACGCCTTGATCCAGAGCAAGGTCGCGGTGCCGTGGCAGGCCATCGTGGGCGTGGTGGTGCAGCTTGGTGCGTACGCTTTTGGGGTTTTGTATCTGGCCAAAAAGCGGTCACTCAGCACTATTTCTGGATAAATCGGGTTAGTGGGTCGGGGAATCTCGCTAGAGAGGTCTCGCAATTCCGGCTCATTCATGCTGGTCTGGATCGTGTGGGGCGGCGAGGGACTCCGGAGGTGATCGTTTCGGTCCGGCGGGGTAAGTGTGGGCGCGTGTGATACTTCGTCGGGTGAGGACAACACGTTCGAAATCATGTGGAACGGTCCCCGCGCAGTGACCGTTTTCGTCCGACTAGTTCGACTAGGAGGTACGACGCGTGGCCTCCGGCCCCAGCGAACCGCCTCGGCGACCGCCGGGTGACGACGACCCGCGTTCCGAGGGCACGTCGGAACCGCACTCTTCCCCAGAGCCCAGGATCAGCCATTCCCCGCCCGGTCCCACCGACGACCGGGCCAGGGGCTTACCTCTGACCTCCCCGTGGGGCATGCCGCCGTTCGCGGCACCGGTGCCGGACGAGGAGCCGCCGGAGGCGCCCAAGGGGCGCATGCCGTACAGCTCGCCGACAGCGGAACCCGAAGCCGAGCCGCGCCGCCGGGCGCGGCGTGTCGTCAACCGGCCGGACAAGCTCGTGGCCGGCGGCCCCCCGACGACACCCACCGACACCGAAGGGCCCACCGCCCCCGCCGCGCCCGAGTCCGCCGGCCGCGAGTCCATCGCGCGCGAGGCTGCTGGGCGGGAGTCTGCGGCGCGCGAGGCTGCGGCGCGCGAGGCCGCCGCACGCGAGGCCGCCGCGCCCGAGTCCGCGGGGCGTGACGCCGCGGCGTGGGAGTCCGCTGGCCGCGAGGCTGCCACGCACGAGGCCGCGGCGCGCGAGGCCGCGGTGTGGGAGTCTGCGGCGCACGAGGTCGTGGGGCGCGAGTCCGCGGGGCGCGAGTCCGCCGCGCGCGAGGTCGTGGGGCGTGACGCCGCGGCGTGGGAGCCTGTGGCCGGCGAGTCTGCCACACGGGAGTTCGTGGAGCGGGAGCGTGCCGCGCAGGAGTTCGCGGAGCGGGAGCGTGCCGCGCAGGAGCCGGAGGCGTCGCCTCGGCGGGACCCGCGCACGATCCCGTACCGCTTGGTGGTCCCCGCCAAAGAGCCCACCGAGCAGCCTGCCCCGGCGGAAGAGCCGGAGGGACGGCGCGAGGACGAGCCGGAGGTGCGGCGGGTCGGGCGGCCGCCGGCCGGGCGGCCGACGCGGCCCGACCTCCTGGTCGCCACGGGCCCCCCGCGCCCTCAAGGGTCGAGCGGCCGCCATCACCGAGGCCCGGCCCCCGCCGCCGTACGCAGGTCCAGTCCGGTACGCCGGGGCAACCGCGCCGCCCCGATCGTCCTGACCCTGGCCGCGGCCGTCCTCGTGGCCGCCGGCGTGCTCGTGTGGCAGTGGACCGGCGAGGAGGCCCCCAGCCTGCGTCTGGAGGCGGGCACCGGCCGCTCGGGGGATGAGCTGTTCACCGTGCCCGCCTCGGGCGACGGCACCAATCAGAAGCTCAACGCCATGACCTCGGTCGGCCGCGCGGTGGTGGCGGTCGGCAGCGACACGACCGGCCCGACCCCGCGCCCGCTGTTCCTGTTCTCCCCGGACGGTGGCAAGAACTGGCAGCTGGGTCAGGTGAGCGGCGTTTCCACCCCCACGGTCCAGCGGGTGGTCGGCGGGAACGGTCGCTGGCTGGCTAGCGGCGGCGACGGCCAGTCGGGCGAGCGTGGCCTGTGGACCAGCACCGACGGGTTCAGCTGGCAGGCCGTGGAGGCGACGGGGTCGCCCGCGTTCCGGGCCGGCGACCAGATCCACGACATCGCCATTACGGCGTCCGGATTCGTCGCAGTGGGGCGCGCGACGGGGGACGACGGCGCGATCGGGCCGGCGGCCTGGCGTTCCGGAGACGGCCGCACGTGGGAGCGGGCGGAGAGCACGGGGCTCGAGGTGAGGGAGCTCAAGGCGGTGGTCGCCAGGGGCGACACCGTCGTGGCGATCGGGCACCCCGCGGAAGGCGAGGGTTCGCGGGTGGTCCGATCGGCCGACGGCGGGCGCACCTGGCAGGCCACCGGCTTCCAGCTGCCCGAGGCGGCCGATTCGCGGCCAGGGACGCTGGCGGTGCTGCCCAAGCGGTTCGTGCTGGTGCCGACGCGGCACCGTACGGTCACGGGAGACGTACGCGTCTACTGCTCCCCGACCGGGGCGGAATGGTCGCAGTGCGGCTCCATCGGCGGCCTGAGCGGCGAGAGCGTCGGCGTGGAGTCGCTGATCTCCTACTCTGGGGGCATCGCCGCGATCACGCAGGCCGGCCTCGGCCGCTATACGGTGCTGACCACCGCGGACGGGCGCGCCTGGGCCAAGCGGACCGACCTCGGCAACCTGCAGGGCGCGACGTTGCGCGGGTTCACGATCTCCGCCGGCGGCACCCTGTTCGCCGGCGGTGACCAGGCGGTCACCGACGTCGACAACCAGCTGGTGCTCATGTCCGCGCCACCGCGAGGGCAGGCCTCGCGGGTGGCGCTCGGCGACGTCGAGGGCCTGACTCGCATCGCGCGCGAGACCACCGGCATCACGAGCTTCGCCGGCCGGTATGTGGCCGTCGGCTCGGCCTCGGGCGACGCCGGCCTGTGGACGATCAAGAACTGGCAGAGCTGGAAGTCCATGAGCCTCGGCGGCCCCGGCAGGCAGCGGCTGGAGGACGTGGCGCACGGCGCCCGCGGTTGGCTGGCCGTCGGCGGCACGGAGACCACCGTGTCGATCACCGACCCCCTGCTGGTCACCTCGACCGACGGCGAGAGCTGGAAGAAGGTGGACGTCTCAGGCGACCTGACCCGCCGCTCCGACCGTCCGTACCTGGGGACCCATGTGGTGACCGCGGGGAAGAAGGGCTACGTGCTGGCGGGGGAGGACCGCGATCAGGCAGGGACCGCGAGCGCGGCCATGTGGTTCACCACGGACCTGCGCAAGTACACCAGGTCGAAGAAGCTGCCGCAGGGCGGCTCCGGCGTGCGCATCCACGACGCGGTGGCCACCGCGGACGCCTTCGTGGCGGTGGGCGGCTCGGGGTCGGCCGACGAGGAGCGCAGCGTGGTCTGGTACTCCGAGGACGGGGTCAACTGGAGTTCGCGCACCCGCGTCGCCCCGCCGGACGCCACGTCGGCCGGGCTCCGTCAGATCACCGCCTACCAGGGCAAGCTGGTGGCCATCGGCACCGCGCTGACGGGCGGCTCGCGGCGGGCCTTCGCCGCCGTCTCCGACGACGAGGGCGCTTCATGGCAGACGGCCTGGCTGCCCGCGGACCAGGCGGCCGCGGTGCACGACCTGGCCGCGACGGAGGAAGGTCTCGTGGCGGTCGGCTGGCACGGCGTGCCGGGGGAGGGCGACAGCGCGGCCTGGACCTCGCAGGACGGCCTGTCGTGGAACCGCATGGCGCTGACCAGGGATCGCCTGGCGGGCCAAGGGATGCAGTGGCTGACGGCGGTGGCCGTGTCGGGGACGGAGGTCGTGGCGCTCGGGCGGTCGACGACGTACAACGCCGACCACCTCATCCTGTGGAGCTCGAACCTCACGTCAAGCAGGTAACACGCCCCAGTCGGTCAGCGCGTCGAGCAGGCCCGCGGACAGCGGCAGCCGGGCCAGCTCCTCCGCCGTGCACCAGCGCACGTCGGCTGCGTCGTCCCCAGCCGTGGGGACGCCGCCAGCCACGGTCGCCAGGTAGTCGCGGATCACGTACGTGACGCCGCCGGGGCCGGGGCGGTCCACCGTGCCGGCCAGGCGGCCGACCTCGACGCGCAGGCCCGTCTCCTCCAGGACCTCGCGCCGCACGCCGGCGGCGTCGCTCTCCCCGGGCTCCAGGCGGCCCCCGGGGATCGACCACAGGCCCATGCCCGGCGGGTGTCCCCGCTTGATCAGAAGGATGCGGCCGGCGTCGTCGACGACGATCGCGCCGACACAATTTACGCGCACATGGCCAAGATTACGACGGGATAACGAGATGCGGCCTTGACGGGGGCGCACCGGAGAAAGCACCGTGGGTAGTTGTGAGAGCGGCTCCAACCTGCCCACGGTGTTTTGGCCCGCTTCACGGGCCGAGCGCGTGGTCTAGTGCGTATCGATGTGACACGCACGGTGACGTCCTGCCCTATCAGCCTCCGTGGCCGCCGACCAGCACGGCGCTCGAGGCGATGCGCAAGAGCTCCGTGGTGCCCGTGTGGCTGCCGTGGCCGTTGCCGGCCGGCTGGCTGGTGACCGGCTTCGCGGAGGTGGGTGATCAACGAACCGGGGCCCGTGCCAGCGTGGTGGCGCTGACCGGGCCGTCGTTGATGGAGGGGCCGGCCGACATGCTCGTGGTCGCCGAGGAGCCCGGCATCGGGCTCGGCGCGGCCTTCGCGGGGCTGGGCGGGCCCGATCCCGGCGAGGGATTCGACGCCGGCCCGCCGAACGCCAAGATCGAGGTGCTCGGTCACCCTTGCCCGCTGTGGTTCGTGGACAACGGTCAGAGCGACCGCGCCGTCTACGCGGGCGAGGCGCTGGGCAACTGGCTGTGGACGATCTGCTGGCCGGCTGACGCCGGGGCCATGATCGCGCTCGCCGAGGTCTCGCTGATCGACGCCCGGGATCACGACCTTGACGTACCCTTTGGCGCGTTCTCCCCCAGACTGGAGGATTAGCAAGTCGCGTTGTCAGGCAGACCGACTAGAGTTCGGAGGCGTGACAGCGCGTATCGAGCGAGTGGTGACCGAGGGCGTCGTCGACATCGACGGCACCGAACACAAGGTCGAGAACAACACGTGGATCGTGGGCGACGATGACGAGGTGATCGTCATCGATCCCTCCCGCGACTCCGACAAGATCATGGAGCAGGTGGGCGAGCGTGAGGTGCTGGCCGTCATCTGCACGGCGGGCCTGCCCGACCACGTCGGGGCCGCCATCGAGGTGGCCAGCCGGGACGAGGCCGTGGTCGCCCTGCATCCCAAGGACAAGCCTCTGTGGCGGGAGACCTGGACGGAGACCTGGCCCGACATCGACATGGAGGACGACGGCATCTTCGAGGTGGCCGATGTCCAGCTCGACGTCATGGAGACGCCGGGCGTCACCTCTGGTGGCGTGTCGCTCTACTGCGAGGGGCTCGGGGCCGTCTTCACCGGCAAGGCCCTGCAGGCCGACGGCCCGGGCAAGCTGGGCGGCGAATATCCTGCCCTGGCCGACCAGCTGACCTCGATCGGTGGGCGGCTGTTCACGCTGCCCCACAGCACGCGGGTGCTGGCGGTCCATGGGGACGAGGTCACGATCGGCGACCTCGAGCCGCACTTCGACGACTGGGTCTCGGGTTCGCTGACCCGCGTCGAGACCGAGGGCGGCGACGAGGACCCGCTGCCCGACGGCACCAAGGCCTCCGGGATCAAGCTCAACCCGAGCGACGACTAAGGCGAGGGAGTGCCGGCGCCCGCCTTACGGAGTGAGGCCACATGAACGCAGTGCAGCTTCCGCTGGAGGGCATGCCGCGGCGGCTCTACTCGTGCACGCCGTCGCGGTTGAACGCCTGGCTGGACTGCCGCCGCCGCTACAGGTTCACCTACCTGGACCGGCCGGCGCCGTCCAAGGGACCCGCCTGGGCGCACAACAGCGTCGGGGCGAGCGTGCACAACGCGCTGGCGGGCTGGTGGCGGGAGCCGTACGAGCGTAGGACCCCGCTGACGGCGGCCATCCTGCTCACGAACGGGTGGATCACCGAGGGGTTCAGGGATGCCGAGCAGTCGGGGCGGTGGCTGGAGCGCGCCCGCGACCTCGTGTCCGGATATGTCGCGACATTGGATCCGGCCGATGATCCGGTCGGTGTCGAGCGCACCGTCGCCACCCGCACCAAGGTCATCGCCGTGTCCGGCCGCATCGACCGGCTCGACCGGCGCGGGGACGAGCTCGTCGTGGTCGACTACAAGACCGGACGCCGGCCGCTCACCCAGGACGACGCGCGCTCGTCGCTCGCCCTGGCCGTCTACGCCGTCGCGGCGTCCACGATGATGCGCACGCCCTGCCGGACCGTGGAGCTGCACCACCTGCCGACGGGCGAGATCGTCGAGTGGCGCCACACCGAGGAGTCCCTCGCCCGGCATCTGGGGCGGGCGGAGGATCTTGCCACGGAGGCCGCCGCGGCCGACGAGCGCTACCGGGAAGCGGTCGCCGCGCCACCGTCCCGCGGCCGCGCTTCCGGCGCGGCGACGACCCGGCCCGTGACCGCCCCGGGCGGGGATAGGGCGGCAGGCGGCCGCTCCGCGACCGCGCCGGGCGGGGCTGCTGCGGGAGGTGGCCGGTCCGCGACCACGCCGGGCGGAGCTGCGGCGGAAGGCGGGCGGTCCTGGGGCGCAGTGGGCGGCGAGTGGCCGTCGGCCCCGGTCGAGCGGCCGTCCGTCGGACCCGCGGCGGTGCCCGCCGAGATCGACGAGCTCTTCGCCCCCAATCCCGGCTCGATCTGCTCGTGGTGCGACTTCCGCCGCCATTGCCCCGAGGGCCAGGCGGCCGCTCCCGAGCGCCGCCCTTGGGATGCGCTGGCGGAGTAGCCGGGCGGGGAACCACGCACCGCATCAGGTGTGTGAGACGTTCAGTGACGCCGTTTGCCTCCTGAAACAGCGGTCATGGAACTTTTGTGACACGCGTGGAGCGCTTACCGTTCTTAAGCGAATTAGCCGGTAGTGGCTGCATCGCCGTGGACCATGCCGGGGCTGGGTCCGGGTGCACCCCGAACGGTCTTGGGTGCGGGGAACAGCGCGAGCTGGTCGCTCGTCCCGGCAGGTCTTGCCGCCCCGGTGGGGCGTGCCTGCGGTCCTGGGCGGGCTCGCGGTCCCGTGCGCTGTCGGGCGGGATGCGGTCTGGCCGGTAGCTCTCCGCGCCGCCATCCTCTGGTGGCGGGCGGTCACACCTGGCCGACGCCGGATCCCGTGTCCGAAAGCGCGTCGTCCGATCGCCACCGCAGCGGCATGGTGCCGGGTGGCCGTGTTCTGCTTGGTGTTCTGTTTGGTCTGCTGCTGGAGCGGGCGTTGCCAGTGCTGGGCGCCCCACTTGCTGGTGTAGGCCCGGTCGACGGCGACCACGACCAGGCCGCGGTGGTAGGCCATGCCGCGCAACCGTTCGCGAAAGCGTGCGGTGGGGATGCCGGCGACGGTGCGGCGGAAGCTCTTGCCCCGTCGGCCGCGTCCCATGGTCTCCCGGCCGGTGGCGCGGGCATCGTCGAAGCCCAGATTCTCAATCGCGAACCCGGCGCAGCCATGCCGGTGGGCGAGACGGATCAGCTCGCTGATCGCCTGCCGCAGCCGCCCGTCGCGCCGAGAGGCAGGGCCGCTCAGCGCGGTTGGGATGGTGATGGGCTGGCCGATCGGGTTGCCGCAGGCGTCGACGACGCAGGCGGCCAGGTGGTCGGCGTTGAGGTCCACGCTCAGCAGCCGCGCCCCGGAGGCGGTCAGTTGGTCCGGGGACGGGGGTGCCAGGGTGTCGGCGGACCAGGAGGCGTCCAGATACCACCGATCCCGCTCCGGGTGGTAGGTGATGTCGTAACGCACCGCCCGATTGGCCTGAACACGGTCCAGCCAATCCTCCCGGCGGTGGTGAAAACGCACAGCGCTCGATAGCCGGCAGCGGCCTCTGGGGGCGTTGGCCATGTGCCGCAGCGGCTCCGGCAGCACGATCGTCACCGAGCCGTCGCCGGGATCGACAGTGATGGTGTAGTTCCCGAACGGCGCTCCCGTCTCCCCGTCGGCGGTGAGGAACATCCGCCGCGCCTCCCACTGCCGGCGCCACTGCTGCTCGGAGAGATCGGCGTCGGCGAGGGTGTGCCGGAGTTTGGCCAGGCGGCGGCCGCCTACCGTGACGGCTGGGCGGCCCATGGTGATGCGGTCCTCCACGCGGGCCAGCCGGCCGGTGAGCACCTGCAGTCGGCGCTGCTTTTGCCAGCGCTCGTCCTGATCGGCGTATCCGCGTACCCGGCCTTCGCGTGTGCCGCATGGCACCGCCAGCCGCTTGCTGATCGTGGTGATGGCGCGGCGCAGACTGGCGCATTCGTCGTGCAGGCAGCGCAGCGCGAGCTGATACTGATCCTCCGAGGTGCGAGTCATCGCCCCGGCCCACCGCGACGAGGACACCGCAGTGAGCCTCTTCTTTCGCTCGGCCCGCCGATTGTCTTTGCCTGCGACGTTCCCGATACCGATGCGCTCGGCCAGGTCGGCGCGAGCATGGCTGCCCAGATGACGGCCGACGGCGGTCAGCACCTCGATGTCCCGCTCGGACAGCCGCAGACGATCCCGGATCCGTGCCCCGGCGGGTACCGCGACGGTGAACGACGCCGCGATTGTGCGCAGTCCCTTTCCCGTCGTCCGGCGCTTACCCATGCCTTATGCCTTCGCTGGGTTGCGCACTGGCTGGGTGGGCAACGGGATCAGCCCGGTCGCGCCAGCAGCGAGCCGGTATGCCTGCATGACCTGCCCTCCTGGGGTTCTTTACTCTGAGTGATCGCCAGACTACATGCTTCCAGTCCTGTCGGATAGAACATTTGAGCGATACCTGGAGTCCCACCCCTACGACCCCGGCGAGGCCCCCATAGGTCACGGCAGGCGTGGCCGCCGAGCAAGATTGACCAGGGACCGATAAGGACAGCGTGATCGCGGCCCCGTCCTTCGTGCGATGTGCCCCGAAATGGCCGCAATGACCTACAAGGCAGGAAGCAGCTGGCCGACCCGGCGCCGGCCAGGTCGCGACGGCGACCGCAATGTGGAATTCTGCCTCGATGTCGGTCGGCGCGACGGCGATCGTGGAGGAGTGGTGCGGGTTCTGCCTGACCGGCTGGCGGGCGGCGTGCTCCTGCCCGTCAGGCAGCCAGCGCCTTCGGCCAGCGGCGAGGATCGGTCAGGCCCTTGAGCCCTTTGCTGACGTCGTACCCGGCCGCGCCCAGCCGCTCCCGTGCGGCCTGCAACATCTCCCGCGTGGCCGGCATGAACGCGTGGTCGTGCACGGGCTCCGGCAACGCGTTCATGCCCAGCCGGAACGCCTTCAGCCCGGCCGTGACCGTGGCCCGGGGCACCTCGGGCAGTGCGCCGTACATCCGCCTGGCCCAGTCCGGCAGCGTGAAGTAACACAGCGCGCCGAACGGAAAGTATGCGGGCTTGCCGGCCGACAGCAGCCTGAGCTCGTGCGGCAACCGCGGCCACAGCAGGAACCGCACGGTCGCGGCCGCCTCCTCCGTCACGCGCAGGCGGGGCCGCATCTGCTTGAAGTACGCCTCCATCTCCGCACACGTGCCCGGCACGTCCTCGGGATGAAGGCCGACGTACGCGGCGCTCTTGCGCTGCTCGGACAGGTAGGCGTCGGCCTGGCGCTCGGTCAGTGCGAGCCCGCCCCGCCTGGCCACCTCCAGGTACGACGACACCTCCGCGCAGTGCACCCACAACAGCAACTCGGGGTCGTCCACCCGATGCGTGCGCCCCGTGTCGGGATCGTGGATGCGCAGCGCCTTGTGGATGCCGCGCACCCGCCGCCCGATCTCGTCGGCCTCCTCGGGACTGCCGAACGTCACCCGCCCCACGAAATCCGCGGTGCGCCGCAGCCGCCCGAACGGGTCCTCCTGGAAGCCGGAGTTCTGCCAGACGCCGCGCATGGCCAGCGGGTGCAGTGCCTGCAGCATGAGGCCGCGTACCCCGCCCACCCACATCGAGCGGTCGAGATGCACCTGCCAGGTCGCACTCTGCGGCGGCTGGACGACGATTTCCTGAATGCTCGCCATAGTAAGTGCATAATTACATGGCATTGGACCTTGTATCCAAGAAGTGCTTTTCGGCGGTGTTCCAGAACGTGACCAGGGCCGCGGCAGTGGTCTCCGGCGCCTCGACGGCGGGGGAGTGCACCGCGCCGGGCACGACCACGCACTCGGCTCCGAGCCTGGCGGCCATCTCCGACTGGGTCTCGGGAGTCCAGCCGTCGTCGTGCTCGCCGTAGAGCACCAGCGTCGGCACGTCGACCTGGCGCAGCTCGTCGGTGCGGTCCCCCATGCTCAGCACCTGCTCGGCCATGCACACCAGCCCGGTCGGCGAGTTGCTCGTCAGGCGCCGGTGCAGGAATGCCAGGACCTCGTCGGGCACGTCGACGGCCAGCGCCTCCGGCTCGAACTTGTGATGCCACAAGTGCTCGATCCCCAGCACGGGCAGCTCTTCCATGATCTTCCTGCCGTTGATCGCCCGGAGGCCCTCGATGGCCGCGGGGCCCGAGCTCATCAGCGTGTAGGAGGCGAACCTCGTCCGCCCGTCGATCACGGCCTCGCGGGCCACCAGCCCGCCGAACGAGTGCCCCACCAGGTGCATGGGGTCGCCGCCGCCGATCACCTGGGCCAGCGCGTCGACGTCCGCGCCGAGCGCGGGGCAGGTGTAGGCCTCGGGGTCGTCGGGACCCGGGGTCTCATACTGGCCGCGGAGATCCACGGCCACCACCCGGCGGCCCGAATGGGCGAGCGTCATCAGGACCGCGATGAAGTCCTCCTTGCTGCCGGTCAGGCCGGGCACGAGGAGCGCGGGCCAGCGCTCGATCACACCACTCACCGGAAGCGCCTCCAGGGCCGCGAACGTGCCCTGTGGCGTTTCGATCTTCTGTGGTGTGACGCCAGGAGGCAGGTCGAGGAATCGCGGCGTACTCACGTGGGGCAACAATACCCAGAGGTCAGCGCATCGACACCGGCAAGGCCCTTACGCAGGTGGGACCCCGGAGGAGACGCGACGGACGCCGACCGCGAAATCCGGCCTGCGGGCGGCTCAGCGGCCTGTGGAAGGCTCCGAACGGGCGCCTGGAGTCCAGGCGTACCTCGACGGGGCGCAGGCGGCGTGGCGCCGCGTGAGGAGCACATGCGGCTGCTCGCCGGTCAGGCGGACTTGCGGGCCTTGCGCTTGGCAGGGGGCTTCTCTTCTTCCTTGGCCTTGCCCGAGGCGGCCTTCTTCGGCTTGGCCGGGGCGGCGCCTTCGCGTTCCCGCTTCGCCGCCTCCACGCTCGCCCGCAACGCCGCCATGAGATCCACGGCCGGGCCTGCCTCCTCCTCGACGGGCGGGGCGACGACCTCCTTGCCCGCCACCTTGGCCTCGATCACCGACTGCAGGGCCTCACGGTAGCTGTCGCGGTATTCGCTCGGGTCGAAGTCCGCCTCCATCGTGGTGATGAGCGACTCGGCCATCTTCAGCTCCTGGGCCCGCACCTCGATGTCCTCCTCCAGGAACTCGAAGTCGGGCCTGCGGATCTCGTCCGGCCAGAGCATGGTCTCCAGCACGAAGACGCCGTCCCTGACCCGCAGGGTGGCCAGCGACTCCCGCTGGCGCAGGGCCACCTTCACCACCGCCACCTGGCCGGAGCTCTCCAGCGCGTTGCGCAGCAGCACGTAGGACTTCGCTCCCTGCGCGTCGGGCTCCAGATAGTACGACTTGGCAAAGTAGATGGGGTCGATCTGCTCGGCGGGCGTGAACTGCAGGACGTCGATCCTGCGGGACGTGCTCAGCGGCAGGTCCTCGAAGTCCTCGTCGGTCAGCACGACAACCTCGCCCGAGGACAGCTCGTAGCCCTTGGCGATGTCGGCGTAAGGGATCTCCTCGCCGTCGATCGTGCACACGCGCTTGTAGCGGATGCGCCCGCCGTCCTCGCGATGCACCTGGTGGAAGGTCACGTCCTTCTGCTCGGTCGCCGAGTAGAGCTTGACGGGGATCGTGACCAGGCCGAAGGAGATCGCACCCTTCCAGATGCTGCGCATGGTCGTTCCTCCGCTCTCAACGGCTCGGCACTGGGCACATACCCGGCATGGGGCAACCAATGCCATACCCGATCGAACCAATGCTCGCCGTGGCTGGAGAACTACCCTCCGATCGCGAGCGGTATGGCCTCGAGGTGAAGTGGGACGGCATCCGCGCCATCATCCACCTCGACGGCGGGATGAAGGTGACCGGGCGGCACGGGGTCGAGTACACGCGCCGTTATCCGGAAATTTCGGGGTTCGGGCTCAAGAACGCGATCATCGACGGCGAGGTCGTGGCGCTCGACCGGCGCGGGCGGCCCAGCTTCGTCCGGCTGCAGCACCGCATGCACCTGACCGACCCCGAGCCGGCCATGCTGGAGCTGTACCCGGTCACGTACATGCCGTTCGACCTGCTCTACCTCGACGGGATCCCGCTCTTCGACCTGCCGTACCGGGACCGGCGGGCACTGCTCGACGAGCTGGACATCGGCGCGCCGCCCTCCTTCCCCGGCGACTCCGACCTGCTCTCCGCCACGTACGAGCAGGGCCTGGAGGGCGTGGTCGCCAAGCGGCTCGACTCGCCCTACCGGCCGGGCACGCGCTCGCCGTGGTGGATCAAGGTGAAGAACCTCAGCACCAGAGAGGTCGTGATCGGCGGCTGGAAGCCGGGCAAGGGGCGCCGGGCCGGCGGGATCGGCTCGCTGATCATGGGCGTGTTCACGAGCGAAGGGCTGATGTACGTCGGCCACGTCGGCACCGGGTTCACCGACGCCGTACTCGACGAGCTCTACCAGCTGCTGCGGCCGCTGGAGATCCCGAAGAGCCCGTTCAGCAACGAGGTCCCGTGGCGCAATCATTGGGTTAGGCCGGATCTGGTCGGGGAGGTGGCCTACACGATGTGGACCGACGATCAGCGGCTGCGGCACCCTGTGTGGCGAGGGCTTCGCCTTGACAAGATCCCCGCGGACGTGTGGAGGTGACGCCATGGCCCAGAAGGTTCCCGTCAAGGTCGAAGGGCGCGAGCTGACCCTCAGCAACCTGGACAAGGTGCTCTACCCGGACTACGGCTTCACCAAGTCCGAGATCATCGACTACTACAGCCGCATCGCCCCCGTGCTCCTCCCGCACGTCGAAGGCCGCCCCCTGACCGTCAAGCGCTACCCGAACGGCGTCACCGGCCAGTCCTTCTTCGAGAAGAACGCCCCCGAGCACACCCCCGACTGGGTCAGGCGCGTCACCCTGCCCGTCCCCGGCAGCACCAAGAACCGCGAGACGATCAACTTCGCCGTCATCGAGGACCTGCCCACGCTCGTCTACTACGCCAACCTCGCCGCGCTGGAGCTCCACGTACCCCAGTGGCGCGTCGACGACGACGGCGAGGCGCTGCCGCCCGACCTGCTCGTGTTCGACCTGGATCCGGGGCCGCCGGCGACGATCGTCGAGTGCTGCCAGGTGGCGCTCATGCTGCGTGACCTGCTCAAGGCCGAAGGTCTCTCCGCCCGGCCGAAGACCAGCGGCCGCAAGGGCATGCAGCTGTACGCGGACTGGGACTGCCGCGAGGAGCCCTCCGCGTACGCCAAGAGGCTCGCCCAGGTCCTCGCCAAGGAACACCCGCAGCAGGTCGTCAGCGTGATGACCAAAAAGGCCCGGCCGGGGAAGGTGTTCATCGACTGGAGCCAGAACAACCCGGCCAAGACCACCGTGGCGGCGTACTCGCTGCGGGCGGGGGACCAGCCGACCGTCTCCACGCCGCTGACCTGGAAGGAGGTCGAGGGATGCGAACGTCCGGAGGACCTGGTCTTCATGGCGCCGGACGTCCTCGCCAGAGTCGGCAAACGTGGCGACCTTTTCGGCCGGGCGTAGGCTGGTGCAGTCCGCACCGAAAGGGGGACCAGAAGATGTCGGAGATGGACATCCGCGGGGACGAAGGCCCTTACGACGAGGAAGAGACGGAGTTCTCGGTCGAGACGCCCGAGGCCGACGCGGCCGAGCAGGAGCGCGAGATCCGCCAGAACGCCGGCACGCTGCGCCATGAGCTGCCCATCGACGTCGACCCCGGCGACGCGACCGAGCAGGACCGCGTGGTCGACCTCGACGACGACGAATATCGGTGACCGATCCGGTTCCTGTGACGGGCCCGGGCTCCGGCGGCGGACGACCGGCGCCGTCGGCTATCCGGGTGGCGGACGTACACGTCATGGCCGTCATCAAGGTGCGGACGCCCTCGCGCACGTAGGATGGCCGCACGACCCGCTGAGAGACCAATGGAGACCCGCGTGACCGCAACCCCGGACGCCAAGCCCCGGGGCACCCGGCTGCCCCGACTCGCCCGCCGCCGGCAGCTGCTGAGCGCCGCGCAGGAAGTGTTCGTGGAAAACGGCTATCACGCGGCCGCCATGGACGAGATCGCCGACCGGGCCGGGGTCAGCAAACCGGTGCTCTACCAGCACTTCCCCGGCAAGCTGGAGCTCTACCTGGCGCTGCTAGACCTGCACGTGGACGACATGGTCAACCGTGTCAGGGAGGCGCTGGCCTCCACCCACGAAAACAAGCTGCGCGTGCAGGCCACCTTCCAGGCGTTCTTCGACTTCGTCTCCAGCCAGGGCGAGGCCTTCAGGCTCGTCTTCGAGTCGGATCTGCGCAACGTGGCGCCGGTCCGGCAGCGGGTGGAGCGGTCGCTGCAGGAGTGCGCGGAGATGGTCAGCGCTCTCATCCAAGAGGACACCGGCTGCACCAGCGACGAGGCGCACCTGCTCGGCGTGGGCCTGGTCGGCATGGCCGAGGTCAGCGCCCGCTACTGGGTGACCACACACGGCTCGATCCCGAAGGACGCGGCCGAGCAACTCCTGGCCCGGCTCGCCTGGCGCGGCATCAGCGGTTTTCCGCGTACGGCATAACCCGTTCGCTGGGCGCGATCATTTGCGTTTCCCGGGGTGTGAGCGGCCACGATGGAGGTGGGCAAGCCCCGTCGACTAGGGAGCCAGGATGGAAATCAAGATCGGCGTACGCTCCGTACACCGCGAACTCATTGTCGAGACCGACCTCACCGCCGAGCAGGTCGAGGAGGAGATCAGGAACGCGCTGTCGGTCGATCGCGGGATCTTCGCCATCACCGACGTGAAGGGCAGGCGCGTCGTCATACCGGTGTCCGCGCTCGGGTTCGTCGAGATCGGCGAGGACGAGTCCAGGCCGGTCGGCTTCGGCGGCACACTCTAAGGGCTCGGGACGGGGGTACGGGGCCCGCACCGGCGCCCCGTACCGCTCAACCCCGTGAGCGTCCCCCGAGCACGCATCCGCGAGGGGAGTGGCGATGCCGCGGCGGGTGATCCCGGCTCGCCTCGGTGGCCGGACAGTCCGCGCTGCTTCTTCGCAGGACGGCACGTGAGGTCCAGCGGTTCGGCCCACATCTGGTCAAGGAACTGCCGTAGCGGCGCGAGGCCCTCATGCCAGGCACGCTACAACCCTTCGCGCGCTCGCGCCGCCCAATGAACAGACGATCAGAGGCCCAGGGCGGCCATCCGCTTGCCGTGTTCCTCCGTCAATTTCGCGAAAAGTCGGGAAATGTCGGCCTGCCCACCGCCGGCCTCCACCAGCAGCAGCGCCAGCTCCGGCCGCGCCGCCGCCACCTGCTGGGCCTGGCTCAGCGCCTCGCCCACCAGCCGCCGCGCCCACAGCGCCAGCCGCGCCCCCGCCGTCGGATCGGCCTCGATCCCGGCCCTGACCCGTTCCACCGCAAACTGCGACCGGCCCTCGTCCACCAGCACCTCGTCCACCAGGCCGGCGATCGAGGGATCGAGGTGCCTGGCTGCCTCACGGTAGAAGTCGTGCGCGATGCCGTCCCCCACATAGGTCTTGACCAGCGCCTGCAGCCAGTTGGCCGGCCGAGTCTGCGCGTGCCAGGCCTCCAGCGCCGCCACGTACGGCGACATCGCCTTGTCGGGATCAGCGCCCAGCTCGACGAGGCGGTCCCGCAGCAGGCGGAAATGGGCGTACTCGGTGACGGCCAGCTCGCTCAAGGCCGCCCGGTCGGCCAGCGAGGGCGCCAGCGTGGCGGCGTCCTCGGTCATCCTGGCGTATGCGCTGAGCTCCGCGTAAGCTAGGACACCGAGTAGGTCGACGACTCCTGGAGACTCCTTCATGAAGGGCAGCGTACTTCGCGAAGCCCCGTGAACCTTCGGGAACATATGCGAGCTCGGCCAGCGTTGTGGTATCGAGTACACTGCTCTGAGAAAGTGCGACCGCACTGTGTTGATTCGGGGACTTCCCTCCGGATACCTCCGCTCCCCGGAGGTCTGCGGTCGCGATGACGCGAGAGGGCTGGCTCTACCGCGAGGACCCACACAACGGGGGCATTTTCCGCCCGTCGGTCCCGGCAGGCCCGCCTTCATTTGAGATTGAGGCAGGCCAAGCTGACGACTTTCCGAGACCTCGGAGTCACACCTGAGATCGCCGATGCCCTCGAGACCGAGGGCATCGTCACACCGTTCCCCATCCAAGAGATGGCGCTCCCGCTCGCGCTGAGCGGACAGGACCTGATCGGCCAGGCGCGCACGGGCACGGGCAAGACCTATGCGTTCGGCATCGCGATGCTGCAGAGCATCGGCAAGCCCCGCAAAAACCGCAAGAAGCCCCGCGGACTGGTCGTCGTGCCGACCCGCGAACTGGCTGTGCAGGTCAGTGAGGACCTGGTCACCGCCGCGGGCAAGCTCGGGTCCAGGGTCCTGACCGTCTATGGCGGCAGGGCGTACGAGCCGCAGGTCGAGGCGCTCAAGGCGGGCGTCGACGTCATCGTCGGCACCCCGGGCCGCCTGCTCGACCTGGTCAAGCAGAAGCACCTCGACCTGAGCGCGGTCAACTCGCTCGTGCTCGACGAGGCCGACCGCATGCTCGACCTGGGCTTCCTGCCCGACATCGAGCGCATCTTCAAGCTGATCCCCGCAGAGCGGCAGACGATGTTGTTCTCGGCGACCATGCCGGGCGAGATCGTCGCGCTGTCGCGCAAATACCTCAACCGGCCGACGCACGTACGCGCCGAGCACGAGAGCGGCGAGGGCGAGGCCACGCCGCTGACGCGCCAGATCGTGTGGCGCGCGCACCGCATGGACAAGATCGAGATCGTCGCGCGGCTGCTCCAGGCCGAGGGCCGCGGGCTCACCATGGTCTTCTGCGAGACCAAGCGGGCCTGCGACATGGTCGCCGAGCAGCTCGACACCCGCGGCTTCGCGGTCGCGGCCGTCCACGGCGACCTCGGCCAGGGCCAGCGCGAGCAGGCACTGCGCGCGTTCCGCAACGGCAAGATCGACGTGCTCGTGGCCACCGACGTGGCGGCCCGCGGCATCGACATCGACGACGTCACCCACGTGGTCAACTACGACTGCCCCACGGACGACAAGACCTACGTGCACCGCATCGGCCGCACCGGTCGGGCCGGCAAAACCGGCATCTCGGTCACGTTCGTGGAGTGGGAAGAGCTGACCCGCTGGAAGATGATCAACCAGATGCTCGGGCTCGACTTTGCCGAGCCTGAGGAGACCTACTCCACCTCGCCGCACATCTACACCGAACTCAACATCCCCGAAGGCACCAAGGGCGTCCTGCCGCACGCGAGCCGCTCGCGTGTCGGGCTGTCCGCGGAGCACATCGAGGATCTCGGTGAGACCGGCAGGATTCGCGGGCGTGGCGGCAGACGCCGCGAAGAGCGCGAGGAGCGGGAGCGTCCTGCCCGCACGCCGCGCCAGCGCCGCCGCACCCGCGGTGGCAGGGAGATGGCCGATCAAGTGGAGACCGCACCCGATCTGGTGGAGACCGCACCCGTCGAGACCTCGGAGGTCGAGCTCGTGGATGCCAAGGCGGAAGAGAATCCCGCGATCTTCTCAACGGATGAGATCAAGGCCGCGGCCACCGAGCCGAGGCGGACGCGTACGCGGAGGGGGGCGGCCACGTCGGCGATCGAGCAGGCGCTGACCGAGGCCCCTGAGGCGCCCGTCAAGGCCACGCGCTCGCGCAAGACCGCAGACGACGACGCCGTCGCCGTGGCGGAAACTCCGGCGAAGAGCACCCGCTCCCGCCGGACGACCGCCGAGGCGCCGGCCGAGGGCACCCGCTCCCGCAAGGTGACTACGGAGGAGGTGCCGGCCAAGGTGACCACGGAGGCGCCGGCAAAGACGACTACGGAGGCGCCGGTGAAGGTGATCACGGAGGCGCCAGCCAGGGTGATCACGGAGGCGCCGGCCGAGA
The DNA here is from genome assembly GCF_052245915.1 of Nonomuraea sp. 10N515B. NCBI lineage: Bacteria > Bacillati > Actinomycetota > Actinomycetes > Streptosporangiales > Streptosporangiaceae > Nonomuraea > Nonomuraea sp. 10N515B. Next base: position 267,218 of record NZ_JBQQBQ010000012.1, read on the forward strand.
GCACGCGCTCCCGCCGCCGCGCCGCCGCCGAACCCGCGGCCGAGGTGCCCGCACCCTTCGCGGAGAAGCCTGAGACTGACCTGGGCTTCCTCGCCACGCCGCCGCCCCCGGCGCGGACGGAGCCGGAGCGGATCATCCCGCCGAGCCCGTTCTCGGTGATCTTCCAGTCGCCGGACCTGGCAACGGACGACGACGACATCGCCCCGTCCGCCGCCAGCGAGCGCAAGCAACAGCGCCGCCAGCCGTCCCGCGGCAACGGCGGCAACCGCCGCCGCGCAGGCTGAGGCTGCTGAGGCCCGTCAAGAGGCGCGCATCCCACCAGGGGGTGCGCGCCTCCGCGATTTGTGGGGAGAGCAAGCCCATGCGGCGGGTTTAGCTGCCGTCCCTGTCGGAGTCGACGGAAAGGATGATGGCGCCCCAGTAGCCGTCGCCGTCTTCGACAACCGTCAGCTGCAGCCGATGATCGTAATAGAAATCACCGGTGTTGTACGTGTCCCGCCCTATGTGCTGGGCGTACGGGGCCTGGGACAGAACCTTCCAGTTGAGCGTCTCCTCGAACATCAGCTGCGTGGTCAGCAAGCGCGAGCCGCCGATGAGCACCATGGCATGGATGTGCACCGTGCGCCCCGGATACCATCCCGGCCAGATCGTCGTGAACTCCACGACGCCCTCGCCGTCCGTGACTTGTGCGCCGCGCAGGTAGCGCTTGTCGTCGGTAGGGGTCATGTCGGGCCAGGCCCTGTCTCGGGTAATCTGGCGCGACTCAACGTGCTCGATCATGGACCCCCGCTCGCCTCCCGAGTAGAGCCCGGAGGCGTCGCACTGCCAGATATCCACCACCGAGCCCGGCAGCGGCTGGCACGTTTCGCTGTCTTGCACCTTGATGGCCAGGCGCAGGCGTACACCGGGCTTGTTGTCGCGGATGTCGCTGCGGATCATGTCTGCATCGAGGTAGAAGGGCCCCTTGGACCTGGCGGGCGTGACCGTGCAGGTGCGTGCCTGGGAGAAGAGGTCGCTGTAGTCCGTGACCGCCGTGGCGCCGGCGCTGCGGGCGGTCAGGAGGCCGCCGAGCCCGAGCGAGCCGATGCCGATGTTGGTGATCAGCCGCCGTCGGCTGATCTGCAGCCCTTCATGATCTTGTCTCACTGGGATCGTTCTCCGGCAGATGAGGAGGAGCCCCCCGATGTCTCCTCCGCTCCAGCCGAACCTCTCATGAGATGTAGGGATTTCGCGGGAGGCGCGGCCCGATCAGCTGAAAAGCAGATCAAAAACCTTTGTCGGTGGCATGGGGGACTTCTTGGTGCCGGAGGTGGGCGGCCAATCCATAGAGTAGGTGCGTGGCAGAGGAGACGGCTGGCCAGCGTCTTAGGCTCGCGCTAGAGATGTTCGAGTTCGGCGAGCGCATGCAACGTGCTCGCCTGCGCCGGATGCGTCCCACGGCCACTGACAAGGAAATCGACGACGCTGTCCAGCGGTGGTTGCTCGACCGTCCCGGCGCTCCTCTAGGCGATGCTCCCGGCCGACAGTCGCGTAGGTTCTCATGAATCGCCTTGAATCCATGCTGCGTCAGGCAGCAGAGGATCTGAGTCGGCATGGTCACCCCTGGGCGCCCTTGTAGAGGGGTTCGCGATCTCTGCGCGGGCCACGCCGCGATTTACCCGTGATATCGATATCGCCGTTGCGGTTGCGGATGACGCCGGAGCGGAAGAGCTGGTACGTCGCCTGCTGGGGGAGGGTTACACCTTCTTCGCCTCAATCGAGCACGACAACGGGCGATTGGCCACGGTTCGACTCAAACATACTGCTGATGGCGTGGATGTCCTGGTCGATGTTCTCTTCGCCAGTTCAGGGATCGAGCCGGAGATAGCCGAGGCCGCCGAGTTCCTGGAGGTTGTGCCGGACTTGATCCTTCCCGTTGCGACAACAGGACATCTCGTCGCGCTCAAGCTGTTGGCCCGTGATGACCAATCTCGTCCGCAAGACCTCGCAGATCTTCGGGCTCTCATGGAAACGGCGACGCCCGAAGACCTCGACATAGCGCGTAAAGCCGTCAGCTTGATCACCAACCGGGGATACAACCGTGATCGCGACCTGCTTATGTCACTGGACGATCTCCTAACAGATCTCTGATAAGGCGCCGACCGGAGACACTACACCGCCGAAGCGAGCTGATGCCGATGTTAGTGATCAGCCGCCGCCGGCTGACCTGGAGCCCTTCATGATCGTGTCTCACTGGGATCGTTCTCCGGCAGATGAGGAGGAGCCCCCGATGTCTCCTCCGCTCCCGTCGAACCGCTCATGAGGTGTAGGGATTTCGCGGGAGGCACGACGCGATCAGCTGAAAAGCAGATCGAGAGCCGTCTCGATGATAGGGAACTGGAGCGTGACGTGCGGCGGCATGGGGCGAGCCCTCGTGGACACCGCCTACGAGGGCTCGCTTTCCCGTGTGCTGCTCAGAGCGTGGCGACGTTCAGCAGCGGCTCCTGCGCACCGTCAGGGTCGTCCGCCGGCCATGTCCAGTTCAGCGTGCCCGCGTTCTGCAGGGCCGACTTCACCTGGGCAGGCGAGGCGGCCGGGTTCGTGACCTTGTAGAGTGCGGCGCCGCCTGCCACGTGAGGGCTGGCCATCGAGGTCCCGGAGATAGTGGTGTACCTGCCCACTCTCCAGGTGGACAGGATGCATGTGCCGGGGGCGATGAGGTCGATATCGGCGCCGAAGTTGGAGAAGTTGGCAATCGTGTCGTCGACGTCGGCCCGGCAGGTGCGCCTGCCGCTGCCGCCGGGGAAGCCGTTGAAGTCCGCGAGCGCGCTGACGGTGATGACCTCGTCGTACGCGGCCGGAATGTGATTCGCGGCGTCGTCGCGCGCGTTGCCCGCGGCGACCACGTACGTGACCCCAGCCGCGACAGAGGAGCAGATCGCCTGGTGCATGGCGTCTCCGTTGACCGTGCCACAGGCGCCGTCGTCGGTCCCGAAGCCGCCGAGGCTCATGTTCGCGATCTCTATCTGGTCGGCGTTCGCGGTTACGTAATCGATGCCGCAGATGATCTGGGAAAAGAAGCCGAAGCCCCTGTTGTTGAGCACCCTGACGGGCCAGATCCGGGCGCCGGGCGCCACCCCGATGACGCCCTGGAGGTTGTCCCTGGCGGCGACCGTGCCGGCGACGTGAGTGCCGTGGCCGTTGCCGTCGTCAGCGCTGGTGCCGTCGGAGCAGTTCCTCGCGCCCGCGACGTAGACGTTCAGGTCGGGGTGGTCCAAGTCGACGCCCGTGTCCAGGACCGCCACGTCGACGTTCATCGGCTCGTCCACGCCGTTGACCCGCGCGGTCGGGCTGGTCTCAGCGTCGACCCGGTTGATCCCGGTGGGGAATGTCTGGATGCTGATCTTCGCCACGCCGTCCGGTTGCACCCACCGCACGCGATCGTCGGCTGCCACTGCCGCCGCTTGTGACCTGGTCATCCGCGCGGCATAACCCGTGAGGGCATGGCTGAATACATGCCCGACGGATGCGGCATGCGCTTGGGCATGGGCGCTGGCGACGGTCTGCGCGTTCTGGTCGTCATCCAGTACGACGATGTAATTGCCGACCGGATCGGATCTCGTGTCGGCGGATACGGCAGGGATGTTCGCGAGAACGGGACAGATGGCGAACAGAACAGCCAGGAGCGCTTTACGCACGGTGGTTTCCTCCGCTCTGAAGTGGATCGTCGCCATGCCGGGCGTCAGAACGTGTTTCTCCAGGTCATGGCGCTGTTGTTCTAACAGAGGAGGGCCGTCCCGCCGTGCAGGCGCGCCCATGGTGGACTTCTGAGACGATGGTTTTGGCCGTTTATAGAACGGCGAGGTGCAATCAGGGCTGCTTGTCAGCCGCGTCCCGTAGCTAATCGTTGATCTAAGGCACGCGAAGGTCTGAAAGCGCAGCCAGGGGGTCGAAGCGCAGCGGTCCCCGCCGATCTGCAACCTTTTCCGCCTTATGAGCGCCGCGCCCGACCTCATCGCGTATGCTCCGCAATCTCCTTTCCTAATCCCGCGGTAGCAGTGCCCACACGACTCGTTCCCCAGCCTGCGTGCGGTCGGTGCCCCAGCAGCCGCAGGTCAGCGCGTCCACGATCCACAGGCCCCGGCCCCGCGACTCATCCGGCCCCGGCATGCGCGGCAGCGGGACGCATGTCGACAGGCCAGGATCCACCACAGTCAACCGCCAGTAGCGCCGTTCCCCTTCGTCCGTCGGCCGGAGCGTCATCCGCACCCAAGCGCCAGCACCGTGGACCAGCGCGTTGGTCACGAGCTCGGATGCGATGAGCTGAAGGTCGGCCAGCGCCGGGTGATCGCCCACCCATTTCCGAAGCTCTCGACGGGCCAGCCCGGGAAGTAGGGCACCGTCGCCGATCTCGCCGGTAAGCCATTCTTTGATGCCTGCGTATGGCTGATCTATTACGTCTACCTGCATGGTCACCTCGGAGGCGTACATTTTCCACTGGATCTGTGTGACTACAGGCCCAAGCATGACCCTTCACCTGGGCAATGTCGCCGGAAAGGCCCATCCAAAATCTTCACAACATGTGATTCACTTGTGCGTACGGACGTAGGGCAATGCCGGAAGGTGCGATATGGAGGAAGACAGGAATAGCATCGGCAAATCCGCCAGCGAGGAATATCGGCGACGAATGCGCAAATATCGGACGGCGACCGGTCTAACCCATGCACGCTTGGCGCCGCTGATTCCCTGCAGTGAAAGCCTGGTGGGCGCCGTGGAGCGCGGCACCAGGCCACCCACGGAGCCTTTCACCCGAGGGCTAGAAAAGGTGCTCGGGTTGGATGGGGAGCTGCTTGAGCTGCTGCCGGCAATACGGGACGTCAGCCCCAAGTGGTTCCGCAGATGGCCAGCTATTGAGGCGGCAGCGAAGAGCATTCGCATCTACCAGCTCGCGCTGGTCCCTGGCCTTCTCCAGACGCCCGCCTACGCTCGTGCTGTCTTCGAAGGAGAACCGGGAGCCATCCCCGGCGAGGTAGAGAAGGCCGTCAATGCTCGGCTCCAACGTCAGGCCATCCTGTCTCGGGCCAACCCGCCGAGCATCTCCGTGATCCTTGATGAGAGCGTCCTCCTCCGCCAGATCGGCGGACCGGAGGTGATGAAGGAACAGGTCAACTATCTGCTAGACATGATGACCCGCCCATACGTTACCGTGCGGGTTGTCCCCCTTTCGTCGTGCAGCACTGCGGGCCTGATCGGCCCGTTCGTACTGGCATCCGATGACGGCGCCAACGCGGCGTTCTTGGAGAACGCCGAGACTGGAGAGGTCATCCAGCACGCGGAGATGATCCACAAGCTGAATCAGAGATGGGAACTACTCTCCGGCCTGGCCCAGCCGACCTACGAAACCGTGAAGATCACTATGAGGGTGATGGAGTCACTATGACCGAGGAAGAGCTGGCCACTGCTGCCTGGCGGAAGGCTAAGGCCAGCGGAGGTACCGGCGGCGACTGTGTGGAGGTTGCCCCTCTCGGTGGAGGGCGGGTAGGGGTGAGGCACAGTCGTCACCCGGAAGGACCTGCCCTGATATTCACCAAATCCGAGTGGGACGCCTTCAAGGACGGCATGTCCAAGGGAGAGTTCGACTTCTAGTCAGCCCACGAGGGGTCTGCCGATGGGTAGGCCCCTTCGTGCGTCCATGATCCCTACGAGGTACGTATGGTCGCCCTCGCGACCATGTCGTAGACACCCAGCACCAACAAGCCAACTTCTAATTCGGAAATCAGGCAAGCACGAGAGACATGGCAGCAACGTGGCCGCGTCTTTGCGGCAGGGGTGTACGTCTGCGGTGCTACGAGATCCTGGCAGCGGTCCCGACCGCCGCGCACGTCATCATCTCCGAGATCGGCCTGGAGATGAGCCACTTCCCACCGCCAGGCACCTAGCCCCCTGGGCCCGCTTCGCCCCCGGCGTCAAGGAATCTGGCCAGCAAGAAGAAGGGTAAAGGTGCCACCGGCCCCGGCAGCGCCTACCTGGCCCGGGTCCTGGGCGAGGCGGCCGTGGCCACTGGCCGGGCCGAGATCTTCCTCGTCGAGCACTACCGTCGCATCGCCCATCGCCGCGGCAACAAGAAAGCTACCGTCGCTGTCAGCAGCTCCATCCTGACCATCATCTGGCACTTGCTCTCCGACCCCACGGCCCGCTTCATCGACCGCGGCACCGGCTTCTACGACAACCGTCTCGATCCCGAACGCGAGAAACGCCGCCACACCCGCCGGCTCCAAGCCCTCGGCTGCAGCGTCACTGTCGAACCCGCCAACTGATCCCGCATCACCTCGAAACGCCCGCGCCTGCTGGCCTCCGCTGCCGCCTGTCCACTGAACGACGGATCTTTGGATCAGCTGCGGGACCATGTGGAGACGTGTCCCTCCGCAGAGAACTACGCGTCGGCGCCCATATCGTGAACCACCAGCGTCGCCGTCCTGCCAACTGGGAAATCGGCTGGTACAGCAAACAGGGAGGGAACATGGCCATGTCTTTGCAGCGGGAACAGCAGACCCGCGGCGCAGTGGAACACCCGAGATAGCTGTCCCGTCGTTGATCTTGGTCAGAGTCGTTCGACGTTGGGTCCCCGGCACCGGTTGCGCGTGTCGAAGATGAACGGGCTCACCTGCTCGATCATCTCGTAGTCGAAGCAGTCGTGGTCGGTGAGAATGACGACGGCGTCAGCCTGCTCGAATTCTTGGCGGCTCGCCTCGACGATCTCGATATTCGGTGAAGCCAAGAAACCTTTCACGTACGGGTCGGCGGCTCGTACTCGGGCCCCCAGCTTGCAGAGAGACTTGGCGACCTCGATCGCGGGGGATTCGCGGCAGTCTCCTGCGTTCTTCTTGTAGGCGAGTCCGAGCAGGAGCAGTCGGCTGCCCTTGATCGGCTTGGCTCGTCTGTTGAGGGCCAGCGCCAGCCGCCGTACGACGTGGTCTGGCATGCTCCTGTTGATGTCGTTGGCCAGCTCGACGAACCGGAAGTTGTGTCCCAGACCCCGCTTCACCGCCCATGACAGGTAGGAGGGGTCGATGGGCAGGCAGTGCCCGCCGACGCCGGGGCCCGGCGTAAAGCGCATGAAGCCGAACGGTTTGGTGGAGGCGGCGTCGATCGCCTCCCAGACGTCGATCCCGAGTTGCTGCGCGAAGATGGACAGCTCGTTCACCAGAGCGATGTTGACGTGCCTGAAGGTGTTCTCTAGGAGCTTGCACAGCTCCGCCACCTGGGGAGAGGAGACGGGAACGACGTCCCGGACGATTTGCCGGTAGAACACCTCGATCTTCTTCTGCGAATACTCGTCGATGCCCGACACGACCTTCGGCGTGTTCTCCAGACGCCATCGGGAGTTGCCCGGATCGATGCGTTCCGGGCTGTAGCCGAGGAAGAAGTCATCGGGCGCGCGCAGCCCGGAGCCCTTCTCCAGGATCGGGCGAAGATACTCCTCGGTGGTGCCGGGATAGGTGGTGGACTCCAGGACCACTGTGGCCCCTCGCTGAATCAGCGGCGCGATGGAACGGCCGGCTGAGGCGATATGACGCAGATCCGGAGCGCTCTCACACAGGGGGGTCGGCACGGTGATCAGGCAGATGTCGAACTCCTTGGCGTCGGCGTAATCGGCGCTGGCCATGTAGCAGCCGGCGCGCAGCGCGGCCTTCACCTGGTCGTCGCTGATGTCCTCGACGTAGGACTCACCGGCGCTCAGCCGCTTGACCCGCCACTCGTCCACGTCGATCCCCACGACGTCGAACCCCGCCTCGACTCCGCGCATTGCCAGTGGCAGGCCAACATAACCCTGTCCGATGACTACCAGTTTCTCTCTCATTTCCGGACCCCCGTCACTTAGAGTGAGATGTGACTAACTGTAAGCGCTCGGTGCCCCCATATCACCCATTTCAGTGCACCCGTGGCGTGGCGTGTCGTGCCGTCGCCGCTCCTACGGGTTTTGGGGCCTTAGGCCCGGGAGTATGAGAGAAATGTCAAGGAATGGGGGAATCCTCCAGCGAGCCACGGCTACAGCGTCGAGCTGCAGTGCGCGCGCGCCAACGGCATGCCACGGCCCGCCAGTACGTCCCGCCGTGGCGGTCTGGCCTGCCCGCCGCACCATCACCGCATGGGCGTCCGGCGGTCCGGCAGACGGTCCGCTGGTTCTTGCGCAACCCCGCCAACCTCGATCGCGCTGAGCAACGCCGGCTCGACGAGCTGTGCGTGCCGGCCCTTAGTCAGGCGCCTCCTTCGTCACCGGCCTGCACGTGACCGGGACGCCGTCACCGCCGGCCGCGCACTGCCGTACAACTCCGGCACCGTCGAAGGTCACCGCCATGGCCGGACGTGCGGCCAGGCAGGGACCCGTGCGGTTGCCCATCGCAATGCGACCGGAGCAGGTCACGTGCGCCGGTACGGCAGGGACTCTCCGACTGTGGGTGGAACTCACCCAGAGGCAAAGAAATTCTCCGTTCTGGGCATGGCGCGGCAGAAAGCACGCACCTCACCGGATATTGCCAGCGCACCATAGCCGTGAAGGGCACGGCATTGGCGGGCCCACGGCCACGAGCGATCAGGGGATTAAATGGACACACAGGCAGCCGTGGAGCCAACCCAGACCAGCGCCGTCCTCCAGGGTGCCACCAGGCAGGTGACCGTTGACACCGTGCTCTATGAAGGACGTGACGCTCCCAGTTGGGTGCATGCGTTCCTCGATGACTTCTTCCCGCCTTGGATGATGACGATCGTGGATACCGCCCAGGTGAGGCCCATCGCCATGGCCGGGAAGGTAAGCCGAATCCACCTCCACAGGATGAACATCAGGGGCGGGGGCGCGGCGCTGAAGGCAGCCTGGCGGGACAGCCTTGCCGACATCCCGCCTTCATGGATGTCGATCTCTCCGTTGAACTCAGCGCCGACGAACTGGATTGAGGACCTCGGCCCATGACCCCGTGGTGAGCACGGCCATCTACGACCGCAAAAGGTCTGGCCAGAGTCGCCTGGTGGATCTCACAGGCATGACCCAGATGGACGTGGCCGATTGGCCGAGCTCGCACCGACGACTTCGGATTCGGTGGTGACTGGGCCGCGAAAGCACCTCGGCGAGACCCTCCGCAGATAGCGGAGCGGAACGCCCAGCGGCGATTGGCAGCCTCCTGGAGGTCGGCGCTCGTGCCTGCCTATTTCCTGCTCTCCTGCTCCGTTTCATGGCATTTGGCCTAGGCCTCCTGCCATTCAAAGAAATGACGATTCACATATGGACACAGCAGAGAACCACCATGGCGTACTCGAACGGCAAGAGCTGGCCAGGGATGCCTGGCGGCTATACGCGGGCGCGCCCATCGCGCTCCGACTCAAGCAGCGGCTCCGCGTGCTGGTCTGCCCGTTCGAGGAGGCGCTCAGCATGGTTCCGGAGGGCTCCAGCGTGCTCGACCTCGGCTGCGGGTCAGGATTGTGGCTCGGGCTCCTGGCGGCCCATGGCAGGCGGATCGAGGGACACGGGTTCGACTCCTGCTCGGTCGCGATCGGGTTGGCGAACGGGATGGCAGAGCGGCTCGGTGACACCGGCTCAACGCTGTTGTTCGAATGCCGTGACGCCCGCTCCCCGTGGCCGGATCGCACCTATGACGTGGTCCACATGCAGGACGTCATCCACCACGTGCCGGTTCCTGCGCAGCGGATGGTGTTCGACAATGCCTGCGCGTCCGTCCGGGTGGGGGGTGTGTACATCTACAGGGACATGAGTGCCCGGCCATTGTGGCGGAACGCGGCTAGCCGCCTGCACGATGTGATCGTTGCCAGGGAGTGGATCCATCCCGTTCCCATCGCGACTGTGGAGGGATGGGCGATGGAGAACGGGCTCGAACGGGAGGTCGCTAAGACTGTGCATCGCGTCGTGTATGCGCAGGACATGCGTGTCTTCCGCAAGACGCGGTAGGGCACCACACAGGGGTCCTCTTCCATCTTCATAGTCGGCGAGCAGGTGGGGTGTCCTGACGGCTTCAGGCCGATGGTCGACGTGAGAGGACGGTTCTCGATGTCCCTTTCGTCGCTGGGATCGGGTGATGCGGGCTGGTCGGAGGCTCGTTACCGGTTCACGGGCGCGGCTGAGCGAACAGGCCTTGCTCGTCTCGACGAGAATGCCGCGGCTGAAAGTGGTTGAGCTTGGAGCGGATGTTCTCGGTGTTCTTCGGCACGATGAGCAGGTCCAGGGCCAGACAGAGGTCACGTGTCTGCAGGGTCGGCCGGTGTCGGTGGCTACGGCGAGTATCTGCAGCCGCCCTGCTGCGACAGGACAGCGGCGGTGGTCCCTCACCTCCGCTCGAACAGCGAGCGCCTCAACGGCACGCACTTGGGCAAGCACAAGGAGCACGACCTCAAAGCCGTTCGGATCTGGGGCATCCTGCGCCGCTGCAGGCCATCGGCCTGTTCATGCTTGCCGACAAGCGTTACGTCGGCCGCGGTTGGATCTGCCGCTCAGGGACATCCTCAAATCGGGCGCGGCGTGGTGAATACATCCTTTCCGAATATTCGTTGTTACCTTGGGCAGACACCGGCAAAGCTATCGCCAGGAACAGGATGTTGACCCCTCATTCGGAGCCGTTCCCAGTCAGAATTGCGCACATGAATGAGGTCCCCACGCCCGCAGGTCCTTCGTCGATTCAAACCGAATGTCAGAAAGCCATTCGGCCGAATCGCCTGTCACTACACGAGAAGCGTGCCGGCCGACGCTGGAGGGAACGAAAAATAGCGATATCGGGGTGGCTGCCCGCAGCGGCGGTGACGACCTTTATCGCGGCGGTGCTCGTCTTTTATGACGTTTCCGTCCTGGACATCGTTGCTTTTGCAGCCTATCTGATATTTGGTTTGGCGCTTCCTGGCACGTTGCTCATTCGTGCCACGTACGGCGGGAAAAGGACCTTGGCGGAAGAGGTCGCGCTCGGAACCGCGTTGGGATACGCCATAGAGGTGCTCGCCTATATTCCCGCACGCGCGATCGGACTGCCTCTCCTAGTGATCGTTTGGCCGGTCGTCACGTATGCGTTGTTCCTGGCGGTGCCTGGGCTGCGCCGGCATTGGAAGGGCAAGCGTCACCTGAAGGCCCCCGCATGGTGGTCGTGGTCCATGGCCCTCATCATCGCCTACATGATCGCTCTCAGTGCGGTCACCTTTTACCGGACCTTCGATGTCGCCCGCCCGGAACTTTGGGGCCATAGTGCCGACCGGACTTTTCACCTGGCATTGCTCGGTGAGCTGAGACATCATTTCCCACCGACATTCCCTTTCGTCGCCGGTGAACCTCTGCACTACCACTGGTTCGTTCACGCGCATTTGGCGGCGGCGAGCTGGGTCACCGGAGTGGAACCGATGGTTCTGCTCCTGCGGCTAGGCATGCTGCCGATGCTGGCCGTGCTGCTCATACTTGTGGCGATGACGGGGCGGCGCCTGACCCGTTCCTGGACAGGAGCGCTGCTCGCCGTCGCCGGAACTCTCTTTTTGCGGACACCGAATCTCTATCAAGGCCCCAACTGGGGGTTCACCTATGGCGGAATTCAGGACGTCACGTGGGGTAGCCCCAGCCAGACCTTCGGCGCCCTCCTGTTCGCCCCGGTGGTCCTTCTCACTTTGGACCTTGTCCGGCGCGCACGCTCGGGTCTTGTCAAGTGGCTCCTATTGGGAATCTTTCTAATCGCGATCATAGGGGCCAAGGCCATATTTCTACCCTTGCTCTTCGCGGGACTGATGGCCGTGATCGTGGTCGAGGTCGTCAAAAGACGTCCGATGCCCTGGGCTGCGTTGGCCATCCTGCTGATGACCGCTCTATGTCTGCTCTTTTCGCACCTCGTGCTGTTCGGCCAGGTGAAGTTGGGGATGGTCTTCGCTCCTCTCGCTCACATGCGTGTGACCTGGTTGCAGCTGACCAACAGTGAGCCCGCGCTGGTCGCGCTACTCGGTCTCGCGATGGTGTATCTGCTGTGCTGGACCTTGGCCTGGTCAGGGATCGCGGGACTGGCCAGTCGGCCGGGGTTGTTGACCAGCCCCGGTGTGACCCTCATGCTCGGCATCGGTGCCGCAGGGCTCGGCGTGGTGCTGATGTTCGGCCATCCCGGGCATGGCGAGCTCTATTTTTTGATGGGCGCCCTTCCCTACCTGACCATCGTCGCGGTCTATGGCCTGCTCCTCGCCCTGTCGCGCGCGAATTTGCCGCACGGGACGACCTTCGCGGCCATCGTCGGAGCCGGGGCGGCCTTCGTGCTGCCTGTCCTCTTCGCAGTCGGCGTCCCTTTGGGACCGGGCAAATCGGAGGCCGACCTATTCAGGCCGTACGTCATCTTCGCGATCATTGCCGTCCTGGTGATCGCCTACCTGGCGGTATCCATGGGTTGGGTTCGCGCCGGGGCAGTGGCGATCGTCTCGTTCATGGCCATGAGCCTGCCTGTCGAGATATACGAGCGCCTCGCCGTCATTGGTGTGCCCGTTAGGGACGGAGCTCTCCGTTTGCCGAACGCCCCCGAGGAGACGCAGGCGATGCCCTCAACCGCCTTGACCGCGCTACGGTGGCTGCGCGCGAAGTCACGGCCGGACGAGCTGATCGCGACGAACGCGCACTGCGACTGGCGGCTGGAGGCTCCGTGCAACCACGTCCGACTTTGGGTGTCTGCGTTCACCGAGCGCCGTGTCCTCCTCGAGGGGTGGGGGTACACACCGCGGGGACAGCAAAGCTGGCAACCGGGACGGAATATCGATCCTCAGTTCTGGGATCCTCGCCGGTTCGAGGCGAACAGGCAAGCGTTCGAAGCACCGTCAAGGGCCACTGTCCGTCATCTGCAAAAGCATTACGGAGTGACCTGGCTGTTTGTCGACGAACGCAGAATGGGCCCGGGCTCAAAGATGGAGGACGTCGCCCCGCTCATGTTCCGCTCCAGTAACTACTCCGTGTACCGGATACCGGGCGACAGCCGCGACTAGAAATAGTCCGCCAGTAATACGGGTCGGGGTCATGCTGCGTCAGCAAGGGCCGGGTTCTGTGATCGAACGGGAAACACGGGGCGCGTGGATCAACGCCCGGCTTCAGGATGGAAACCCTCAATGATCTCCAGCTGCCGCTTGACAACTATCTTGGAGCATCGAGGCAACTCGAATAGGGGCGCACCCTGGAACAGGGCGGACGGAACGATGATCGATCTCCGCCGAGCCGGCGATCTACCGGTCGGTTGCGGGTAAGACCTCCGCAAGGGCTTCCCAACACGCGGCGGCAGTGTGCGCGTCAACGGTCCCACCGGTGTTCACTTGCGACTGTGAGCACAACCAGGTTGAGAACTGTTCCCTTCAACAGGCCGCATGTCTCGGCGAACGAGCTGGGTTACGTCGCGGAGGTTGTGCGACATGGAAAAACGGCCGGGGACGGCCCCTTCACGCATCGGGCCACCCGGCTCCTTAGCGAGATGACCGGGGCGGGCCAGGTTCTCCTCACCACCTCCTGTACGCATGCCCTTGAAATGTCGGCGATTCTGCTTGATCTCCGGTCCGGCGACGAGGTGATCATGCCGTCGTACACATTCATGTCGACGGCCAATGCGTATGCGCTGCGGGGGGCGGTACCCGTGTTCGTCGACTGCAGGCCGGACACGCTGAACATAGACGAGCGGCTCATCGAGGCGGCCATCACCGATCGCACGCGCGCCATCGTGGTCGTTCATTACGCTGGCGTCGGTTGCGCGATGGAGATCATCGGCGAGGTTGCCAAGAGGTACGGTCTTGCCCTGATCGAGGACAACGCGCACGGCTTGGGTGGTTCCTACCACGGGAAGCCTCTGGGGTCGTTCGGCTCCATAGCTGCTCAGAGTTTTCACGAAACCAAGAACGTTCAGTGCGGAGAAGGCGGCGCGCTGCTCCTCAACGATCCAGCGCTGGTCGTGCGAGCTGAGATCGTGCGGGAGAAGGGCACTGATCGCAGCCGCTTCTTCCGGGGCCAGGTGGACAAATATCGTTGGCTCGACATCGGTTCGAGCTACTTGCCGTCCGACGTGCTGGCGGCACTACTCATGGCGCAGTTGGAATCGTTCGACAAGATCCAGCTGCGCCGTCACGCCGTATGGCAGGCGTATCATGATGGCTTGGCTGACTGGGCGGCGAGCAATGGGATTCCACAGCCCATGATTCCGGACGGCTGCAAGCACCCGGCTCACCTGTACTATCTTCTGCTCCCCGATCTACAGAATCGCCAGGCGTTCATCGCTCACCTGGCCAAGCGAGGCGTGCAGGCGGCTTTCCACTACCAGCCCCTGCACTCAGCGCCCGCTGGGATGCGGCACGGGCGGCAGGCCCCCGGGGGCTGCGCCGTCACGGAGCAGATCGCCGATCGGCTGGTCCGGTTGCCGCTCTTCGCTGATCTGGATGAGCACGACGTGGCACACGTCATTGACGCCGCCCGGACATACAAGCTGAGCTGATTGCGCAGCGCACGGTGATAGGGGCGAATGCCATGCGAGCCCAGGCGTCCCCACTCGAGTCCGCCCGATTCGGGTATTCGGTGGAGCGACTGACTGTTGTCGATGAGACGAGATTCTCTTTTCCGGCCGTCCGCGAAGCCATCATGGGCTCGGCTGCAGACGTCATCGTCCTGCGATATCCAGCGGAATATGTCGGATGGTTCGCGAAGCTGGCCATGCTCGACAGGGCAGCCGTATTCGCCGATACTCTGGTGTATTGGCGCTTGCCCGCGGGAGAAGGCCGCCCACCGGAACCGGAAGGGGATATACGCGCTACCGAATTGACCAGTGTAGCCATGGTCAGAGCGCTTATTTCCGAGATATTCGCGAGATATGGAAATCATTATCTGGCGAATCCTCTCCTCGGTGCCGCCGCGGCTCTGGAGGGCTATCAGGAATGGGCATTGAGATCGACCGCTGCTGGGAAGTGCCTGGCGCTGACTGACGACTCCCGCGTCTGCGGCATCGCCACGCTGGAGGAGGACGAATCAACGACGGAGATTCTGCTGGCCGGTGTCGTCCCCGCGGTACAAGGGCGTGGGCTTTACGCTCACTTGCTGAGAGCGGTTGAGGATCGCGCGCTCGGGCGTGGTGCGGCAGAAGTTGTCATCTCCACCCAGGGGCACAACACACGGGTGCAGCGCGCCTGGACGAGGTACGGGTTCGTGCCAGTACAGACCCTGCTCACCGTTCACCTGATCCGGCGACCACTCCTGCACGGGGGCGGAGCATAG
Source organism: Nonomuraea sp. 10N515B (assembly GCF_052245915.1). Taxonomy (NCBI): domain Bacteria; kingdom Bacillati; phylum Actinomycetota; class Actinomycetes; order Streptosporangiales; family Streptosporangiaceae; genus Nonomuraea; species Nonomuraea sp. 10N515B. The sequence continues at coordinate 282,444 of NZ_JBQQBQ010000012.1, forward strand.
CGCCGTCTGGCGGTCGATGAACTTCCACGGAGCCGGACGACCCCACGCGCTGACAGACCAAATAGGCCGGCCGTCCCATGCCGCTGCCATGAATGCGACCGATGTATTCTCCGAGCACACCGATGGCCGTCAACTGCGCCGATGAGAACAACGCCACCATTGAGGCAATCGTGGTGTACCCGGCCACCGTGGTGTCGCCCCTTGCGAATCGCCACAGCACAATGCCGCCCAAGAGCAGTCCCAAAACGCCGACGAGGAATCCTAGATAGCTCGCCGCGCGCAGGGGAGCGGCGCTATAGCCGAGGAGCATATTAGCCGCATGCCGAAGCAGAAGGCGTGGTGTGTAATTGGACCGCCCATCGACGCGTTTGTTCATCCGCACCTCGACTGAGCCGACTTGCGTGGTGGCCCATGAGAGGGCCACGTCGACGCACACGTGGGGTCCGGCCAGTTCTTTGAAGCCGTCGCGCAGGTGCGTGCGGAAGGCCCTGAAGGCGCTAATCGTCCGTGCGCTTCGAATTCCCAGTGCGCGGGCCATGCACGCCTTGACCGTCCTGGAGGCGAGGCTGCGGAGAAAACCGTGCTCCTCGTCGTGCGGGACGCCGTACACCAGGTCGAGGTGATCGCCTTCGATGGCGGCCAACAGGAGGGGAATCTGTTCGGGCAGATGTTGCAGATCGTCGTCCATCGTGACGACCACTTGAAATGCCGCCTCTCTTATTCCGGCGACCAGAGCATTGTGTTGCCCATAGTTACGCGACAGCAGGATTGCGCGAACAGGCCCTGCCTGGTGGGCCAACTCTTCGGCGACCTTCCACGTATCGTCTGGACTCCCGTCGACGACAAGGATCACCTCATGCGGAACGGACAGATCATGTAGGACGGATGTGAGTCTGTTCACTAGTGTCGGAAGAGTACGCGCAGAGCGATAACATGGTATGACCACAGACACCGACATTTGGTCCCTCGATTATCAGCGTTAGCTTTTAAGTGTCGACTCATATTGTGCTTGTGTATCGCCGCCTTGCTCGTGGATCTGATCGCCCCTGGCGCAGATCGGCCGCCTTTGTCGGGCGATGACTCCCGACCTGTGGGCCGATGCCGTCTGTCGGATCGACCGAACGCCATGGATTCCCATTATTGTCGGATTTGTCGGAATTTCAATCGTCCTGGTTCTGGCTCTTATCATCATCACGATGTTGCTGATAGGCCATGTGACACGCCGTCCGGGAATATGTCGTAATCGTGGAAAAGTCTGGTCACGGCAAGGCGCGTAACAATTTTGAACAAAGCGCTGAGTGGCGGAAGGCTCCACGTTGGAGTTCTTCGGCACGATCGAGTGGATGGTGGTCACTACCGCCATGCGCTCTTCGCGGAAGGACTCAGCAGACGATGAAGGCGCTCGTTCTGGCGGGTGGTAAGGGGACACGGCTTCGCCCGCTGACCCATACATCAGCGAAGCAACTGGTTCCCGTTGCGAATAAGCCTGTCCTCTACTACGGGCTCGAGGCCATACGGGACGCGGGCATCACCAGCGTGGGCATCATCATCGGCGATACGGGAGCCGAGGTTCGGGCTGCCGTCGGCAACGGCTCACGCTTCGGCCTCCACGTGACCTACATTCCCCAGGAAGCACCGCTGGGTCTGGCGCACTGCGTGTTGATCGCCAGAGACTTCTTGGCGGACGAGCCTTTCGTGATGTACCTGGGCGACAATTTCCTGATCGGCGGGATCGCTGACCTTGTCGATGCCTTTCGCATGGCGAACTACGACGCCCAGATCCTGCTCACCAAGGTCACCGAACCCCAGTTCTACGGCGTCGCCGAACTCGGCCCGGAGGGGAAGATCCTCCGGCTGGAGGAGAAGCCCGAGCGCCCACGCAGCGATCTTGCGATTGTCGGCGTCTACACCTTTTCACCGGCCATCCACCAAGCGGTCCGAGCGATCATGCCCTCTGCGCGCGGCGAGCTGGAGATCACGGACGCGATCAAATGGCTCATTGACAACGGCTTCAGCGTCCACTCCCACCTCGTCACCGGCTACTGGAAGGACACGGGGCGACTCGAGGACATGCTGGAGTGCAACCGCATCGTGCTGGAGAGGATCGCTCCGGGAGTCCGGGGAATGGTGGACACGCGTTCCGAAGTCACCGGCAATGTGATCATCGAGGCCGGGGCATCGGTGGAGAGATCGGTGATCCGCGGACCTGCGGTCATAGGTGCCGGGACCAAGGTCAGCAGCTCATATGTCGGTCCCTACACTTCGATCGCGGAGAACTGCCTGCTGCAGGACGCAGAGGTGGAATATGCCATCGTGCTGAAGGACTCCACCATTAAGGGGGTGTCCCGGCTCACGTACTCGTTGATTGGGCGGAACGTCGAGGTCACCCGGGCAGAGGGAGTTCCCAACACGCATCAACTGATGCTGGGCGACCACAGCAAGGTGCAGGTGCGGGCATGAGAATCCTCGTGGCAGGCGGTGCGGGATTCATCGGCTCCCACTACGTGCGGTCGCTGATAGCCGGCCGCTACGCCGGCTTCGAGGACGCACATGTGACCGTGCTGGACAAACTCACGTATGCCGGCAACCTCGCGAATCTGCGTCCGGTCACTGGGCACTCGCGCTTCTCCTTCGTCCACGGGGACATCACCGACGCCCAACTCCTCGCCGAGGTGCTGCCAGGTCACGACGTCCTACTCAATTTCGCGGCGGAGACTCACGTTGATCGGTCGATAGCCGGTCCCGGAGATTTCGTGGTCACCAATGTGTACGGCACGCAACAGCTTCTGCAGGCGGCTTTGGACACCGACGTCCGTACGGTGATCCAGGTGTCCACAGACGAGGTATACGGATCCATCGATGACGGATCCTGCGTCGAATCCGAGCCGCTCCTGCCCAACTCCCCGTATGCGGCTTCCAAAGCCGGAGGGGACCTGCTCTGCCGCGCGTACCACCAGACCTATGGGCTTGATGTCCGGGTGACCCGCTGTTCCAACAACTACGGCCCCTATCAGTACCCCGAGAAGATCATCCCGCTCTTCATCACTCGCTTGATCGACAGACGGAGCGTTCCTCTGTATGGGGACGGCCAATATGCCCGCGAATGGCTCCATGTTGAGGACCACTGCCGTGCGGTCCAGTTGGTCCTGGCCAAGGGTGCCGGTGGCGAGGTTTATAACGTCGGGGGCGGGATCGAGCTGACCAACTGGCAGCTCACATATCGGCTGCTCGCCGCCTGCGACATGGACTGGAGCATGGTGGAGAACGTGCCGGACAGGCTTGGACACGACCGACGCTACTCAGTCGACAGCAGCAAAATCCAGGGGCTCGGCTTCGAACCCCTGGTCACCTTCGACGAAGGTCTAGCTGAAGTCGTGCAGTGGTACCGCGACAACCAGGCATGGTGGCGTCGCTTGACCTAGGGGGACCATGGAAGCCACGGAGATTCGTCGCACGGTCGAGTTGGAGGACCGGCATTGGTGGTATCGCGAGCGGCGCGCCATTCTCGCGCGTGAGCTGCGCCGCCTCGGCACACCGGGCAGGGCTCTCGACGTAGGTGCCGCAGGGGGCGGCAACACGCGGGTGCTGGTTCAGCACGGATGGGACGCGTTGGTCGCGGATTACTCGGAAACAGCGGTGGAACTCGCTCGCGGACGTGGGCTGAAGGCGATCCACGCTGACGCACGTGATTTGCCGTTGCCCGATGGATCATTCGATCTCGTCCTCGCCCTCGATGTGCTCGAGCACATCGAGGAGGACGGCCGAGCGGCTCGAGAGCTCCTGCGCGTGCTTCGGCCCGGTGGAACGGCGCTGATCTCCGTACCCTGCGACATGACGCTCTGGTCGGCGCATGATGTGGCGTCAGGCCATGTCCGCCGCTACACATACGACGGCCTGTACGCACTGTTGACGGCGCAGGGCTTGACCATCGATCGGGTCTGGAGCTGGAACGTATTGCTCCGGCCCGTCGTCGCCCGGCGGCGAAAACACACCTCCGGGTCCGATGTCATGGAGACACCGCGCCTGGTCAATCTGGGACTCACAGCAGTGATCATGCTGGAAAGGTACCTGCCGGTGAAGTCTCTGCCCGGCGTCTCACTGATCGCACGAGCACACCGACCGCGCCAATAAACGGATCCTTTCATGCTTTGGCGAATCTGATCGACAAGTAGAAGAGCCGCTGGTAGCGGGGTTATCGACCATGGTCGATTATTAGTCAAGTCGGGCATGCCCAGACCGCACGTTTGACAAGCCCGACGAACCGCCATACCTGGCGCGACGACGACGTAACGCGAATTATCGCCGACACCGCACATGTCAGGGCTCTCCCAATTATGTGCATCGCAGTTTCGCGCGGTGCGTCCATTACTCTTTGAGTGCATTAGTCGCGGCGCAAGGACGAGCTGGACGCGTCCATGAAGTTCGAAGGAATTTGCTCAAATGACGAGTAGCCGTCTCATGAATCGACTGCGCCGGGAACGAGAGTTCAGTGGCATGAGGCCGGATGGCTCCGCCGCCGCTCCTCTTGAATCACTTCTGTTCACCGTCGTTCGTAAACCGATCGTCTTCGCCGTCGCCATCGCTGTGTTCTTGCGTTCGGCAGCCATGCTTGGCTATCCGCGAGCGTTCTGGTTTGGAGATTCAGGCAGCTACGTGGCCCACTCGCTGCAACTCTTGCCCAACCCCGCGAAGCCTCTAGGTTATTCAATATTTCTCCGAACTCTCCTGCCCTTTCATAGCAATGTGCTCGTAGCGGCGATCCAACATGTCATGGGGCTTGGTATCGGGATCATGGTTTATGCCCTGCTCCGTCGATGGCAGGTGCGCCCGATGCTGGCGGCGGCCGCTGCTCTTCCCGTTTTCCTTGATCCTCGCCAACTCTTGATCGAGCATTCCTTGCTCAGCGAGACGCTGTTCACCTTCTGTCTGACAGGGGCTGTCGTCGTCACCCTATGGCGGCGTCGACTTACAGTGCCGACAGCAGTATTGGCAGGACTCCTTATCGCCGCCGCCGCGCTCACCAGATCGATAGGTATGCCCCTTGTGGTCGTGTACTTGGCGCTCCTACTGGTGCAGCGAGTCAGGTTCCGCACGCTGCTCGCGGCCATAGCGAGTTGCCTCACGCCGCTCTTGGCCTATGGTCTGTGGTTTCAGGTACACCACGGCTGGCTCACCGTCGGCGCGAACAACGGGCTGATCCTCTGGTCGCGCACTATGTCGTTCGCCGACTGCGCAGAGATACGGCCCCCGGCCGATCTCGCACCACTCTGCCCGCCGAAATCGTACCAAGCCGCAGGCGCCTGGCCATGGAACCTGTTGCTGCATCCGAAGGATCCTGGATCCTACGAATGGGGGCCTAATGCCTGGTATTACCATACGAGTAGCCCTCCGTTCGGCCCGGAGAACAATTCCCTCGCACGACGGTTCGCACTGCACGCCATCGCTGCCCAGCCTGTGGACTACACTCTGGTAGTGGTGCGCGACTTGGCCCGGGCCTTTGCCATGAGCGACCCCCCGGTGGACAACGATTCCGTCTTTCTATTCTCAGTTGCAAAATACATGGGAGTCCAACCGCGGGCGGTGGACATGGCGGCAATGTATGGATACGGAGATACGGTCCTCGGAATCGATCGTTTCCAGATGTTCCTCGAACGGTATCAGTATTGGGTATTTCTGCCTGGGCTTGGCCTGTTCGCTGTGATGGCGGCACCCATGGTGCTTGCAGTCCGCTATAGACGTCTGCCGGCTCCGTCGGTGATGCCATGGACAATAGCGGTTGCACTCGTGGTGCTCGCGGTAGCTACGGGCTGGCCCGAATACCGTTATCTTCTACCCGCATTCCCCCTGGCCTGCATGGCGCTGGCCCTCACCATGGCCCACGGCAAAGCGCGGCGCACCGCCACTAATAGTGACACGACGCCCGTCATTGGCACTCGGACGGAGGCGGCCTCGTAGGGCATCTGCTCTGCGCACAAGGCCCCACCGCATTCCGACTGTGCGCAGCTTGCCGTCGGTATCCCGTTCACCTGGATCAGCCCCTGGGCCTGATTGCGACTGTTCCCAGAACCCGTTGATGGGCATGGATGAAGAAGGCTCAACGCCTGAATGCGTCAACATTCAGGCCGAGGGCAGGTCGTGACCTTCCGGATGGGTATGTGACCGTCCGCTATTTTGGTCAGCGGGGTGGATGGCGCTGTGATTGTCCCCATCTGTGTTGGGCAGTGCGGTCCCGGCGGCGCGTCGGCGATGTTCACGACGATGTCCAATGGCGGGAGCGTTGTTGGGTTGTCCGAGGTTCAGGCGCTTACCAGGTGCCGGCCAAGACGGTTGACGATCCGGCCCGCACAGCAACTGAATGCGTTGCGTGCCGGGCTACTTGATGCCGCTTATCACGTATAGTCCGCGGTGACGTTCGATCGATACCTTGGACAAACCGACTTCCTTCGTCCACCGCTGCAGACGCCTACGTGTCTGTGGCCGCTCGTATCGTGGCGCGAACCAGTCAAAGGTGTCAAGCACTGACCAATCTCGCATGGCCTTCTTGTTGGGCAGGTTAAGATGCCGATGATTCGCGACGGGAACCAAGCGGGCCAGATACGCTCCTACACGGGGTATTGCAGTGAGCATCATGGAAAGCGGGAGGAGCTTCGGCGCAATTTTCTGGACGATCCCGTAGAGCCGCGCGGGAGGAATACGCTTGGTCACTGGGCGTAGGAGATGCCGGGGATGAAGATAGGCAATCGGTGCCGCGTACACGTCGATGCAGAAACGGCCACCCGGGCGCACGTAACGGAAGAGTGTCTTGAAGGTACGCTCGACGTCTGGTGTGTGCTGGATCACGCCGAAACAAATCAAGTAATCGAAGGACTCTTCAGGGAGCGGCAAGTCGTAAATACTGGCCTGTAGCAGGCGCAGGTTGGAGAAGCGACTATTCGAGGCGGCGTTCGCGTGGACCGCGCTGGAGATGTCGAACGACGTCACGATGGCGCCGGTCTCGCAGAGTACCTCGGTGAAGCGCCCGGCGCCGCTACCGCATTCAAGCACGGTCTTTCCACGCAACTCCTCTGCGGTCCAACCGCTGGCATTCATGACCCGATCACGGGAGATCGGCATGCCGGAGTAGGAGTCGAGTTGAGTCAGCCGGTGTCGGTTCCACTGGTAACCGAATCCTTCGGCGTAGCTTTCCTGCGGGACGAATCTCGGGATTTCGTCGTCGATGGGGTACGTGCTCGCGCATGCCTGGCATGCGAGTTCGCCGTGGAGGAGGCGGAGCGCGGCATGGCAGCGGAGGCAGCGCAGCATCGAGTACCACGGATTCTCTGGATCACTGCCGACAGGCGTGGGTTTCGACAGAGTCATTCGACTGACCGTTCAGTAGATGGAGAAGGATGACGATGTGTCGGGGGCATGACCCTTCGATGGCTCGCTACTACAGAGCGTGATCGACCCGACACGAGTATCGCAGAGGCGGGCCTTCGCGGCTTCGTGCGACACACCCTTTGTCTGTCTTGACCATGAGGGTCCGATCGGACACGCTGAGTAGCGACTCGGTGTCGATGAGTGCCCATGGGAGCTGTCGTGGTAGCGCTTCGGAGAGTTGCCCTCCTCATTAACGAATTGCAGCGGATGGGGGGCACGGAGGTTCAGCTGTGCTTACTGGCTCGTGCGCTACGGCACAGTGGCATGGATACCCACGTGATCCTCCTGCAGGAGGGTGGGGCTCATGCACCGGCATTGCGTTCGGCCGGGATCGAGGTGCATGAGTTGCGGCTCGGCTCCTTCGCGTCTCGGCCGGAGGCCCTAGCCAAAGGGCTGAAGGGTGGTATCAGCCTGGTCCGGCTGTTGCGGCGGCTCAAGCCTCAGGTGTTCCATGCGTTTCTGTATGCGAGTTACGTGCTGGGGGCTCCTGCCGCCCGCCTGGCGGGGGTTCCGGTGGTGGTCGCCGGCCGACGTAGTCAGAGCTTTTTCAAACAGGGGCGCAGGTGGGTGTTCGCCGTGGAAAGGTGGGCGACTCGCATCACGGATCACGTCATCGCCAATGCCGTTGCGGTCATGGAAGACGCACGCATTGTGGAGGGTGTGCCGGGACGGAAGCTGAGCGTCATCTACAACGGTCTTCCGGCATCAGCGTTCGAGCGGATCACGCCCGAGCCGATCGAGACCTCTCTCCCCGTGGTTGTATGCGTGGCCAATCTCTTGCCGGTAAAGGGGCATCGTTTCCTCATCGAGGCCGCATCGATGCTCTCGTTGAAGGATCGGCCCTGCACTCTGGTGTTCGTCGGCGACGGACCCGAGCGTGGAAGCCTGGAGAGGTACGCGTCCGATCTCAAGGTCGACGTGCGGGTCATGGGATCTCGCACCGACGTCAGACCATTCCTTGCCCGCTCGGACGTGGCCGTTCTTCCTTCGCTCAACGAAGGCCTGAGTAATGCGATCATGGAGGCCATGGCCGCTGGACGACCGGTCGTCGCCACCGCGGTGGGAGGCACGCCCGAGCTTCTGGATGGCCGCGGCGTCCTTGTTCCTCCCTCCGATCCCGTGGCCTTGGCGGATGCCGTATACCGTCTCCTTGACGATTCGGAGCTGGCTCACTCGCTAGCGGCTGCGGCGGGTGCCTGGGCCCGCAAGAACCTCGACGGGACCATCCTTGTTGAGGAGCACTTGAAGCTGTACCAGCGACTCTTGAACGACCGATGCGGCCGGTAGGTCATGCGTTTGTACTGGTCACGGACCCTGCTGGTTAACTCGTCTCAGGCTGCGAGAGCGAGTTCTTCCAGTTCGAGGCGGGCCAGGTGGCCAGTGCGGGTCCGGTCGAGCGGATGCCCGTTCCACCAGGCGTCCAGACGAATGAGGTTGAGCGCCACGGAGGAGAAGACGTGTTCGAGGTGGACCTTCGCCAGTCCTCGGTAGCGGGCCGGGCGAACCCCGGCGACCGCGACGGCCTGGCGCATGGTGCCCTCGACTCCGGCGCGGAGCTTGTATTTGTCCTGCCAGTGCCTGCTGGCCCGATCGATGCGGGCCTGGTCAAGAGCTTCTTGGAGTGGGCGGGCGCGGATGGTGAGCTGGCGTCCCCCCTTGGTGGCCGAGGTGCACAAGGAGCGAACCGGACACGGCCGGCAGGCCTCGCCGCTGAACTTGACCACGATCGCCTCGGTACCGCGCTGGGTGCACCGGCTCCACGAGGAACTCGCCTGTCCTTGCGGGCAGGCGACCTGTTCGGCGTCCCAGTCGATGGTGAACGCCGAACGGTCGTAGCCGGCGGCGGCGCGGGCTTGCGATGAGTGATCAAGCAGAACCGGGGTGATGAGCGCGATCCCGAACCTCTGGCGGGCACTCACGAGGAGTTCCGCGGACGGGTAACCGGAATCGAGGTAGTGCTCGCCGGGCAGCAGCCCACGTGCCGCGAGCATCTGATGGATCTTCTCGGTCATCTGGCTGTCGGGCACCGTCGCGTCCGTGGTGGCCACGTTCGTGATCAGGTTGGGCGGCACGATGCTCTCGCCGTTCGTGTCGCCGTTCGCCTCAGCGGTGGTGTGGCAGGTCTCGCTGATGTGCAACTTGTAGCCGTTCCAGAAGAAGTCCTCGCCCTTGGGTGTCAACGGTCACTGAGTTCTCCCCGTAGGCGGCCTGGAGTTCTCCCCGCTGGCGGCCACGAAGGTCTCCCCAACGGCGGCCATTTATCTCCCCACCGTTGGTGCCGGTCTGGTTAGCTGAAGGGC